>CAKVAF010000010.1 GCA_934718785.1 uncultured Campylobacter sp. | reverse complement strand
TCCAAAGCCCTCAAGTCCTATAAATTCCCTTGCTTGAGACTTGCTTAAAAGCCTCACTTCTTCTATGCCTAAAAATCTTAAAATTTGAGCGCCGATTCCAAATTCTCTAAAGCTCGCGCCGCTGTTTTTCTCGCTCATTTTTTGATTTTTATTGGAATTTTTATCGCTGATTTTAGCGCTGTTTTTTCTAACACTTCTTTCGCCAAGATTTTTCTCGCCCTGCAAAAACACTAGCACACCGCCATTTTGACTGAGAAATTTAATCTGCCTTAAAAGCTCATTAAATTTATTTGAAGTCAAAAGCTCAAAATCACTCCCACTTGCGTGAAATTTGACATTTGCGCTGTTTTTAATCTCCCCAAAACAAAAGACAATATGGCGCAAGCCCTCGTGATCTTCAAAGCCAAGTCTTCTCGCCTTAAAGCCTGCTATGACGCATTCTCTTTCACTTTTTAGTTTGATAAGACTTTCATTTTTCAAGCGATATTCTATCAAATCAGAAACAGCTATCATATTGAGATTGAATTTTTTGCAAAAGCTTATCAAATCAACACGGCGCGCCATATCGCCATCATCCTTGACGATTTCACAGATCACGCAAGCTTCCTTAAGCCCAGCCAAGCGGCATAAATCCACGCTTCCTTCGGTGTGTCCCGTGCGCTCGAGCACGCCACCTTTTTTAGCGATGAGTGGATTAATATGTCCCGGACGCATGAAATCACTAGCTTTGGCACTACTATCAGCAAAAAGCCTTATGGTAATATCGCGCTCTGTGGCACTCACACCTGTGCTAACGCCTTTTGCATCGACGGTTATTGTAAAAGCTGTGGCGTGGCTTGAAGTGTTTTTTGCCACCATCAAAGGCAGGCTAAAATGCCTTGCGATTTTCTCGCTCAAAGCCACGCAAAGCACACCCCGAGCGTGTGTTATCGTGAAATTAACTTTCTCTTTGTCGCTAAATTGTGCGGCAAAAATGATATCGCCTTCATTTTCTCTATCTTCTGCATCGACCATGACGAGCATTTTACCGCTTCTAAGGTCCTTTATTGCTTGTTCTACGCTTACAAAAGCCATTTTATCCCTTTAATTAAAGCTTACATTATACATTTTTTTTCTAAATCAACGCTTTTTCACGCGTAAATTTCTTTTTAAAATCTTAAATTTAGCTAAATTTATAAATTTCAAAACAGCGGCGCGGATTTTGCGCAATCTTTTAAATTCTTAAATTCAACTCTCAAGCGAGCATAAAGGTGCGCGCGAAAATCACAAAAGTTTGCAAAAAGCATGCGAATTTGAAATTTTTTAAAAAATTCTTGACAATTAAAGCAAAATTTATTATAATTCGTCTTTACAACTCACACTGGGGTATAGCCAAGCGGTAAGGCAACAGGTTTTGGTCCTGTCATTCAGGGGTTCGAATCCCTTTACCCCATCCACATTGTAGCGGTTGCCGCGAAGTAGAGCAGTGGTTAGCTCGTCGGGCTCATAACCCGAAGGTCGGCGGTTCAAATCCGCCCTTCGCAACCAATATTCAACGCTTTCAAAGCCCATTTTACAAAGCTTTTTAAAAGTAGTGGCTTGTAGAGTCTGCGTAAGCTGGCTTTAAGTGTCAGGGTAGCTCAGCTGGTTAGAGCGCTGGTCTCATAAGCCGGAGGTCGGGAGTTCAAGTCTCCCCCTTGATACCAAAACCTAAATTTCTTACAAATTTTAAAATCTTCGATAAAATTTATTTTCAGGGTATTTTAGAATCTTTGAAACAAAGAGCAATTTACAAACACTTTGCAGAAATTGAAATTTATTTTAATGCGCTTAAAAAAGATGAGCGCACTTACCTTGACAATGCTTCACATTCTTTTTTTTGATTTTTCAAGCTCTTTAAGTAAGCCTTTGCAAAAGCGCGTTAAGGCATATTTTTACACATTTTTATCTTTTAAAAAGCTATAGATAAATAAATCTTGCTGGGCTAAAAGCTCAAAATATAGATTTAAGGCCTCGTGCAAAATAAAATTTTTACTCTTTTTTTTGCCTTTTGGCTTGCTGATGAAGCTTGATAAAAGGCTTTTTCTCAGTCTAAATTTCTTTCTTAATCTGGCTTTATTGCCTTTTAAATATTTCATTGTTTGATCATCTGATTTTTGCAAGCTCTTATAAATATCAAAATAAGTCTTTAAAGCCCTTGCTACAAACTCAGCCCTTGAAATGCGCTTACACTCACAAAGCTTTTTAAAAGCTCGAATTTAGAAGTTTCAATCATAAATCCCCCGCTTTGTTCTTTGCCTTTTGAGATTTTAAATTGATACGCCATAAATCTTCCTTCACACAAGTATAAATTCATCTTTTAAGGCGTTGTATTTCAAGCTTTTGCCCTCGATTTTAGCCACTTAAATCAAAGTCTGATCTGAAATAAATGGGGCGTATTTCTTAATACGAGGCCTAAAATCTCTTTTTAACCAAGTGGCTTTTTAACGCTTTGTTTTTTGATGAAAAATAAGCCTTACCAACCTCTTAAAATACTTTAATCAATCACCTTACAAATATCTTGATTTTGAGCTTTAAACTCTTTAAGCTGCTTTAAAATGCGTTGTTTTGAATGGAATGTTTAAATGTTTTTTCATGCTCTTATAAGCAAACCATTCTTTGATTTTAGCTTGTTCTAGGGTGTTGAAAAAATTTAAATTTAATTCTTGCTTTTTGAGCTTTGATTTTTCAAAAATAAAAAATATTTTTATCATAATTTGCCATTAGGAATGAATTCCTAGCTGATAATGATAAAATTGCTGCTTAATTTTTCTTTGACAATCATTTTTTACTCCTTGATTGTTAAATTTCTACTCATCGCCCACACGGCAAAAGCCACAAAAAAGCAAATCGCAAAAGTGGTGACAAAAAAGCTCATTAAGTCTAAACCCTTTTTAAATCTAGCTCTATATTATCAATAAAAGAATTTTCACACAAAGCAGACTTAAACTTACTCTTAAAAGGCTCAAAAAAAATATTATTTTTAAGTCCAAATTTTATAGCTACTTTACTTAAAATAAAAGTGCTTTCATCGGTCTTATTGCTATAAAAATCATTACAAAATTTAATAAAGCTTCTAAGCTCTTGTTTATATTCATCATCATTTTGATGTTTATAACAATGATATAAAAACCCGATGAAAATAAACATTAAAATAGCGCCAAAAAAGCCACTAAAATCAGGCACTAAAATCATTTAACCACCTTAAATTCAACAACCCGACACTTAAGACGGGTTATTTTTCTTAAAATTACGCTAAATTTGTAAAGGAAAATTATTGAAAACTTCAAGCCGTTTTTATCAAGTTGATTGTAACTTCTTTTTGCAAAGAGTGGTTTTGAACGATTTGCCTAAATTGCTGTTTAAGGCTCTCATCAAAATCAAAAAAGCCTTTTTCAAGTCCAAGCTTAAGAGCTTGAATGCTGATATTTGCTTCGCTGTGCTGTGTTTTTATCAAATAATGTTTTTGCAATTACTTGGCTAAACTCATCAAGCTTTTTATAAATTTCTCTTTTTTTATAAGCTCTAAAAAGTATAAATGCGTGAATAAGCATCAAAATCATACAAATAGAACCCACAACACCGCTAAAATCGCCCACAATCATAAAAACACACCTTGATTTTTATTTAAATTTTATAAAAAAACAATAAAAGGAAGCCAAAATGGCTACAAATTTAAAAATAAATGTTACCGCAAATACAAAAGATGGAATAATAAGCATTGAAAAGCTAGGTAAAAGCGTCAAAGACTTTACCCAGCTTTCAAACAATGCCACAAGCTCTCTTAATTCTTTCATTAAGAAAAACAAAGAACTCATAGACACCACAGCACATATTTATCAGTCTTATTTAGGTTTGAAAGAAGTTTTTGCCAATGTGAAAAACTTTTCGCATTCTTTCATCGAAGCAGCAAAGCAAATTGAAAATGCCAAAACCCAACTTGAAGGATTTAATCTTGTGCCTGCGGATGAGGGTTATTCTCAGTATTGCCCGCGCGTTGCAAGCAATTTAGGGCAAGTGTTTGATTTAAATTTATCTAGCGCGCTTAATGGCGTGAAATTTGATTTTAATTTTAAAAAGGCTTAGGATGTTAGGTGTTTTTAAGCTTGATAGCCAAAAAAAGAGCAATCGCGCAAAGGGCGGCTTTGAGTGCAAAAATATCATCGTAGCTATCGGTAGAATGGGCAAGCCAAACAAACCAAGCTACAAGATACCAAGCTCTTTAAACAAAGTTGTCAATTTTAACGCCAACAGCGTGCAGGCAAACGAAAAAATCATCATCGTAGGTGGCGGAAATTCAGCCGCTGAATACGCTGTGGATTTGTCAAACACTTGCGACACCACGCTTTGTTACAGACAAAAAGCCTTTACGCGCCTAAATGACACGAATTTAAGCGACATAGAAAAGGCGAGCAAAGCGGGCAAAGTCGCGCTCAAACTTGGCATAGATATCGAAGAAATCAGCGATGAAAACGGCAAGGTAGGCGTGAAATTCACTGACGGCACGAGCGAAATTTACGATAGGGCTATTTATGCTATCGGCGGTTCTACGCCTGTGGATTTTTTGCAAAAATGCGGCATAAATGTCGATGAGCAGGGCATTCCCGTCTTTGATAAAAACAAACAAAGCAATGTAGCGGGCATTTTTGTAGCGGGCGACATAGCCACGAAAAACGGCGCAAGCATCATCGTGGGGCTTAATGACGCCGTGCGTATCAGTAAGGTTTTGAGATAGCTGGCTACAAACTTGAATTTTAAGGCTTTTTAAAAGCACTGATTTATAAAAATTTCAAGTTTTAAAAGGCTTTAAAATTCCTAAAAACAGCAAAAATTTAAAAAAGAGTAATTTTGCTTGATTTAACTATAAATTTTTGTTAAAATTACGCCGAAATTTAGCTTAACAAAACAAGGATAGGACGATGGCTAGAATTTTTTCAAATGCGGATTTTGGGTATTCGCCAAGAAATCTCACCTTTAACGGCACGCAGTTTAGGCTTAATGGCGTGCAAAACAGAGCCGTTTTTTCTAGCCTTTCTAATATGAGTCAAGATAATTTGCAAAATTTTGCCAAAATCATCAATAAACATTTAGACACAAACAATATAAAAACAAGCTCAAATTTAGCTAAAAATTATGAGTTTAACAATGAAATTTCTTTTACCGACAAAATAAGTGGCAACACCATAAATTTAAAACTTAGCGATGAAAATTTATCAAGGCTTAAAACGCATTTTGGCTCACAAAATTTTGACAAAGACAAAAGTGGGAAAATCACACTCAAAGGCGAGGCAGCAGACTTTGTCTCAGGTTGGTTTGGCGATATAGCTTATAAACGCAACTATGCAGGTGCGGATAGCGATAAAAACGGCTTTTTAAACGATAGCGAAAAGGGCGAAACTCTGGCAGGATACGCCACAAACACCACTAAAAAAGTTGAGGGCGCAAATGTAACAGATGTCGATTTTAAAGGCGTTTCGTCTTATTTGCCTTACTCCAAACACTATGACGCACCCCTAGCAAACACCATAGAAAAGGCACTTAACGAAACTCTAAAAGCTGATATAAATATGGACGGATACTTGAATTTAGGCGAACTTCAAAGCAAAGAGCAAATCATCAAATACGCTAAAAAGAGCATACAAACCGACCCATTAGACAAACCGCGCGTTTTTGTGAGCTTGGAAGAGCTTTTGCAAAAAATGACACAAGAGAGCAAGGAACTCATCAAAAAACGCCTTGAAGAGCAGCTTGAAAAGCAACTTAACGCCGAAAACTACGCCACAAGTGAGGATTTGTTTAAGTCCCTTGAAAGCGAGTTAAAAGAGCTTACAAAAAGCCTTTCTGTGTCCTTTAAGGTGAGCGAAGAGCTTGTCATCAAAAACCTTGACAACCCAAATTTCACAAAGGATATGCACTCACTCATCAGTGAGATTTCAGCAAGTGCCGCAAAAAGCCTGCAAATAGACATTTCAGCCTGAGATGAAAGAGTGATTTTGATTGATTTAACTATAAATTTTGTTAAAATTACACCGAAATTTAGCTTAACAAAACAAGGACAGGACAATGGCTAGAATTTTTGCAAATGCGGATTTTGGTTTGGCTCGCGCTTTGATGAGCTTTCACAACACCAAATTTGAGCTAAACGGCATTCAAAACAAAGCCGTTTTTTCTAGCCTTTCTAATATGAGTCAAGATAATTTGCAAAATTTTGCCAAAATCATCAATAAAAATTTAGACACAAACAATATAAAAACAAGCTCAAATTTAGCTAAAAATTATGAATTTAACAATGAAATTTCTTTTAACGACAAAGTAAGTGGCAACACCATAAATTTAAAGATTAGTGATGAAAATTTAGCAAGGCTTAAAACGCATTTTGGCTCACAAAATTTTGACAAAGACAAAAGTGGGAAAATCACACTCAAAGGCGAGGCAGCAGACTTTGTCTCAGGTTGGTTTGGCGATATAGCTTATAAACGCAACTATGCAGGTGCGGATAGCGATAAAAACGGCTTTTTAAACGATAGCGAAAAGGGCGAAACTCTGGCAGGATACGCCACAAACACCACTAAAAAAGTTGAGGGCGCAAATGTAACAGATGTCGATTTTAAAGGCGTTTCGTCTTATTTGCCTTACTCCAAACACTATGACGCACCCCTAGCAAACACCATAGAAAAGGCACTTAACGAAACTCTAAAAGCTGATATAAATATGGATGGATACTTGAATTTAGGCGAACTTCAAAGCAAAGAGCAAATCATAAAAAGTGCCAAAAAGACCATCGAGGGCGAAGCACCCACTCAAACGGACGAGGGTGGGGTAGATTTGCTTGAAAAGTTGATGAAACAGCTGAAAAAAAAGCTCAAAGAGCTTTCAAGACGCTTAAATTTAGGCGATATTAACGAGCTGCTTGCCAAACGCCTTGAAGAGCAGCTTGAAAAGCAACTTAACGCCGAAAACTACGCCACAAGCGAGGATTTGTTTAAGTCCCTTGAAAGCGAGTTAAAAGAGCTTACAAAAAGCCTTTCTGTGTCCTTTAAGGTGAGCGAAGAGCTTGTCATCAAAAACCTTGACAACCCAAATTTCACAAAGGATATGCACTCACTCATCAGTGAGATTTCAGCAAGTGCCGCAAAAAGCCTGCAAATAGACATTTCAGCCTGAGATGAAAGAGTGATTTTGATTGATTTAACTATAAATTTTGTTAAAATTACACCGAAATTTAGCTTAACAAAACAAGGACAGGACAATGGCTAGAATTTTTGCAAATGCGGATTTTGGTTTGGCTCGCGCTTGTTAATGAACTTTTTAAGGGCGAAAAATGAAAAAATCAGCCTTTTTGGCCCTTGTTTGTAGCGCGCTTTTACTTGTAGGCTGTTCGCAAGCTGTGATTACAAAAACACAAATCATTAAACAAAAAGTGCCTGAAAATCTGCTTCATCTAAAAGAGCTTAAAAAGCCTGTAATTGCTGATGAAAACGACATTTTAAAAGCTTATAGTGATTTGTTTTTGCATTATAAAGAATGCGTGATTAATGTAGATAAAATCAAGGCTTTAAACACGGATGAGTAAAACGCTATAAATAAGCTCTTTAGCAGTGATTAAATAAACATTAAGTTTATTTTTGCTACATTTTAGGACTTGTGAATGTTTTGCTAATGCTTTATTTAGTGATAAAGTTTAAAAACCAGTTTTAAAATAAAAAAAGGAGCAAATATGAGCTTAGA
The DNA here is from genome assembly GCA_934718785.1 of uncultured Campylobacter sp. Taxonomy (GTDB): domain Bacteria; phylum Campylobacterota; class Campylobacteria; order Campylobacterales; family Campylobacteraceae; genus Campylobacter_D. The sequence goes on along the minus strand of CAKVAF010000010.1, from coordinate 60,588 downwards.
TTTTATATTGATTTTAATCTTAAAGTTGGCTCAGTATTAACGAGCTTCGCATTAGAAAGCTAGAAAAAAACTTGAAATAATTAGAGTTAAATTTAACTCGTGTTCTTTGAATTATCATTGTTAAAAGTAAAAAAGAAGTGTTTTTTAAGTGTGTTTTTTGTAAAATTATTTTCAAAGCAAAAGAAAGGAAAGCACAATGAACGCGCAAGAGCTTAATTACATAAGCTTTGATGAAATCCTAAACCTACACGATGAAATTATCGAAAATATAGGTGGTTTAAAAGGCTACAACGATAAACAAATAGGACTTTTAAAATCAGCCTTAGAGCATATGCAAAATGATGATTATTATCCTAGTTTTTATGAAAAATTAACCCACCTAATCTTTGCTTGTGTGAAATTTCACCCCTTTTTAGATGGTAACAAAAGAACAGCTATTTATTCTGCGGTTTATTTTATCAGACTAAACAAACAAGATGAAGTTAAAGAATTTATTGTTAAAATGGAGCAAGTGGTAGTCGATTTAGCGGAAAATAAAATCGACAAAGAAAAATTACTAAAACTTTTACAAGAAATAATTTAAAGGATAAAAAATGCAAACACAAGTCAAACAAAACAAATTAAAAACGCCAGAGCAAAGAGAAAAGATAAGAAAATCATTAAAAGACTTACTAAAAGATAAGCAAATCAAAGAAGTCTTCGTAAGACTTAAGGACAAATGATGAACGAAAATATCATTAAAAAAACTTGTAAAGAACTAGGATTAACTTATAAACAATTAGGCGAGTTTATCGGGTATAGTGAAGGTAGATTAAAGCAACTTGCAATCACAGAAGCAGGAGAGCAAGTACAAAAAGCTTGCGAGCTACTTTTAGAATGTAATTATTTAAAAAAAGAATTAGAAAAGCAAAATCAATTAAAGAAACTACTAAAAGACTTCATAAACTAGCCCCACATTTTTACGGCGGCTAAAAACTCAAATTTTTACGAGTGCGAAATTTTACGCAGTCCTATTTATAAAGTTATAATCTATAACTTTATAAAATATAAAATTATATTTTTTTATAACTTTACTCTTGACTTAGGTTCTTTTTTATGTTATAATTATTGTATAAAAGTTATAAAACATAACTTTTATAAATAAAAAAAGGAGTAAAACAATGGAATTACTGATTAGCACCATTAATCTAGTAGTTGCGATAATCGCGCTTTTAACTGCGATTGTAAATGCAAGAAAGCATTAAACTAAAGGGCGCAAGCCCTTTACCATTGTTTTACTTTAAATTATACCACAAAAGGAGCGAAAATGGCAGATTTAACGCAAAGTGTTTTACTTGTGATTTTAGCATTGCAAGTTTTAAATTTAAGCTTAAAGGTGCGAAAGCTAGAAAAAAACTTGAAATAATTAGAGTTAAATTTAACTCGTGTTCTTTGAATTATCATTGTTAAAAGTAAAAAAGAAGTGTTTTTTAAGTGTGTTTTTTGTAAAATTATTTTCAAAGCAAAAGAAAGGAAAGCACAATGACAGCGCAGGATTTAAAGGACTTTTGCAAGGCGCAAAATCTCACTTATAAAGAGCTGGGCGAGTTGATAGGGATGACTGAAGGTAGTATTAAAACTGCTTTAAGTGTCGGTAAAATCAGCGCGCAAATCGAAGCTAGTATTAATTTGCTTAAAAAAATCAAAGAGCAAGAGCAGGAATTAAAAGAGTTTAAGCCTCCACCTGAAAGATACCAATACTCAGGGTTAAGATAAATTATCTTTCCTGTTTGCGCTGCTTTGGTTTTTGCAATGATAGGGTTGTTTAGGGAATCTTGAGCCTTTTCTTGATTGCCTACGATTACATTTCTATCTACAACAAAAAGATAATCAGGGTTTTTTTCTAAAACATATTCAGCATTAATGCTGTTGCCGTGCCTGCCGACCTTTATATTTGCATCCACAGGCTTAATGCCTAAAACATCGTGGATAATGCCAAAGCGGGAAGCAGAACCAAAAGCTGACATTCTGTTAGCATTTGTTAGGATAATAAGCCCTGTTTTAGAGCTATCTACACCTTGTTTGGCTGAGTTAATGTCTGCTTTTATCGCTTCTATTTTAGCCCTTGCCTCATCTTCCTTGTCATAAAGTTTTGCGATAGTTAGGGTTTTATTTTCAAAAGAATTTAAAAAATCCGCATTGTTTATGCCCACAAAGATAGTTGGAGCGATTTGACTCAGCTTGTCGTAAAAATTACTTTGTCTTCCTGAAATAATGATGAGTTCAGGTTTTATCTCATTGATAGCCTCAAAGTCAAGTTCATTTACCGAGCCAACGCTTTGCTTGCTTTTAAAGCTTTGAAGATAAGCGGGTAGGGTTTTAACCGCTGTGCCTACAACCTTATCGCTTAAACCTAACTCTTCAAAGGTATCAAGCGTGCCTAAATCAAAAACTACGACCTTGCTTGGACTTTTAACAAGTTCTGCTGTGCCTAGTGAGTGTTTGATTTCAAATTTATCACCCTTGTCGATAAGCTCTAAGGGTGTAACATTAACCTCTTTCCTTGCCTTAGCTGAGGAATTTGTATCTTGTTGAGAGCCTTTGTCTTTGCTGTCGCAAGCACTAAGGCAAAAACTGAAAATGCCAAAACCAAAATGAAAAGTAAATTTTACATTTTTTCTCCTTTATGTTAAATTTAATCATAATACACACAAATTCGCTTTGAATCAATGTGCTTGATTGCAATGTCAATGTTATAAACTTGTTTTAAAATGTCCTCTTGTATAATCTTTTCATTTTTATCTGCTTTTAAAACCTCGCCGTCTTTCATAGCGATGATAAAATCACTATACACAGAGGCAAAATTTATGTCGTGCAAAACCACAACTACGGCTTTGTTAAAATCATTCACTAAATTTTTAAGCATTTTCATTATCTGCACGCTGTGTTTCATATCAAGGTTGTTTAATGGCTCATCAAGTAAGATATATTCGGTATCTTGTGCGATAATCATCGCTATAAACGCTCTTTGCCTTTGTCCTCCGCTTAAAGTATCTAAAAATCTATCTTGCAAATCATTAAGTCCCATATATTCAATGGCTTGTTTGATTTTTTCTTTATCTTCTTTAAAAAGTTTGCCCGCTGAGTAAGGAAAGCGTCCAAAAGCTACAAGCTCTTTAACTCGAAGCCTTAAATTTACATTATTTTGTTGTTTTAAAATGCTTATTTTTCTTGCCAAAATTTCACTTTTGTATGAGTAAAGGGGCTTATCATTAAAGAAAACTTCACCGCTATCTTGTTTTAAGAGCCTTGCAGCTATGCTTAAAAGGGTGCTTTTACCTGCACCATTTGCGCCGATGAGCGAGGTGATGGCTTTGGATTTAAATTCTAAATTTACATTTTTGATAATGCTTTTGCCATTATAATTTTTGCTGATATTTTCAAGTCTTATCATAATTTATTGCCTTTCAAAACGAGATAAATAAAATAAATTCCACCTAAAAAGTTGATGATTACACTTATAGTTGTATCAAAAGAAAAGATTCTTGAAACAATAAAAATGCCACCAACAAGAGTGATGATACTGATGAATGCTGCACCTACAAGTAAAATGCTGTGCTTGTAAGTGCGAAAAAATTCATAAGAAATATTAGCCACTAAAAGCCCTAAAAATGTGATAGGACCAACTAAGGCTGTGCTTACAGAGACCAAAATAGCTACAATTATCATCAACCTTGATACAAGTTTATGATAAGGCACTCCAAGACTTATGCAAATATCCTTATCAAGGCTTAAAGGGTCAAGGAATTTAAAGTATTTTAGCACAAAAGCAAAGCAAATACCCATAAATGCTAAGGCTAAAAGCAAGACTTGCGAGTTGATATTATTAAAACTTGCAAACATTCTTCCTTGAACGACCATAAATTCATCAGGGTCAATCAAAACTTCAAAAAATAGCGATAAAGACGAAAAAATGTCCCAAAAATTAGTCCTAAAAGTAAGATGAGATAGATATTTCGCCCATCTTTAAACAAAATTTTATAAAAAAGTAGGGTAAAGGCGACCATACAACTTGTTGAGATGAAAAAATTCACATTTTCATCATAGACGCTAAGGTGCGAAGAGCCAAGCACAAAGACAAGAAAGGCTTGTATCATCATATAAAGAGAATCAAGCCCTATAATGCTGGGCGTTAGAATTTTATTTTGCGTAATGGTTTGAAAAATAATGGTCGAAACTGCTATACTCACACCAACAGCCACAGTGGCTGCAACCGTTAAACTTCTGCTTTCAATGACAAATTGAGGATATTTACCCAAATCCGTAAAAATGTAAGCCACAATGCAAAGTGCAGCCAAAAACGCTAAAATAAGAACTTTTTTAATCATAAGCTCTTCTTTTAAGCAAGATAAAAGCAAAGATGAAAGAGCCAACTATACCAACAGTTAAGCTAATAGGCACTTCAAAAGGAGCGATGATAAGGCGAGAAAATATATCACAAAGTAGCAAAAAAACCGCTCCAAGCAAGGCTATGGTTGCGATATTATCTTTAAGATTATCCCCCTTATAAATAGAAACGATATTTGGAATAATAAGCCCTAAAAATGGAATCACACCCACAGTTAAAATAACAGTAGAACTAATCACAGCCACGATTATAAGACCCAAATTCATTATAAATTTATAAGAAATACCCAAATTTAAAGCCATATCCTTGCCCATACCCACGATAGTGATTTTATTGGCATAAAAATACACAAGCACAAGCAAAGGCATACTGATATACAAGGCTTCATAACTGCCTTGCATAAGATTTGAGAAATTTCCTTGTAGCCAAGATTGCATATTTTGGATTAAATTCAGTTGATAGGCAAAAAAAGTGCTTACAGAGCTGATAATGCCACCAAACATTAAGCCTATAAGTGGCACAAAAATCACATCTTTTACGCGAATTTTATTAAGAATTTGTAAGAAAATAAGACTTCCCAAAAGGGCAAAGAAAGAGGCGATAAATACTTGTGTAAGAAAGCTTGAACCAGCAAAAAATATAATGCTGATAAGTATGCCAAATTTCGCACAGTCCATAGTGCCAGCTGTGGTCGGCGAGACGAATTTATTTTGAGTGAGTTACTGCATAACAAGTCCGCAAATGCTCAAACTCATACCTGTAATGATAATGCTTACAGTTCTAGGTATTCTCGCTAAAATCAAAACATCAATTTCATCTTTACTTAGCTTTAAAAGTTGTGCTACAGGTATATGAATAACACCTATAAACAAGCTTATCAAGCCAAGTATAATGAGTAAAATAGCTAATACATCTAAACGCAATAAAAACACAGTTTCACTTTTGTTTGAAATAATGATTATCTTTTAAATAAGATAATCATTATTAAAATATTAGCAAAAATTTCTTAACAAAAGAAAATTTATTTTAATTACTTGTTCGGTAGCGGAATTGTCCTTTTTTAAAGACCACAGGGAAACCTCCAAGCCCAAAAAGCCAGCGGTTTTCTATGGTATTTTTCATAAAGGCTGCAAACTCTCCTGCAAGTTCTTTTCCATACACTATACCCACAGCATCAGTATGTCCTCTAGCACAAACAGTTCCTCTGTGTTTAAACTTAAAACCTTTTTTAAATTTTTTGCTTTTAACTTCTCTTTTGCAAGCTCGCGCGCGCCAGTTACATTTAAAATGCCCTTTTGTGCTTGTCCTAGTGTGATGAACTCTTTAAATTTGCTTGCTCTTAGATAAAAAACTTTTTTACCTGTAGGATAAACGCGAATGTAAAGCTCTTTTGGCTCGCCTACGCTTATCATGTATCTTTTATCTTTAGGTTTCTAAATTGTCGATGTCTTTTTGTGAAAGTGCCATTTTACCGCCTTTTGATTGATTTTGTAGCCCGAATGAAAATTTTTAATCAGGCTACAAAATGGCTACAAAATTATAAGAAAAATTAGAAAAAATTGCAAGAATGTGAAAATGTTAGAAATGTTTTGAAGCTTGATAAAATAGATATTTTGAAAGGTTAAGAAAAATTAAGAAATACAAAAATGGTGGATTTAGCAGGACTCGAACCTGCGACCAACCGGTTATGAGCCGGTTGCTCTAACCAACTGAGCTATAAATCCACTCCAGTTGTGATAAACTTTAGCAAAGATATACATAAATCAAGTTTTTAAGTCTAGTTTAAGCGAGCCACTTAATAAAACTCAGTCAATAAAATTTAAGATTTACCTAATCCAAGCAAAGTTAAACGATGATTTTAGCGAATTTTTGCTTAAATTTTGTTTTAGTATTAAATTTTTTATAAATTTTCAAAATCTATGAAAAGTTTTAAAATTTCAAATAAACAGTTAAAATCACTTTGATTTACCAAGCTCAAGTCTTAAGATGATGAATTAAGATTTCAAAACCCGCGCCGCTGTTTTGTGAGTTTTAAAATTAAAAAATTTCAACTTATCATTAAAAGGCTTTATTTACCTTTGATAAGAAAAAATTTTGTATCATTTAATATGATGAAAGGCTTTTTAAAAAAAATCATTTGTGTTTTAATGCTGATAAATTCAAGCTTTGCTTCAAATTATGATGCGGTTAAGCAAGCTTTGATTAAAGAATACAAGGCGCATTTTTCAAAAATCATCATCAAAGATGTCAAAATTGAAGCAAATGGCGTGCCAAAAGACTTTGAAAGTTTTAATTTTTTAAGGATAGCAAATTTAAGATTTGAGCGTGCAAGTGGCTATCTTAGGGCTGAGTTTAGCACGAACAAGGGACAAAAAAATATATTTTTTCGCTATTTTATAAAGGCTGATTTAGAGGTGCTTAGAGCAAATAAAGAGCTTAAAAGAGGCGATAGATTAAGCGCACTTGATTATTCTGTGATTTTAATGAGCTTTGATAAGGTGCCTTTAAAGGCTCTTAGCACGGATGATGATTTAAGTTTAGTAGCTAAGTCAAATGTCGCTAGAAACGCTATTTTAAGGCAAAGTATGTTTAAAAAAATTGAGCTTGTGAAAAAGGGAGATTTTTTGCGCGGAGTTTTAAAGGATAAAGACGTTCAAATTTTCATCGAGCTTAGTGCTTTAGAAAGTGGTAATAAAGGCGATATTATAAGGCTTAAAACAAAGGAGGGCAAGCTTATGCAAGGGCTTGTTGTTGATAAAAATTTAGTAGAGCTTAAATGAAAATTTTAATAGCCATCACAGGAGCAAGTAGCACAGAGCTAGGACTTTTACTGCTTCAAAACTTAGAAAAGCTTGAGTTTAATGGAGAAATTTATGCAATCTTAAGCAAGGGCGCAAAGCAAAGCTTTTTAGCCGAAAACAAAGATTTAAAGCTCAATGAAAATAAGCTTTTAAGCTTTTTTAAAGATAAATTTGAGCTTGAAAAAACGCATTTTTTTGAGGATGATAATTTGGCCACAGGCCTTTCAAGCGGCTCTTTTGGCATAGAAAAAACCATAATAGCACCTTGTTCTATAAACACTTTAGCAAAAATTTCTAATTCTTTAGCAGATACTTTAATCACAAGAGCAGCAGCAGTAGCTCTTAAAGAGCAAAAAAAGCTCATTTTAGCCGTGCGTGAAATGCCTTTTTCAGCGCTTTCTTTAGAGCAGATGAGCAAGCTTTCAAAGCTTGGTGTTATCATAGCACCGCCTGTGTATGCGAGCTATTTTGGTATAAAAAATTTGCACGATTTACAAAATTTTATCATAGGTAAATGGCTTGATTTGCTTGATATAAAGCATAATTTATACAAAAGATGGCAGTGAATTAAGTGTAGTTTAAATTGTATTTTAAGAAAAATATTTATCGATCAATCATATTAAAATAAAAACCTTTATTGTTTCTTAATTTTTAAAGAAATTTTACATATCAATTTTAAAAACTAAAAATTTCAAATCAATCGATCTTAAAATACTAAAAAGAAAATTTTACACAAAAAATTAAAGAAAATTTAAACTCTATTCAAAGCAGATAAAAAATTTATTTAAATTCGGTTATAATGTAGTTTTAATAAAGATTTAGGATGTGAAAATGTATTGCGAACTTAAAAATCTCGATCCTTTGAGCTTGCCTAAAAACCCACGCATTCTTATCATCGGTGGCGGTTATGGCGGGCTTAAAGTTGCTCTTGGCTTGCAAAGGCGTGTGGATTTTAAGAAAAATAAGCCTAAAATCACACTCATTAGCAAGCACGACTACCACTATCAAACGACGCTTTTACACAAGGTTGCAGTCGGCACACTCTCGCCGCGCAAAGCAAGGATTTATTATAGAAAGCTTTTAAAGCCTGAAAAAGTGGATTTCATCAAGGATAAAATCACGCGATTAGATCCTGAAAATAAGTGCGTTTATGGTAATGGCGGAGCGTATCATTATGATATATTAGTCATTGCGCTGGGTTTTAAAAGTGAAAGCTTTGGCATTAAGGGTGTTAAAGAATATGCCTTTAAGCTCACATCTTTAAATCGCGCGCTAAAGTTGAGCGAGCATATAGAAAAGAAATTTAAAGATTTTATCCACACAAAAAATGCTAATGATTTAAGCTTTGTTGTTTGTGGAATGGGCTTTACGAGCATTGAATTTACTGCTGAGCTTGCATCGCAGCTTGATGAATTGTGCCTTATTTGTGGCATTGATAAAACTATACCAAAAATCACTTGCATAGGGCGCAGTGATAGGATTTTGCCTGTGTTTGATAAAAAGCTTTCAAACGCAGCAGCAAAAAAGCTTCAAAAAATGGGTGTCTCACTCATCACCAAGGGCAATGTCAAAGAAGTGTTAAAAGATGGCGTCATCATCGATAGAAACGGCCACGAAGAAAAAATCAGCGCAAACACCGTATTATGGGGAGCTGGCGTAAAAGGAAGCGATATCATTGAAAACTCAAGCATTCCAAACCGCAAAGGGCGCATTGAAGTCAATCATCAGCTGCGCTGTTTTGATTATCCTGATATTTTCGTCGTGGGCGATAGCGCTTATCCTACGACTAAGGATGCCATTCATGCGCCAACTGCTCAGCTTTCAGCTCAAATGGGGGATTTTGTAGCTTTAATGTTGAGTGAAATTCTCAAAGGGCATAATTTTACAAAAAATTTCAAATTCAAACACCGCGGCACAGTCTGCTCCATAGGTCATACAGACGGTGTTGGCGTTGTTTATGGAGCGAATTTAAAGGGCGAGTTGGCTGCTTTTATGAAAAATACTATAGAAAATCGCTGGCTACTGCAGCTTGGCGGTCTTGGACTTGTGTTTAAAAAGGGGCAATTTAGATACAGGACGAGCAACTGAAATGAAACTTAAATTAAGCTTTTTTTAAATTAAAATTTGCTAAAATAAAAGCTTATTTTTAAATCAAGGAAAAGCGATGAAAAAAGATATACACCCTGAATTTGTTGAATGTAAAGTCACTTGTGCGTGCGGTAACACCTTCACCACAAAGAGCAATAAGCCTGAACTTCGCGTTGATATTTGCTCTGCTTGTCATCCTTTTTTCACAGGCAGTGAAAAAATCGTCGATTCTGCAGGACGCGTAGAGAAATTTAAGAAAAAATACGCGATGAATTAAGCCTTTTATGCTTTATTTTTTGCCCACGCCCATAGGAAATTTAAAAGATTTTACCTTGCGTGGGCTTGAAATTTTAAGCAAAGCTGATGTGATTATCTGCGAAGATACTAGAGTTTGCAAGTCTTTGCTTCATTTAATCAAAGAAAAATTAAACACACCCAATAAAGCTAAAGAAATTCTAAGCCTACACACTCACAACGAAAAAGAATTCACAAAAAACTTAGCCCAACTAGACTTTGAAAATCAAATCATCGTTTATCTAAGCGATGCGGGAATGCCAAGCATTAGCGATCCGGGAAGCTTTTTAGTGCGCTTTGCGCAAAATGAAAATTTAAATTATGAAGTTCTACCCGGAGCAAATGCCGCTTTAACTGCTTTTGTGGCAAGTGGTTTTAGCGAAAAAAATTTCATCTTTTTAGGCTTTTTAAACAACACAGGCAAAGAGCGCAAAGAACAAATTTCAAGCCTTTGTAAAAGTGAGTTTGTAAATATAGTTTATGAATCTCCTAAAAGAGTTTTAAAACTCATTGAAGAAATCACAGCACTTGATGAAGAGCGCGAGATTTTTGCGGTAAAAGAGCTGACAAAAAAATTTGAAAAAAAATTTAAAAATAGTGCTAAAAATTTGCTTGAAATTTTAAAAAAAGAGAATTTAAATGGCGAATGGACCTTGGTGATTGCGGCAAATAAGAGCATTAAAAATGAGCTTGTTTTAAATGAAAAGGATATTTTAAGCTTAGATTTGCCACCAAAAGCTAAGATTAAGCTTCTTTCAAAACTTGGCACAAAAAACACAAAAGAGCTTTATTTGGATAAAATCTTAACGCAAAATAAGGTATAATTATGATTGTTTATGGCAAACAGGTGTTTTTTTATGTTTTAGAGCATCACCTTGAAAAAGTCGAGCAAATTTATCTTGCAAAAGAATGCGATAAGCAAAGTTTTGCTAAAATTACAAAATCAAAGCTAAAAATCACGCGCCTTGACTTTAAAGCCGCTCAAGCTCTTGCAAAAGGGGGCAATCATCAAGGTTTTTTAATGCGTTTAAAGCCTGTTGTTTTAAGCGAATTTAAAGAGCTTAAAGGGCTTAATCATTTAGCCTTGCTTTGTGGCATTAGCGATATGGGCAATTTAGGCGCAATTTGTAGAAGTGCTTATGCTTTAGGCTTTGACGCGGTTTTAATCGCAGCTAAGAGTTTAAATTTCGAAGCACTCATTCGCACGAGTGCGGGCGCAGCGCTTGATTTAAAAATCGCTTTGATTAAAGAGCCATTAGACGCAATCAATGAGCTAAAGCAGCTAGATTTCAAGCTTTTTGGCACTCATCAAAGTGGCACTAAGCTTCAAAAGGCTGATTTAAGCGCGGCAAAAAGAGTTCTCATTATGGGCAGTGAGGGCGAGGGTCTAGCTAAAAAAATCCTCTCAAAATGCGATGAGGTGCTTAGCATAGAGATGAAAAGAGCTTTTGATAGCCTCAATGTGAGTGCTGCTTTTGCTATAATTTGTGATAGGATGATGAATGAGTAGTTTAAAGGATTTGAATTTAAAAGAAGTGAGCGCGAAAACGCAGCTTGAAATGGACTTTTTAAAAGCTGTTGTGGATAAAGATTTTAAAAAACTCAGCAAATTTAATGTGCGCGGCTTTTTAAAGATTTTAAGCAGAGAATATGAGCTTGATTTTACCGAATTTTTAGAAGAATATGACGCCTTTTTAAAAGATGACTTGGATGAAAAAGCCCCTGCAAATTCACAAAAAGAAGTCTACATTCCGCCACAAATTGACTCTTACAGCGCACCAACTGGGTCTAAATCTTGGATTTTTATCTTTATTTTAGCGATTTTAATCGCAGCAGCGTGGGCAGTTTATAAATATGATTTACTTTCTTTACTGAGTGAAAATAATGCCTCAAGCAACGAAACTGTCGTCATTGATATTATCGATGAAGCTAAAAATAATATCTCAGCAGCCTCAAATGAAAGCACACTCAGCATCACTGAGACTTCAAACAATGCTTTAGGTGCAAATCATAATGCACAAGATAATTTAAGCAATAATGCTACAAATTCAAGTGGTGCTTCAAATTCTCAAAGCCCACAAGAAGAAGTCTTAGAGCTCGTCGTCGTGGCACCTGAGAATAATCAAAGCAGCGCTCAAAGTGAAGAAGAAGCTCAAAATCTAAGTGATACAATCGCTTCTTTAAATCAAGATGAGAATTTAAACAAAGAAGCCACTTTTAACACCAAAGGCAAAGTCTGGGTGGGCTTTATCGATCTTAAAACAAATACAAAAACGACAAAGGTAACAGATGTCAATTTTAGCGTGGATTTAAGCAAAGACCAGCTCATTTTAGCAGGCGCTACTGAGCTTAGTGTGATTGATGAAAATGGAGTGCAAAAGACTTATCCTGCTGGAGCTTCAAAGCGCTTTTTAGTGCAAAATGGACACATTAAACCCATTACTTTAAATGAATTTATGGCGTTAAACAAGGGTAAAGAATGGTAAAAATTTGTTTAAAAAGCGCGCTATTTAGCCTTTTGCTTCTTTCAGGTCTTAAGGCAAATGATACGCTTGTTGCAGCTAAGAATTTAATTTCAAATGAAGCCTTTAATCACAAACTCGAGCTTTTGCTTGAGGGTAAAAGCCTTGAAAATGAAAGGGGTTATATTGATTATAGCGCGCTTTCAAGCCTTTTAAAAAGCAATTCTTTGCTAGATAGTAGCAGTGCTGATAGCAGAGATTTAAGCCTTAGCTTTAAAAGCGATGCTGGGGCTGTTTTATTCATTAAAGCTGTTAATGAAGCCCTAAATGCCACAGGTTTCGTGCATTTTACCCCACAAAGACTGGATTTAACAAAAGAAGAAAAAATCTATACTATCGATGTGCAAAGCCGCTACAACCTTGACATCGGCTCATTTTACAATATCTTAAAAAGAAATTCAATCTTTATCAAAAATATACAAAAAACAGGCGCAAACTCTTACGAATACGAGCTAGACTTTGGCGATGCTTTACTTAAAAGCAATGTGAATGTGCCTTTAAATCAAAATGTGGATTTAAAAAGACCTTTAAGGGATTATTTTTTTACGACAAAAAACGCAAGCAGCGTAAAAATTTTGGCAAATGCGGCGGATTCTTGGTTTGCTAAAATTTTATTTTTGGATAAAGATTTAAAACTCATTCAAGCCATTACGAGCAAAGAAAAAAACAATTCTTTTTCAAGCGAAATTCCTTCAAATGCTGAATATATGGTCGTTGGAGATAGTTTTAATTTAGATAATATTCGTCGTGGTTTGAGTGTGTTTTTGGCGCGCTGATTTGTCATAAATTCACACTTAATTGGCTTTTTTGATTTAAATTTAGATTTAAATTTATTTGATTTCAATTTACTTTTTATAAATTTAAACTTTATTTTATACAAATAATAATACAATTAAAGCACATATTTAAGGACTTTTTATGTTTGAAGACTTTCATTTTAACACGATTGAACGTTTGCCAAATTATGTTTTTGCCGAGGTTAATGCCATTAAAATGGCTGCTCGAAGAGCAGCTGAAGACATTATCGATTTTTCTATGGGAAATCCTGATGGCAAAACCCCACAGCACATTATCGACAAGCTTTGCGAGAGTGCGAAAAAGGACAAAACTTCGGGCTATTCAGTATCTGCTGGCATTTATAAACTGCGCCTTGCAATTTGTAACTGGTATAAAAGAAAATACGGCGTCGAGCTTGATCCAGAAAGCGAAGCAGTAGCGACTATGGGCAGTAAAGAAGGCTTTGTAAATTTAGCGCGCGCTGTGATAAATCCGGGCGATGTGGCTATCGTGCCAACGCCAGCCTATCCTATACACACGCAAGCTTTCATAATAGCTGGTGGAAATGTAGCCAAAATGCCTTTGATTTATAATGATAAATTTGAACTTGATGAAAATGTTTTTTTTGAAAATCTTAGCAAAGCACTAAATGAGAGCATTCCGCGCGCTAAATTTGTGGTTGTAAATTTTCCGCACAATCCTACCACCGTAACGGCTGAAAAAAGCTTTTATGAACGCCTAGTAAAAGTGGCTAAGAAAGAGCGTTTTTATATCATCAGCGATATTGCTTATGCTGAGCTTACTTTTGAAGATTATAAAACGTCTTCAATTTTTGAAGTAGAGGGCGCAAAGGATGTGGCTGTAGAAACTTACACGCTTTCAAAATCCTATAATATGGCGGGCTGGCGCGTGGGCTTTGTGGTGGGAAATAAACGCCTTATCGCTGCTCTTAAAAAGATAAAATCATGGTTTGATTATGGTATGTATACGCCTATACAAGTTGCCGCTACGGTGGCTTTGGACGGACCGCAAGAATGCGTTGAAGAGATTAAAAACACTTATGCAAAAAGGCTTGAAGTATTGCTCGATGCCTTTGATAATGCTGGCTGGACGCTTCACAAGCCAAATGCAAGTATGTTTGTGTGGGCGAAACTGCCCACAAGCAAGGCGCATTTAAAAAGCCTTGAATTTTCTAAACAACTCTTGCAAAAGGCTAGCGTGGCGGTAAGCCCGGGGATAGGCTTTGGCGAAGCAGGCGATGAATATGTAAGAATTGCTTTGATAGAAAATGAAAATCGTATCCGCCAAGCGGCTAGAAATATCAAAAAATATTTGAAAGAGTGATGAGCTTTAAATTGATAAATTTAAAATTACTCATTTAAATTTCATCTAAAAATTTTATTAAATTTAAATCCTTTTTTGGCTAGAATTTATTTTTGAATTTATTAAGCTTAATTTCAAGCTAAATTTATAAAATTAATCTAAGATGTTTTGATTTGCTAGAAAATTTTAGTGTTTGAAGTTTTTAATGCGAGCAAGCGCGCCAAAGCGTTAAACTTTATCAATTTAGCTTAAAAATAAAGTTTAAATTTAAAAAAACAATTTTAAAACTCAAGGCAAATTATGCAAAATGAAATAAAAGTCGCACTTTTAGGCTATGGAGTTGTTGGCTCTGCTGTAGCCCGCGCGCTTTTAGAAAATGAAAGCATTATCAAAGCGCGCTGTGGCAAGGCTATAAAGCCAGTAATTGCTCTAGCAAGAAGTGAGAAAAAAAATGCTTTAATCCCCATAACACAAAACGCAGATGAAATTTTAAATCGCACGGACATAGACGCCTTTATAGAATTAATGGGCGGTATTAAAACTCCTTTTGCTTTAGCCAGGCAAATTTTAGCCCAGAACAAAGCCTTAATCACTGCAAATAAAGCAATGCTAGCTTATCATCGTTACGAGCTTGAAAATTTAGCAAAAAATAGCTTTTTTGGCTATGAAGCAAGCGTTGCAGGGGGCATTCCCATTATAAAGGTGCTTAAAGAGGGACTAAGTGCAAATCATATTTTAGGCATAAAGGCTATTTTAAATGGCACAAGCAATTTTATCTTAAGTGCGATGAAGCAAAGTGGAGCAAGCTTTGAAAAGGCTTTAAAAGAAGCGCAAAACTTAGGCTATGCTGAGGCTGATCCTAGCTTTGATATACAAGGACTTGACGCAGCGCATAAGCTTTTAATTTTAGCAAGCATTGCTTATGGGGTGCGTGCAAAGCCTGAGGACATTTTGATTGAGGGTATTGAAAAAATCGAGGCTGAGGATATGTATTTTGCCACTGAGTTTGATTTTGTGATAAAACTGCTTGGCATAGCTAAGGCAAATCATGATAAAATAGAACTTCGCGTGCATCCTACCTTAATCGATAAAAACGAAATGCTAGCTGGCGTGAATGGGGAGATGAATGCTGTAAGCATTAAAGGCGATATGCTTTCTGAAAGCCTTTATTACGGCCCTGGTGCAGGTGGAGCGGCAACTGCAAGTGCTGTGATAAGCGATTTGATGGATTTTGCAAGAAGGTCCAGTCAAAGCGCGGCACTTGGCTTTATAAATACGCCAAAATATGAGCTTTTAAACAAGGATGAAATTCAAACAAAATACTATCTTAGACTTAAAGTTGAGGATAAAATCGGAGTTTTAAGTGCTATTACTCATTTGATGAGTGAAAACGGTATTTCCATTGATAGTTTTTTGCAAAAACCTAAGGCAAATGACACTCACAGTACGCTTTTTTTTACCACTCACAAGGCTTATGAAAAAGATATTCAAAAATTGATTAAAATTTTAAGCAATAAAGAGTTTTTAAAAGCTGATGTTTTTATGATGAGAATTGAAAGTTAATGGGTCTTTTTGCTTATTTATCAGGCATTTTTGGCGAAGATAAAGCTTGTAACTGGCTTAAAAAACAAGGCTTTGAAATTTTAGAGCGCAATTTTCATTCTAAATTTGGAGAAATTGATATCATCGCTAAAAAGGGTGAAATTTTACATTTTATCGAAGTAAAAAGCACTTCAAAAGACTATGAAACAGCCTTTCGCGTGAATAAGAAAAAATATGAAAAACTTTTAAAAGCCATTGATTTTTATCTTTTAAAAAAGGGCTTTAGCAGCGATTTTCAGCTTGATTTACTCTGCGTGCAAAAAAATGAGATAGAATTTAGACAAAATATAAGTTTTTAAGTTTATATTTTGCTTTTTTGGTTTAAAATAGCGTTTTTAAAATAATTTCAAGGAGAAAAAAATGGGAAAATATCTCGAACTCACTTCAAAAAATTTCGATGAAGCTAAAAGTGGCGTGGCTTTGGTTGATTTTTGGGCGCCTTGGTGCGGACCTTGCAGAATGCTCGCTCCTGTTATTGACGAGCTTGCAAATGACTTTGAGGGTAAGGCTAAAATTTGTAAGGTAAATACAGACGAGGAAGGCGATTTGAGCGCTCAATTTGGCGTTCGCTCTATTCCTACACTTATTTTCTTAAAAGACGGTCAAGTCGTCGATCAGCTTGTGGGCGCTCAAAGCAAGCAAGCCATCACTGACAAACTCAACTCTTTATTGTAAAACTACAAAGCTTTTTAAAGCTTCTTTGATTTAAACTAGGCGCAAAAAAGCGTCTAGTTTTACTCTGCCATTTAGGATTTTTTTTGGTAGCCGATAAACAACTTTTTTATCTAAGCTCTGCGCTGATTGCCATAGGCATTGTTTTTTCTTACTCCTTGAGTGCTTTTACTATACTTTATTTTAATTACGATGATTTTCATTTTTTTGTGCGTCAGCTCGTTTTTGGGGTGAGTGGTATTTTGATTATGTTTTTTTTATCCCGTTTTAATCCTGATGCAATAGCTTTTAAAAGGCTTTTAGTAGCTCTTTTAATCCTTTCTTTCATCGCCATTCTCATTTTGCCTTTTTTACCAAGCTCATTAGCTACTGCAAGCGGTGGTGCTAAGCGTTGGATTAGATTAGGTCCTGTTTCTATATCTCCTGTTGAGTTTTTTAAAATAGGACTTATTTATTTTCTAGCCTTTTCTTACTCAAGACGCATTAATGAGAGCAAAAAGGGCATTAAAAGTGAAATTTTAATTATGCTTCCTTATATTATCCTAGCTCTTATTGTTATAGGCTATATTTATGTAACTCAAAATGACTTAGGGCAAAGTGTTATTTCTTTTTTTCTCATCCTAGCTCTAGCCTTTTTCGCAGGAGCTAGCAAACGCCTTTTTGCCTTTGGTTTAGCTGTGGCTACGATGATAGGCATTTTAGTCATTTTTAGCAATCAAAGGCGTATTGAGCGCATTTCAAACTGGTGGGGCAATATCCAGGATGCTTTCTTGCCCTTTTTTCCTGAATGGCTTGCAAATGCTTTGAAAGTAAGCTCAAGCAGTGAGCCTTATCAAATTTCACATTCTTTAAACTCCATAGCACACGGAGGCTTCTTTGGAGAGGGCTTAGGACTTGGCATTTTTAAGCTGGGCTTTTTAAGCGAGGTGCATACGGATTTCGTGCTCTCAGGTATCACTGAAGAAATAGGCTATTTAGGACTTTTTGTCATTTGCACACTTTACACCCTGCTTATTTTACGCATTTTTCGCATAGCTGGACGCTGTGAAAACAAGGTGCATTTTATCTTTTGCGTGGGCATAGCCTTACTTTTGCTTTTTTCATTTTTTATGAATGCCTTTGGTATTATTTCTTTAACACCCTTAAAAGGCGTTGCTGTGCCGCTTTTAAGTTATGGGGGTAGTTCTATGTGGGCGATTTGCATAGGGCTTGGCTGTGTTTTAATGATTTCAAAAAAGGTTAAATTATGAAAATAGCAATCACAGGTGGGGGCACAGGCGGACATTTAAGCGTGGCTAAGGCTCTTTTAGAAAGTGCTTCAAATTTAGACTTAGAGTGCGTTTATATAGGCAGTCAAAGGGGTCAAGATAGAGCTTGGTTTGAAAACGAGCCTAAGCTTAGCGCGAAATATTTTTTAAAAAGTAGTGGCGTTGTCAATCAAAAGGGACTTTCTAAGCTTAAAAGCCTTTTAAATATACTTAAATTAAGCCTTAAGGCTAGAAAAATTTTAAAAAAAGAGCAAGTAAGCGCGGTTTTTAGCGTGGGTGGCTTTAGTGCTGCACCCGCAGCCTTTGCTAGCTTTTTATACTTTAAGCCCCTTTTTATACATGAACAAAATTCAAAAAAAGGAAGCTTAAACGCCCTTTTAAAGCCCTTTTGCAAAGGCTTTTTTTCTAGCTTTGAAGAACTTTTTACGCCATATCCAGTAAATGAGAGCTTTTTTAAAAATCAAAGATTAAGAAAAGAGCTTAAAACCATCATTTTTTTAGGAGGCTCACAAGGAGCAAGTTTTATCAATGATTTAGCTCTAAATTTAGCACCCCTTTTAAATGAAAAAGGCATTAAAATCATTCATCAGTGCGGAGAAAAGGAGTTTAAAAAATGTAAGCAAAATTACTCAAATTTAGGCATTGAAGCTGATGTTTTTGCCTTTTCAAAAGATATAGCTAAGAAAATGGCTCAGGCTGATTTAGCAGTGGCTAGAGCAGGAGCGAGCACGCTTTTTGAGCTGTGTGCTAATGCTTTGCCAGCTATTTTCATACCCTATCCTTACGCGGCTAAAAATCATCAGTTTTTCAATGCCAAGTTTTTAAAGGATAAAAACTTATGTGAAATTTTAAATCAAAATGAAGTAAAAGAAAAAATTTTAAATGCAATTTTTTCTATAAATTTAAGTGAAATTTCAAAAAATTTACAAAAAATCATCGCACCCAATGGCGCAGATTTTTTAATCAAAAAGGCTTTAAGTAAAATGAAAATTTGACAAAAAAGAAAAATTTGCCTACAATTTGATTTTACTTTTTACTTACTGCTTTATCTAACAAGAGGTTTTATGGACACTACGACTAAAAAACAAAGGACCCACATTCCTGTGGAGGGCTACAAAATCGAGGATTTGAAGTTGCTAGACTTAGAAAGTTTAGTCAAAATCGCAAATGAATTAAAGATAGAAAATCCAAGCGAACTGCGCCGCCAAGAGCTCATCTTTGAAATTTTAAAGGCTCAGACAAAGCAAGGTGGCTTCATCCTTTTTACTGGAATTTTAGAAATTTCGCCTGAGGGATATGGCTTTTTAAGGGGCGTTGATGCCACTCTTAGCGATAGTTTAAACGATGCTTATGTTTCCAACTCTCAAATTCGCAAATTTGCTCTAAGAGTGGGTGATATTGTTACAGGTCAAGTTAGAGAGCCAAAGGATCAGGAAAAATACTACGCGCTTTTAAAGATAGAAGCAGTAAATTACTTGCCCTTGCAAGAAGTGCGTGAACGCCCTTTATTTGACAATCTTACGCCTATTTTTCCTACCGAAAAAATCAAGCTTGAATATGAAGCGACAAAGCTTACAGGGCGCGTTTTAGATCTTTTCACGCCCATAGGCAAAGGCCAGCGCGGCCTCATCGTAGCCCCGCCTCGCACGGGTAAAACCGAGCTTATGAAAGAGCTAGCCGCTGCTGTTGCTAGAAATCATCCTGAAATGGAGCTTATCGTGCTTTTAGTCGATGAGCGCCCTGAGGAAGTAACCGATATGCAGCGCTGCGTTAAGGGCGAGGTCTTTAGCTCTACTTTTGATCTGCCAGCTTATAATCATGTGCGCGTGGCTGAGCTTGTCATCGAAAAGGCAAAAAGAATGGTCGAAATGGGAAAAGATGTCATCATCTTACTTGATAGTATCACGCGCCTTGCAAGAGCTTATAATACCGCTACGCCAAGTTCTGGCAAGGTTTTAAGTGGGGGCGTGGATGCAAACGCACTTCACAAGCCAAAACGCTTTTTTGGAGCAGCTAGAAATATAGAAAATGGCGGCTCTCTAACCATAGTCGCTACTGCTCTCATTGATACAGGCTCAAGGATGGATGATGTGATTTTTGAAGAGTTTAAGGGCACTGGAAATAGCGAGATCATCCTTGATAGAAGCATAGCAGACCGCCGTATTTATCCAGCTATAAATATCATCAAATCAGGCACGAGAAAAGAAGAGCTTTTGCAAAATCCAGCTGATTTGCAAAAAATTTGGGCGATACGCTCAGCAATTTCTCAAATGGATGATATAGAGGCTTTGAAATTTCTTTATTCAAAAATACTAAAGACAAAAGATAATAAAGAGCTTTTGTCGGTGATGAATGATTGAAAAGGGATAAAAGACGAATGCTTTTGAGTGCTTTTAAGGGAGTTCGCATTTTTTGCGCTGCGGCAGGTTTCTTACCTAGCCTTGCTTAAAAATGCTTCACAACCCTTAAAATCATCTCAAAATCCTGCGCCTTAGCTTTTGTATTTAAATTTTTAATACTTCGCCTTGAATTTTGGAATTTAAAATTCTAAATCTTGCACCTTAGGTTTTAATTCAAGTCGCTAAATTCCGTCATTGCGAGAAGCGAAGCGACGAAGCAATCCGCAATTTTCATAGCAAATTTAATTTTAAAATAAATTCAAAAACCGCGCCGCAAGTTTTCGTCATTGCGAGAATTTGCGTAGCAAATTCGTGGCAATCTAAAAATTTATAGCCAAAACTCGTCATTGCGAGCGGGCTTGCCCGCATGGCAATCCATTCTCTATTTTGCTATTAAGTTATAGATTACTTCAGCCTAAAGGTTTCGCAATGACGCATAAAACAGTGGCGTAGTTTAAAAAATTAAATCAATTTAATTTTAATCTCTAAAGCATAGTTTTAAAAATTTAATTACAAATTTAAATAAAAATCGCTAAAATTACCCAAAAATTTAAAAATTTTTCAAGGAAAAATCAATCAAAATGCTGCAAGCCTTAGCCATAAAATATCGACCCAAAACCTTTGATGAGCTTATCGGGCAAGAAAGCGTGAGTATAAGCTTAAAATACGCCCTAGATAATGCGCGCTTAGCTCATGCTTATCTTTTTTCCGGGCTTCGTGGCAGTGGTAAAACCTCGAGTGCTAGGATTTTTTCACGCGCTTTGGTGTGTGAAAGTGGCCCAAATTCTCATCCGTGTGGCACTTGCAAGCAGTGCATCGCCGCTTTAGAAGGAAAGCATTTAGACATCATAGAAATGGATGCAGCAAGCAATAGAGGCATTGAAGACATTCAGGATTTAATCGAACAGACCAAATACGCTCCTGCTATGGCGCGCTTTAAAATCTTTATCATCGATGAGGTGCATATGCTCACCCCGCAGGCTGCAAACGCACTTTTAAAGACCTTGGAAGAGCCGCCAAATTATGTTAAATTCATCCTTGCGACAACTGATCCTTTGAAGCTTCCTGCGACTGTGCTTTCACGCACGCAGCATTTTCGCTTCAAGCAAATCGCACAAGGTGAAATTTTAAAGCATTTAGAGCATATTTTAAACTTAGAGGGCGTGAAATTTGAGCCTGAAGCGCTCAAACTTGTCGCAAGAAGTGGTGGGGGAAGCCTTAGAGACACGCTCACGCTTTTAGATCAAGCCATAATTTATTGTCAAAATGAAATCACAAGTGCAAAAATAGCCACTATGCTAGGGCTTTTAGATCCGCTTAAAATCGGGCAATTTTATGATTTGATTTTAAAGGCTGATAAAGAAGGGGTGCTGGAGTTTTTAAAAGAGCTTCAAGACTATGAAGCGGGGGCTGTGATTGATGAGATGATATTTTATTTAAAAGAAAGCTTTTTTGCTAAAAATGAGAGCTTTTCAATGCTTATTTATGAGCGTTTTTTTAGGATTTTAAGCAGGGCTAAGACTATGCTAAATGTGAGCGATGATGATTCTTTCGTGCTTTGTGTGATGAGCTTTATGATGATTGAAGCTAGGGCTTTAAGAGGCATTGATGAACAAATTAATGAGCTTGAAAAAAGCAAAATAAGGAGTGTTGAAAATAATATTTTAAATAATACTACAAAGCAAAATACCCTAAATTTAAATAACTCAAATGTAAATGAGGCGAACAATGAAAGAAATTTACAAGTAAATTTAAATCAAAGTCCTAAAAACCCTTACGATAAGCTTTTAGAGCTTATTTATGATAGAAATTACGAGCTTGGCGAGTGTTTTGAGCGAAGTACTAAATTTTTAAGTTTTGACAATGACACCTTAAATATAAGCTCAAACGCACAAAATGAGGATAAAAATACCTTAAATCAAAATTTCAAACTCATCCTAGAACTGCTTAAAAAAATAGGCGACATCAAGCTAAATATCAAAAAAGATGAAAGCATAAAAATAGATGAGAGCAAACTCATAAACATAAAAAAGCCAGCTCAAAATGATATCAACGCTACTTTAAAAGAGCTTTCCAAAGACGCAAAAGAACCCAACACTCAAGCTGAAGCTAAAGAAGCCTTAGATAAGCTCTTTGGCGAACCTAGAACCTTAGAAAATCATTCTTAGATCGATTTTATTGACCCAGTAACTTTCGTATTTACATAAAATTCGGAGCATCATTTGAAAAAAGTATCAAATCGCCGTTTTTTGTGTGCGCGGCTAGCACTTTGACTAGGTCTGCTTTATTTTCAAGTATGATTTTTTCTATTGTCAAATTTTCTTCAAATATCTCAGCATTAAGCGCGCCCGTGATGATGGCTAAATCAAAGCATTCATCGATGATTTTTGCTAGGGCTATGTTTTGCTCTTTATTCACTTCTACGATTCCGGGAGTAATCACAACGCACCGCCCTGTGTAAGTTTTACAAAGCTCATAGCTTGCGCTCATTCCCTTAAAATTGCCATTAAAGCCATCATCGATGATAAATTTAGGGCTTTTTGAGATGATTTGTAAGCGGTGTTCAACGCTTTTAAGATTTAAAACGCGCTCTTTTAAATCTTTTGCGCCCAAATCACTTGCGCAAAGTAAAGAAACAGTGATATTTTGCGCGTTAAAGCTTCCTAAAAGTCTGCTTTTAAACTCTTGCCACTTTTCATTTAAAAGCACTTCAAAATCAAGTCCATCAAGGCTTGCGCGCACATTTTTAAGCCTTTTATCATAAATGATAAATTGATTATTTTCAGCAATTTGCGTGCTTGAGTGTAAATAAGCCTTTTGCAAACACTTAGAATTTAGCGCTTCAAGCTTGGTTTTTCTTATATTTTCCTCGCTTTTAAAATACTCTAAATGCGCGCTTCCTATCTCGCCGATAATCACAATTTGCGGATTTAAAAGCTCTGTAAGCTCTAAGATATCGCCCTTTTTGCGCGCTCCAGCTTCTGCGATGTAAATTTGTGTATTTTCATTTAAATTTGAATTTATGTCAGCGACGATTCCTAGCAAAGTATTGATACTGCGCGCACTTTTATGCACCCTAAAATCAGGGCTTAAAAGCTCGTATAAAAAGTTTTTAATGCTTGTTTTTCCAAAGCTTGCTGTGATTAAAATGATTTTTAAATCTTTCATTTGAGCTAGTTTTTCACGTGCTTTTTTGATATAAAAACGCTCTTCTAAAAGGCTGAAAATCTTAAGAAAAATCAAAGCCAAAACTAAAGGCAGTAGTAAAAAAAGCGAGCTTAAAACTTGCAAAAGATAAATAAAATCTTCATTAAGTTTAATTAAATGAAGCTGTGCTAATGAAAAAGGCGGCAAAATAAAAAACTTAAGCGCGTAAAAAAGCACACTAAAAACGCCCAGTAAAATGAAAAACACCTTAACTTTTCGCGTAAAAACCAGCTTTTTATCAAGTTTTCTTTGCCATAAAAATAAAAAAATCAAATAGATGATAAAAAGCGGGATAAAAAGCATTAAAGGCGCAAAAACGAAGGCTAGAGCAGGCAAAATGAAATAACAAAAGTGCCAAAGTGGCTTTGAAAAGTGAAAGCACACACGCTCAAGCTTGTAAGAATACCACTGAAGCGTGCTTATAAGATAAAAGCCAAGGCTTAAATTTAAAAGCACAATGCCAAATAAGCCCAGAAAAAAGCCGATAAAAAAAATGAAGCTATAATCACTCATTTTTGTTTTTCCATTTCGTTTAAAATTTCATCCACAAAGGCTGAGTTTTTGGGGTCTAAAAAGAAAAAATGATCGCCTTTGAGTGTGTAAAATTTGCTATTTTTAATTAAAGCGTGCATTTTTTCGCCACTTCTTAAAGGCGTAGCTTCATCATCAATGCCCCAGAAAATAAAGCTTTTTGTGTGAATTTTTTTAAAAACTTCACTGAAATTTTCATTCACGACATTTTTAAAAGTCTCATACATTAAAGCATTTAAGCCCAGCGCGTCCTTGCTTGCAAAAAACTTGCCAAAATGCCCTAATCCAAGCTTTTTAAGTGTTTTAAAAAATTTAATCTTAAAGCGCACTTTAAGGCTTTTTTGCTTTAAAATTCCAGCACTTGAAAGCAGGATTAAAGCCTTTAAATTTGAGTTTAAAACATTGAAGTTTAAATTCTCGTTTAAATTTTCTTTCAAATCCCCTTTTAAATTCTTTTTACAAAAGCTTGAAAAATCTTCATTTTCTAAGCTCAAAAGCGCACAAAGCTTGCCCCCAAAAGAATGCCCCATTAAAAGCGCGGGAGCAAGGCTTTTTTGAGCTAGAAAAAGCTTTAAAATGAGAGCATAATCAAAGCTGTTTAAGATTAAGGGCGCACTTGATTTGCCAAAGCCGCAAAGGTCTATATAAAGGTGCTTGTAGTTTTGAAATTTATCTTTAAAAGCGCTTTGCATCAGCTCCTTGCTCGCTCCCCAGCCATGCAAAATAAGTAAAATAGGCTCTTTGTCTAAATTTAAAAGCTCGTAAGAAAGCTCAAAATCCGCATTTTTGTATCTTAAGTTTGTAATTGCCATTATTTTTCTTTACTCTTGTAAATGCTCTCAAGCAAGGCTAGGGCATTGCTTAATTTTTCGTATTCTTCAATGCTGATTAAAAGGGCTTCAAATTTGTTATTTTTCATGATGACTATCTTTTTTTTACCCTTGCTTTTGCTCACTTTTTCTAAAATGGTGCTGAAATTTCGCACCACTTCAGTGGCTGTAAAAATTTCGTCTTTATCAAAAGTCAAAGCTTGCCCTTTTGCCCGTTGATAGAATGTAAAAAAGTGTAATCAATTTTGATTAATTTTTCATTTTTAATGCTTCTTGCAAGGCGCTCAAGCGTGAGTGAAAAGTCCTTGAAAAGATAGTTTGCAAGGCTTCCTGGCTGAGGGTTAATCTCATTGATATACACTTCATCATCCAGCACAAAAAAATCACAGCGAATGAGTGCGCCCTTAAAAAGTGGCTCATAAATTTTAACAAAAGCTTCTTTTAATTTTTCTTTCAAAGTCTCGTTTAAAGGCGCTTCGCTCACGCTTTCATCACGCGAAAAGCTAAGATATTTTTGCTCAAAGTCCAAAAGCTCCTTTTTCTTAGGCTCTTCAATCATGCTAAAAACAAACTCATCTGCTACCTTGCAGCCTGCAAGATTATACTCCTTAATGTCCTTTTTAAAAGGCTCTACGAGTATATCACTATCAAATTCAAAGGCCAAATCCTTAGCATATTCAAGCTCGTTTTCATTTTGCACCACGCTTATGCCTATGCTTGAACCAAGGCGCGCGGGCTTTAAAATACAAGGAAAGCTTAAATTTGGCTCTTTCCCCCCTTTTCTAAGCATTTCATAAGGCAGAGTTTTAACGCCAACACTACTTGCATAAAGCTTTGTAAGCTCTTTATTAAAGCTTAGCACGCTTGCTTCAAGGCGCGCACCGATAAATTTGATATTGAAAAACTCCAGCATTCCAGCTAATTTGCCATCTTCGCCGTCACTTCCGTGAATTAAATTGATATAAATTTCAGCATCCAGTTTTTTAGAGCCAAAAAGCTTTTTAAGATAAAAGCCCTCTTTAGCTATGTTTAAAGGAGTAAATTTTTTATAAGCAGCGCTTGAAAAGCTCTTTGCATTCATCTTTTCTTCTGGCACAAGGTAAAAACCTCTCGTGCTATCACAAAAAATAAATCTCATTTGCGCGTGAAAGACCTTTTTAAGCACGATGGCACTGATGATTGAAATCTCATGCTCGTAAGAATTACCGCCAAAAATCACTGCGTATTTCATCATTTTCCTTTAAATTTGATTTATCAAAAAGCTTGATAGCCAAATGTTTAAAGCCTTTTGTCTCAACGCGGTTGCCCACGGTAGAAACTTGAAACGCTGGTGCGTTTCTTTTCTACCGGGTCAAAGCGTATCGTTAAAAGGCTTTAAACATTTGGCATAATTTAAAACTTAAATTTTAACTCAATTTCAAACTTTATAAAATTTAACTTTAGATTTAGCTTGAAAATTTTCAAATAAATTCAAAAACAGCGGCGCGAGTTTTTAAATTTAAAAAATTTAAATTTTTTCATTTTGAAAATTTCAAGCCTAAATTTAAAACTAAATTTTATAAAGTTTAACACTTTGGCGCGGTTTGCCACATTAGAAACTTAAAAGTCTTACGACTTTCTTTTCTAATGGGCAAAAGCGCCTTTCGTCAAGCTTTATAAAATTTAGCTTCAAAAGCTTAAAATGAAGCAAATTTAATTATCAAGCTTTAATTAAAATGCTATGAAAGCCTTTTCAAAGCTTCTTTGACAAGTGCGCTTACTTCTTTGCTTTCACATTTGCTTAAAGCCTCTAAGGCCTTTTCTTGCTTAAAGCCTAGCGTGATTAAGGCTTGTAAAGCCTGAGTTTTGCCATCATCACTTAAGCTTAAGCTTACTTTTTTATCGCTAAGTTCAGTGATAATGCGTTTAGCTACTTTAGCACCAATGCCTGGCACGCTTTTAAAAGCGTTTTCATCTCCTGTGCTTAAAGCCTTGTAAAAGGCGTTGCTATCAAGTGTTGAGCAAACTGCCATCGCTATACTCGCACCTATGCCATTGACCTTGAGCAAAAGCTCAAACATTTGCTGCTCGCTTTTTTCTAAAAAGCCAAAAAGCCTTTGTGAGTCTTCTTTGAAAATGGGCGTGGTTAAAAGCTCTATTTGCGCGCCTTTTTCAAGCTTTGAGCTGGTAAAAAGCGAGACACTCAGCGCGTAGCTTACCCCGCCTTGTGTCTTAAGCACCACAAATGTGGGCTCTTTGTGCGTGATTAGGCCCTGGATGGCGTAAAACATTGAATATCCTTTTCATCAAATTCATTACCCTTTTGAATTTCGATTTCGCCGTCTTTATCATAATTTTTTTGTATGCAAAAGACTCTATTTTTATCTTCGGCTTTCGTGGCGTAAAAAAGCTCTTTTTTAGGAAACAATAGGCGAAATCTTATCTCATTCATATCGCTCCAAAGCCCGTTTTTATTGATTAATTTTGCATTAAATAATTCTTCTTCATCGCTTTGAAGCTTGGCTTCAAGCTCTTTTTGAGCGATTTCAAGCTCACTTTTTTCTTTGTAAAGCTGGCTTAATTCTTCATTTTTTCTTTGATAATTTTGTATCACGCTTGAAAAATTAGGCGGCACGCTAAGATTTTGAGCTTTGAGCTCATTTGCTTTTTTAATCAGCATTAAAACCCCAGTTTTGCTCGAGCTCACGCTTTGTTCTAATGCTGTAATGATTTTTGGCAATTCCTTTTGGCGCAGCTCTAAAGCTTCAAGTTTGCTTTGCAAATCTTCATCATCTTTGAAAGCATAGATTAAAAATTTATTATTTGAGCCGCTGCATTGTTCGATAAGACAAATGCTGTTGAAATTGATTTGATTATTTCCAACAAGATTTAAAATTTGCACCGAATTTGCCCTGATAACGCCACCTAAAGCCTTTTTAATCACAGCAATTTTTGCTTTTAATTGTCCATTTTCTAGGCTGTCAATGTCTGCGTTTTCGCATTCTAAAATGCCTTTGTGTGTCGAAATATAGGCATTTTGCGCGATTATTTTTGTTTTTGGATTGCTCGTGCCATAGAGTTTGAAATTTTTAGCCTTTAAAAGTGTGTTTCCTGCGACTGTGCCATTGATTGTAAGATTTTCACATTCTATATTCACGCCTGAGCCCACAGCTTCTTCAAGCTCGCTTGTATTTCTTACATTAATGCTCACTGCAGTGTCTAGTCCGCAGATAATAGCGCCCACTTCTTTAAAATTGACCAAGTTTAAATTTAGCTCATTTTGTATATCAAAGCTATTGTTTGCTTCTTTTAAAACATAGCCATTTTTCATCGCAAAATACTGCGTTTTGATAAAGCTATCATTAGCGCTTGTTTCTTTGCTTTCAAAATTATTCGAGCAAGAAAACTCGATTTTCTCATCCTTTGGTGCGCGAAATTCAATAGGCTTTAATCTCAAGCTTTTACCCATTTTCCCAGCTGCTGGCTTGAAGTGAGTTAGGACTAGCTCATTTTGCTTGATACCGATATAAGAAATTTTTTGCACATGATTAAATTTTTGCTTTGCTCTTAATTCATAGTCTAAAATTAAGCTCTCATTCATCGGGCTAATAGGCTTTATGGCGCGGCTGATTAGAATTTTAGCGTGATTTTTTTGCCCCTTTTTAAAAGCATTTAAAAAATCAATCAAACTTTGCTTAAAATTAAAGCTTCTAAGCCCTATAAATAGTCTTTCTTTAATCATTTTTTTATAAATACTTTGAAGCAAATCCAGCGGCAAATTCGCATAGAATTTAAAATTTGTAAGATTAATATCAGCAATGAGCGCGCTTTCATCTTTATTTAAAATGAGTTTGACGCGCTCTTTAAGCTCATTGTTTTGCTTTTCAAAGATAGAAATTTTAAAACTTTGCGTGATTTTTAAATTTTCTTCTAAGAAATTTTTATCATCATCAAAAAAGCTGAGTTCTTTTTCGCTCAATTCCTTACTCTCGCCATCATTTAGGCTGTAAAGGGTGCTAAAACTTAGGATTTTAAAATCAAGCTTTTTGACATCAATGCCCTTTTGAGCGGATACTTTCAAAAGCTCATCATAAGGGGCTTTGCTTGTTAATTCTTCTAACACTTTTTAACTCTTTGAAATTATTTTGACACAATTATACTCAATTTTAAACAATTTTAAGTTAAAATAAAGCCCTTAAAAAGCAAAATAAAGAAATTTTTATGAAAAAAATCAAAAATTTAATCTTCAAAAACTTCATCATCAATGCTTTTGGGATCTTATTTTCTCGCATTCTAGGGCTTGTTAGAGATATTATTTTGGCTTTGTTTTTGGGGGCTGGAGTTTTTAGCGATATTTTTTTTGTTGCCATTAAAATGCCTGCTTTTTTTCGCCGCATTTTTGCTGAAGGAGCGTTCAATCAAGCCTTTTTGCCCCATTTTGCAAGCTCTAGAAAAAAAGGCGCTTTTACCTTAGCCGTGCTGCTTCAATTTGGCAGCATTGTTTTTTTATTTTGCCTTTTAGTGAGCTTTTTTGCAAGCTTTTTTACTAAAATTTTTGCCTTTGGCTTTAGCGATGAGCTTATTATGATGGCAGCTCCTTTAGTGGCTATTAATTTTTGGTATTTATTTTTTATTTTTTTAGTGACACTTTTAGCCGCGCTTTTAAATTATGAGCAAAAATTTTTCATCACTTCGTTTTCAAGCTCTTTTTTTAATCTTTGTATCATCATCGCTGCTTTTTTCATTAAAGATGAAAGCACGCTTGAAATTTTATATATCTTTTCTTATGCGGTGCTTTTAAGTGGCTTAGCCCAGCTTCTTTGGCACATTTTTGCTCTACGTAAAAATGCCGTGATAAAGGCCATGTTTTTAAGCATAAAACTTAAAAAAACAAAAATCAGCCTTAAAAAATTTTATTCTAGCTTTTTTCATGGCGTACTTGGCTCCTCAGCCACGCAGCTAAGCTCTCTTTTAGATACCACCATAGCTAGCTTTTTAATGGCGGGTTCCATTTCATATTTATACTATGCAAACCGCGTTTTTCAGCTCCCACTTGCCCTTTTTGCCATAGCCTTATCTCAGGTAGCCTTTCCTAAAATTTTAAGGCATATAAAAAATAATGAAGAAAAAATGGGCTTAAATTTTATGAAAAAGGCTTTTAACGCGCTTTTATTCCTACTTTTGCTGGCTATGATTGTAGGCATTGTATATGCTAATGAAATTTGCACGCTTTTATTTGAAAGGGGCGAATTTAGCGCAAAAGATAGCAAGCTCACTGCCCTTGTTTTAATTGCTTATTTGATCGGGCTTTTGCCCTTTGGGCTTCAAAGGCTATTTTCTTTGTGGCTTTATGCGAAATTCAAGCAAAAGCAAGCGGCAATGATTGCTTTTAAGGCTCTTTTAATCTCGGCATTTTTTAGTGTGCTTTGTGTTTTGCTCATTTCAAAGGCTGAATATAAGGTGCTAGGCGTTGCTCTCAGCGCTTCAATGAGCGCTTTTTATCTTTTGTTTGCAAATGTGAAAGAATTTGGCTTTAAAAACTTTTTTGCGCTTTTTAGCCTTAAAATTTTTGCTTTTATGCTTTTGTTTTTGTCTATTTTTAGCTTTATTTTGATAGAATTTAAGGCTCAAATCATTTTTGCATTTGAAATTTTAGGAAATTTTTTTAAGGATTTGGCTTTTGCAGTTTTTTGATAGTGCTAAAAAACAAAAATTAAGCTTTGATAAAGCAAGCGCAAATATCTATCTTTGCGGTCCTACGGTGTATGATCATGCGCATTTGGGGCATGGACGCAGCAGCGTTTGCTTTGATTTACTCAGGCGCACGCTGTTAGCCAGTGGCCTGAGTGTTAAGTTTGCTAGAAATTACACAGATATTGATGATAAAATTTTAAAAAAGATGAGCCAAACGGGGCAAAGCCTAGAAGAGATCACAAATTTTTACATCCATGCTTATGAAAAAGATATGCGGGCTTTAAATGTGCTAGAACCCAGCTTCAAGCCAAAAGCGACGCATTTTATTAAGGAGATGATAAGCTTGATTGAAACCTTACAAAACAAGGGTTTTACTTATACTTTAGAAGATGGCATTTATTTGGATACTTCAAAGGATAAGACTTATTTTAGTCTCAGCCATAGAAACGCCGATGAGACAAGGAGCCGCCTTGAAAAAGAAGTGGCGAAAAAAAATGAAAGTGATTTTGTGCTGTGGAAATTTGATGATGATTTTTATGACGCGCCTTTTGGCAAAGGCCGTCCTGGCTGGCATACGGAGTGCGTGGTGATGATTGAGGCTTTGTTTAAAAAAGAACTTGACTTTCACTGCGGGGGCATTGATTTATTGTTTCCGCACCATGAAAATGAGGCGTGTCAGTGCCGCTGTGCTTGGAATAAAAGCTTAGCTCAAATTTGGCTTCACAATGGCTTTGTGAAAATTGATGGCGAAAAGATGAGCAAAAGCCTAAATAATAGCTTTTTTATCAAGGATATTTTAAAGGATTTTCAAGCAGAAGTTTTAAGGCTTTATTTGCTGAGTTCTCATTATAGGGCGCATTTTGATTTTGATATAAAGGATTTAAAGTCTTGTAAAAAAAGGCTTGATAAGCTTTATAGACTTAAACAAAGGCTTGATTTGGCCGAGTTTAGCGACTTTGAGAGTGAAATTTTAAAAGGCGAAAAAAGCTTAAAATTTCAAAGCGCTTTGGCTTTAAATTTACTTAAAGCCTTAAATGATGATTTAAACATTTCTCTAGCCTTAAGCTTTTTAGATGAGTTTATACAAGAAGCCAATTTAAGCCTTGATACTAAAAAAGGCGATAAAAACGAACTTGAAAGCTCTTTAAAAGAAGCGGCTTTAATTTTAGGCGTAGGCTTTTTAAACGCAAATGAATATTTTAAATTTGGCGTTGATGAAGTTCTTAAAAAAGAAATTGAAGAAAAAATTGCTCTAAGAAATAAAGCAAAAAAGGCTAAAAATTACGCCCTAGCCGATGAGATTAGAAACACACTTTTAGCTAAAAATATCATTTTAAAAGACACAATAAAGGGCGTTTTGTGGGAAAAAAATAATGAATGAAGCCAAAAATTTAAGCCTAAAAGAGATTTTAATACGCTTTAAGCCCTTTTATAAAAAATATTTCGTTTTTTTTATCTTAAGCATTTTAGGTATGCTTTTAACTGCTGGTGGCACTGCTTTTAGTGCCTGGCTTATTGAGCCTGTTTTGAAATTTATCTTTCTTGAAAAAGATGAGTTTTTGCTTAAAATTTTGCCCTTTGCCGTGATTTTAGCCTATTTAGCTAAAAGCTTGGGGCTTTATATGCAAGTTTATTTCATCTCCTTTGTAGGACTTAATATACTTAAAGAATTGCGTCAAAAAATGATTGAGCATATTTTAAAGCTAGATATGAAATTTTTTAATCAATTTAGAAGCGGTGAGCTACTTAGCCGCTCTACAAATGATATAAACGCCCTTCAAAGCATAGTTTCAAATATTATTCCTGATTTTTTAAGAGAAAGTTTGACCTTAATAGGACTTTTATGTGTTGTGGTTTATCAAAGTCCAAAGCTTGCTTTTTTAGCCCTTGTGGTAGTGCCTTGCGTGCTTTATCCCTTAAGACTTTTTATGAAAAAGCTTAAAAAACTTGGCAAAAAATCACAAGAAAAAAATGCCGATTTACTCTCTCGTTTGAATGAAATTTTTAAAAATATAGAGCTCATTAAGGCAAATACTAGCACAAAGCTTGAGAGCGAGAAATTTAAAAAAGAAAATGATGAGCTTTGTAAATTAAGCATTAAAAGCGTTAAAGTGGATGCTTTAATTTCTCCTTTAATGGAAATGATGGGCGCAGTTGGTGTTGCGGGCGTGATTTTCATAGGTGGGCTTGAGGTGATTAATGGCGAGTTTGATATAGCCAAATTTTTTAGCTTTTTAGCCGCTCTTTTTATGGCTTACACTCCATTAAAAAGGCTTTCATCCTTGTATGGCAAGCTTCAAATTGCCATTGTAGCAAGTGAGCGCACCTTTTATTTGCTTGATTTAAAGCCTGAGATAAAAAGCGGGGATAAAGAATGCAAAGGCATTGAAAATATCGAGTTTAAGGATGTGAAATTTGCTTATGAGGGCAAAAAAGAGGTTTTAAAGGGTGTGAGCTTTGCTTTTAAAAAGGGGCAAATGTTTGCTTTAGCGGGATCAAGCGGTGGGGGCAAAAGCTCGATCATTTCATTACTTATGCACTTTTATGATAAAAATGCGGGAGAGATTTTAATCAATGGTGTGGATATTAGCGAGTATAACACTCAATCTTTACGCCACAAAATAGGGCTTGTAACGCAAAATATCTATTTATTTAACGATACAATCGCAAATAATATCGCTTACAGTGAAGAATTAAACAAAGAAAGGGTAAAAAAAGCTTTGATTAAAGCTAATGCTTTAGAATTTGTAGAGCAAATGGGCGGTATAAATGCAGAAATTTTAGAGCATGGCAAAAACCTAAGCGGCGGACAAAAGCAGCGCATAGCCATAGCTAGAGCGCTTTATAAAGAGCCTGATTTACTCATCTTTGATGAAGCCACTTCAGCCCTTGATAATGAAAGCGAAAGAGCCATCATCAAAACCATTGAAAGCTTGAAAAAAGATAGGCTCGTTTTAGTTATCGCTCACCGCCTTAGCACTATAGAAAACGCGGATTTAATCGCTGTCATTGACAAAGGCGAAATTGTAGGGCTTGGAGATGATAAAGAGCTGTTACAAACTTGCGAGCTTTATAAGAAATTTAAGCTAAAATCTTTGCATTAAAGGCTTAAATTTAAGGAAAAAAGGTTAAAATATATTTTGGATTTAAGGATTAAATTTAAGGTTTGAAGGGCTAAATTTGACAAAGCTTTAACACTCGGCGCAGTTGCTCACGCTAGAAACTTAAAATGCTTGCGCATTTTTTTCTAGCGGATCAAAGCGTCTCGTTTTTAAACTTTATCAAATTTAGCCTTTATTTTTAGCTTGACAATTTTAAATTTCAAGCCTTAAAATTTGAATTGCAAAGCTTTACGGAGTGGAGTTAGGAGATTAAAATTGCTTTATGAAAAATTAAAACCCTTGATTTTTTTGTTGCCCCCAGAACTTGCTCACAGCCTTACAGAAGCGCTTTTAAGAAGCCTTGCCTTTGTTTGTCCCTCATCTTTAAATTTCTTTGCAAAAGCTTATATCATCGATGATGATAGACTCAAACAAGAGCTTTTAGGGCTTAATTTTTACAATCCTGTGGGCATTGCTGGAGGCTTTGATAAAAATGCTACGATGTTTCGTCCCCTTGCAGCACTTGGCTTTGGCTTTTTAGAATTTGGCACTTTCACGCCAAAGGCTCAAGCGGGCAATGAAAAGCCGCGTTTGTTTCGCTTGGTGGAGCAAGAAAGTCTGCAAAATGCTATGGGTTTTAATAACGATGGAGCGGGCAAAATCGCCTCTCGCCTAAGCTCTTTATATCCTTTTATCTTGCCAGTGGGTGCAAATATAGGCAAGAATAAGGCGACGAAAAATGAAGACGCAATAAAAGATTATACCCAGCTTTTGGAGAGTTTTAAGCATTTGTGTGATTATTTCATCATCAACATTTCATCGCCAAATACCAAGAATTTACGCGCCTTGCAAGAAACAAGCTTTTTAAACGAGCTTTTAAATGAAGCTCAAAAAATCACTCAAAAGCCCATTTTAATTAAAATCGCCCCGGATATGAAAATCAAAGAAGCCATAAATTTATGTCAAAATGCGAGCCAGCAGGGCGCAAAGGGCTTTATCATCGCAAATACCAGCACGGATTATTCCCTGCTTGATAATAACCGCACCTTTGGAGGTATCAGCGGTGCGCTCATTAAAGAAAAAAGCAGAAATTTTTTCAAAGGCGTGGCTAAAGAGCTTTTTAATAAAAC
Organism: uncultured Campylobacter sp.; assembly: GCA_934718785.1. Lineage (GTDB taxonomy): Bacteria > Campylobacterota > Campylobacteria > Campylobacterales > Campylobacteraceae > Campylobacter_D. The sequence continues at coordinate 25,983 of CAKVAF010000010.1, read as the reverse complement.
GCTTTTAATTTCAAGTGGTGGCATAGACAGCGCGCAAGAAGCCTACACACGCTTTAAGGACGGAGCTAATCTAGTGCAAATTTACACAGCTCTTGTCTTTAAAGGACCTAGTTTAGTTAAAGACATTAACGAGGGCTTATTAGAGCTTATGCAAGAAGAAGGAGTAAGGCATATTAGCGACATCATAGGAGAAAATTTGAAAAGATGATTTGATTTTAAATTTTAAACTCTGTTAAAAATTTAATACCTTGTATATATGCCCACGCTAGAAACTTAAAATGCTTGCGAATTTTTTTCTAGCGGCTCAAAGTATCGCTTACAAGGTATTAAATTTTTAACTACAAAAGCTTAAATTGAATGGATTGTAAAGGATAAAAACAAATGATAGCTTATGAAAAAAAAGTTTTGAAAAATAAATTTGAAGTGTATGCTTTCCCTGTGAATAAGGGCAGCGAAGTTATTAGCGTGGATATTTTTTATAAAGTGGGCTCAAGGAATGAAATTTTAGGCAAAAGCGGCATAGCACATATGCTAGAGCATTTAAATTTCAAAAGCACGAAAAATTTAAAAGCAGGCGAGTTTGATGAGATTGTCAAGGGCTTTGGGGGCGTGGATAATGCAAGCACGGGCTTTGATTTTACGCATTATTATATAAAATGCGCTAAGGAGCATTTAGATAAGGCTTTGTGGCTTTTTGCCGAGCTTATGCAAAATTTAAACTTAAAAGATGAAGAGTTTCAGCCTGAGCGCAAGGTCGTTTTAGAAGAGCGCAGATGGCGCACGGATAATAATCCGCTGGGCTATTTGTATTTCCGTCTTTTCAACAACGCCTTTTTGTATCATCCTTATCACTGGACACCCATTGGCTTTTATAAAGACATTGAAAATTGGAGCATTGAAGACATTAAGGAATTTCACGCGACTTATTATCAGCCTAAAAATGCTTTTTTAATGGTAAGCGGAGATATCGATGAAAAGGAAGTTTTCAAACTTGCGAGCAAACATTTTGAGCACATTAAAAACACAAAAGCTATCCCAAAGCTTCATACCAAAGAGCCTAAGCAAGACGGGGCTAAAAGAATAGAGCTTTTCAAGCAAAGCGATACGCAAATTCTAGCCCTTGCTTACAAAATCCCAAACTTTAGGCACAAGGATATGCCAGTACTCAATGCTTTAAGCGAGCTTTTAAGCAGTGGAAAAAGCAGCTTAATGAGTGAAATTTTAGTGGATAAATTAGCACTTGTGAATGATTATTACGCTTTTGTGAATGATAGCGTGGATGAGAATTTGTTTATTTTTATTTGTAATTGCAATGTGGGCGTGAGAGCTGAAGCGGTGGAAAAAGAGCTTTTAAAAATCCTTGAAAGCCTTAAAAAAGGTCAAATTTCAAAGCAAAGTTTAGAAAAGATTAAAAACAATGTCAAAAGTGATTTTATCTTTTCTTTTAATACCGCCACAAATGTGGCTAATGCTTATGGAGCTTATATCGCAAGGGGAGATTTGGCCCCGCTTTTAAGCTATGAAAAGGACATTGAAAGCCTTGAGATTAAGGACTTGGTAAGAGTGGCTAAGAAGTATTTTCAAAGTAAAAGCTCGGTAACGGCGATTTTAAGAAAGGATTAAATGATGGATACGCACATTATCACAGGGGCGATGACAGCCCTTGTAACGCCCTTTAAAAAAGGCAAACTAGATGAGAGCAGCTATGAAAAGCTCATCAAAAGGCAGATTAAAAACGGTATTGACGCTGTGGTGCCAGTAGGAACGACAGGAGAAAGTGCCACTCTCACGCATGATGAGCATAAGCTTTGCATAGAAATTGCCGTCAATGTTTGCAAAGGCACGAAAACTCAGGTCTTAGCAGGAGCTGGAAGCAACGCCACGCACGAAGCTGTGAGTTTGGCTAAATTTGCAAGCAAGCATGGAGCTGATGGCATTTTAAGCGTCGCACCTTATTATAACAAACCCACACAAGAAGGACTTTACCAGCATTACAAGGCTATTGCTAACGCGGTTGAAATCCCACTTTTACTTTATAATGTGCCAGGCCGCACGGGCTGTGATATAGAAACAAGCACGATTATTAGGCTTTTTAGAGATGTTGAAAATATTTATGGCGTCAAGGAAGCGAGCGGAAATATCGATAAATGCGTGGATTTACTCGCACACGAGCCTAGAATGATTTTAATCAGCGGGGACGATGCGATCAATTATCCTATACTTTCAAATGGCGGCAAGGGCGTCATTTCTGTAACTTCAAATTTACTCCCTGATATGACTTCAGAGCTCACGCATTTAGCCCTAGAAGAAAAATACAAAGAAGCCAAAGCAATCAATGACAAGCTTTATAATATAAATAAAGCCATTTTTGCCGAAAGTAATCCTATCCCTATCAAAGCAGCCATGTATTTAAGTGACTTGCTTGAGAGCTTAGAATACCGCTTGCCTTTAGTAGAGCCTAGCAAAGAAACGATGGAACTGCTTGAAAAAGTGCTTAAAGAATATGAAGTCGTGGGATTTTAAGTAAAAATCAGTTAAATTTAGCTAAAATACAAAAAAATAAAGGAAAATTATGGAGCATTTTTTTAAAGGAAAAACCCTAGTCATCAGCGGTGGCACGCGTGGTATTGGTAAAGCGATCGTTTATGAGTTTGCAAAAGAAGGCTGTAATGTCACTTTTACTTACAATTCAAATGCTGAAATTGCTGCTGAGATTGTTAAGGATTTGGAGCATAAATTTAAGATTAAAGCAAAAGCTTATGAGTTTAATATCTTAGAGCCAGAAACCTATAAAGAGCTTTTTGAAAAGATTGACGCAGATTTTGATCGTGTGGATTTTTTCATTTCAAATGCCATCATTTCAGGGCGCGCAGTTGTGGGTGGATACACTAAATTTATGAAACTTAAGCCAAAAGGGATTAATAATATTTTCACAGCCACTGTAAATGCCTTTGTCGTGGGTTCTCAAGAAGCCGCTAAGAGAATGGAGAGGGTGGGTGGAGGAAGCATCGTTTCTATCTCATCAACAGGGAATTTGGTGCATATAGAAAATTATGCAGGACACGGCACAGCAAAAGCTGCGGTTGAAGCTATGGCAAGATATGCAGCGTGTGAGCTTGGAGAAAAAAATATCCGCGTTAATGTTGTAAGTGGCGGACCTATTGACACGGACGCTTTAAAAGCCTTCACAAACTACGAAGAAGTCAAGCAAGCCACTATCAATTTAAGCCCACTCAATCGTATCGGTCAGCCTGAAGATTTAGCCGGGGCTTGTTTGTTTCTTTGTTCAAACAAAGCCAACTGGATCACAGGCCACACTTTAATCGTCGATGGTGGCACAACTTTTAAATGAGTTTAAAAAATTAATTTATAAAATTTAAAAATAAATTCAATCAAAACGCAAATTTTCATACTCGCTAGGGATGAAAAAATCCTGTGTTTTGATGAGTTTATCATAAAATCCTGCCCTAAAGCCTAGCTCAAAAAGTGCGTCAAGGGCTTTGATTTGAATTTGGCTTAAAAAAACTGAGTTTTTATTTGCGTATAAATTCAAATAAATATCAAGCTTTTCTTTATCTACGCGGATGAGCTTTCTTTCAAGTAGCATTGGAGCAAGGATTTTTCTATTATCATCGGCGATTTGAACGGCTTTGATTAAATCTTTTTCAATGTTTATGGCATCACTTAAAGTTAAAGAACGTCGCAGTGCCATACCGCCAAGGGGCAGGGGTAAGCTATCAGTGCCTACAAGCTCACACCAAATGTCCCAAATTTCAGCTTCTGTGCGCAAGCGCTCATCAAATTCTAAAATACTTTCATGAATGAGCACCCCAGCATCGACTTCGCCACTTAAAACCGCTTTTTCAATGTCTAAAAAGCTCATATAAACGATGCGAGCATCCGGATATTTAAGCCTAAAAAGAAGTGCATTTGTCGTGTGCGCACCACTTAAAGCCACTTTGAAATTCTTTTTCAAAGTCTTATTTTTAAGGCAAATGAGCTTAGGACCATAGCCTTGACCAAAGCTTACTGCAGTGCGTAAAAGTGCGTATTCGCTAGCGATTAAAGGATAAAGCGCAAAAGAAATGGCGCTCACCGCAAAGCTATTTTTCAGCGCTTCTTCATTGAGCGTTTGAATGTCCAGCGCGTAGTGTTTATAAGCATAATCATTGCCTACCCAGCCAAAGTCAATCGCCATATACATAAAAATATCATCCGCATCCGGAGAATGCGCCACTTCAATGAGTTTTTTCAAATCAAGCCCTTCAGTTAAAAGCTTGATTTTAGCACAAATTTTCTTAAAATTTAAAAATTTATGTTAAACTTTAATGTTTTCTAAATAAGGGTTTTTATGTTAAATTACAAAAAAAGGGTTTTAAAGGCTAAAATTCAAAGTCTTAGCGATGAAAATCTCATCAGCGAGACTCAAAAAAAGGCGATCTTTGAAAGGTTTGATTTAAACGAGAGCGAAAATTTCAGCCTTTTAAGTGTGTTTGCTTTTATTTTCATCGCCCTTGGCTTGCTTTTATTTGTCGCTTTTAACTGGCAGTATTTAAGCGCGCTTTTAAAAACGAGCTTTTTACTGCTTTTGCTTTTAAGCTCGCATTTAGCCTTGCTTTATTTTAAGGATAAAAATGCAAATTTAGCCCAAGCGCTAGGCGTTTTAAGCAATTTTATTTTACTGGCAAATTTAGCCTTGCTTTCTCAAATTTATCATCTTAGCAACAACGCGCCGCTGGCTCTTTTTAGCGTGGGCGTTGCAAGCCTTATTTTAGCCTTTGCTCTGGGTAGTTTTGTGATTTTCATTCAGGCTTATTTGTTTTATTTTGTGGGCTTTTGCTGGGGGATTAGTGAGAGCGTTTTTTACGCTTCATTTGGGCTTTTTATCCTGTTAGCCTTTGCTTTGTGCGTGTTTTATGAAAGCAGGATTTTAAGCTTTTTAAATTTCATTTTTTTAGTGCTTTACACGCTTTATTCGCCACTTTTTGCAGATTTTAATTTCTTTACAAGCGCGCTTTTTTTCTTGAGTTTCATCTTCTTAAGCCTTAATTTTAGAGCATATAAGGGCTATTTTTATTTTGCTTTAAGCCTTGCTTTGTTGATAAAAAGCGCGCAAGTTTTACGCAGTGATTTAATGATAAGCCTTGATTTTTTAAAAAATTCATGGATTTTGCTTTTATTTACTCTTATTTTGCTGGCTTTAAATTTTTATAAAAAGCGCTATTTTCTAGGCATTTTTTGGCTTCTTTTGATCGGCGCACCTTTTTTGAGCGCTTATTTTTATGAAATTTTAACTTCAAATCATTTAAATTATAATGATTTTTCGCTCGCTTCAAGCCTTATTTACAGCCTTGCTAGCCTTGCTTTTTCTATTTATCTATTCAGGCAAAATTATAAAATCTTAAGCCTTTTAAGCCTTTGCGCGCTTGCATGCGTGCGTTATTTTGATTTGCTGGGCGATTATTTGGGTGCTAGCGTGATATTTTTAGTCTTTGGCTTCATTTTACTCATCTTTAGCTTCATTTTTAAAAGACAAAATCGCTTCAAACAAAGCCTTTTAAATGGGGGTAAAAATGAAAAATAAATTTTTAATTTTTGCTCTTTTTTGTCAGTTTTTACTCATCAGCGCGATGTTTATCAAGGGCTTTTTGCCTGTGTTTTTAGGCACTGAGATTAAAGTTCAAGCGAGCACTTATGATCCACGCGATTTGCTTTTGGGAGATTATGTCTGGCTTGATTATGGGGTGCGTTTGGATGAGAATTTAAGTTTTGCAAGCTCTCATTCTGCTAAGCTGCTTGATTTTAGAGCTAAAAGCGTTTATATCAGCCTTGAAGATACAAATCAAGACGGCATTTATGAGTTTAGCACGCAAAGTGTTCAAAGGCCTGATACGCTTTTTATTGAAGCAAAGCCGCTAGGATATGGTAGTCAGGTTATTTTAGGTATTGAGAAGTATTTTGTGCCTAAAAATAAGGCTTTAGAGCTTGAAAAAGAGCTTTTAAGCGGCAAAAAAGCCATTGTTACGCTTAAAATTTATGAAGGCAAGGCAAGGATTATACATTTAAACCTTGCAAAGCCTTAATATTAATTTTTTTTAGTTAAAATAAATTTAAATCACAAAGAAAGAAGATTATGCAAAAACAAAGCTCCTTACTTTTAAAAACGCTTGGACTCTTTTTGGCCCTGATTGTAACTATTTTACCTTGTTTTCATTATGATGATTTTAGATTGAATTTGCTTTTTGGCGCACTGGGCGGGGTTATTTTTTATATATTTTTATATAAAAAACTTGACTTTGATGATGGCTTATTTTACGCGCTTGTGGCTATTTTTATTACTTTGAGTTTTGGCATTAAGGATGTTGTTTTTATAGATAGTTTTAATTTACTCATTTATCTTTTTGCGTATTTGCTTGGCAGCGTGCCTTTTGGACTTTTGCTAGCAAAAAGCTTTGCAAATGTTGATATAAAAGAGCTTGGAAGCAAAAGTATAGGCGCTACAAATGTGCTAAGAGTGGTGAAGCAAAAAGACGCTAAACTAGCACAAAAACTTGCTGTGGCGACTTTTTTGCTTGATTTTTCCAAAGCTTTTGTGCCTATTTTACTTGCAAAACTGAGTGCATATGATGCAAATTTGCTTTATAGTATTGGAGTTTTTGTGATTTTGGGGCATTGTTTTTCGATTTATTTGCATTTACAAGGGGGCAAAGGCATTGCCACGGGAGCTGGCGTAATGGCTGTTTTGCTACCTTTAGAACTGGCAATAGCCCTTGTAGTGTGGTTTATCATAGGTAAGGTCTTTAAAATTTCAAGTCTAGCAAGTCTTTGTGCGACTCTTACTTTTTTAATTTCTTTATTTTTTATTCATCAAAACATCGAGATTAACACTTATGCACCGATTTTCATCATCTGTTTTATCGTCTTTTACAAACACAAAGACAATATCAAACGCCTTATTTTCAAACAAGAATGCAAAGTCATATAAAAATAAAGCTCAAATTTAAATGCATTATTGGCATTTTGCCCTTTGAAAGAAAGAAAAAGCAGCGCGTTATCATAAAGCTTTGCGCAAAGGCTGAGAGCTTTTTAGACTATGCTAAAGTGTGCGAGCTTGTTAAAAAAAGCTATAAAGAGCAGGAATTTAAGCTTTTGGAAGATTCTTTAAACTATCTTTTCACCGCACTTAAAGCAGAATTTAAAAACATTACAAAGCTTAAAATCACTGCCACAAAGCCTGACATCATCAAAAATGCCCGCGTTAGCGTATCTTTAAAAAAGAAATTTCAAAATTAAATGCAAATTCAGGCTAAATTTCTAAGAAATTTGAAATTTTTAGCGCGCGCTAATACAAAATATATTATAATTTCAGCTTGCAAATGAAATTTGGCTTGTTTTAGATAAATTAAATTTTAAAATCAATCAAAGTTAAAATAGGGAGCTAAAAAGTGAAAAAAATCAAAGTGGGCATACTTGGAGCAAATGGCTATGTGGGCTATGAACTGGTGCGCCTACTTTTAAGACATCCCAACACCGAGCTTGTTTATCTGGGTTCGCGCGCTTATGCTGACACACTTTATAGTGAAGTTTATCCCGCATTTAACGAGCTTTGTGCGCTCAAATGCGAAGACAAAAGCTTAGAACAAATTACACCAGAGCTTGATTTGCTTTTTAGTGCCACGCCACATGGCTTTTTATCACATCTTTTAAATGAAGAGCTTTTGAAAGCTTGTAAAATCATTGATTTAAGCGCGGATTTCAGGCTTAAAAATAGCCAAGATTATGAAAAATGGTATCAGTTAAAGCATGAAAATGCGCAATTTTTAGAACGCGCTGTTTATGGACTGAGTGAAATTCACAAAGAAGAGATTAAAAGCGCGCGCCTTGTTGCAAATGCGGGTTGTTACACGACTTGTGCGATTTTAGCTTTATATCCTTTAGTGAAAGAAAAAATGATTGATTTAAGCTCTATCATCATCGACGCAAAAAGTGGTGTGAGTGGGGCAGGTCGGGCTGAAAAACAGGCGAATTTGTATTGTGAAGTGAATGAAAATTTCAAGGCTTATGGCGTTGGCTCGCACCGTCATACCCCTGAAATCGAGCAAGAGCTAAGCCTAGCTGCAGGCCAAAGCTTAAATTTACAATTTACGCCACATTTATTGCCACTTCAAAGGGGCATTTTAGCCACAATTTATGTGAGTTTAAAGCCTGAAATAAATCCTGCAAAAGTGCGTGAAATTTATGAGAAGCATTATAAACAAGAGCGTTTCATCAGGTTGCTTGAAAAAGGCATTTTACCTGAGCTTAAATTTGTTAAAAATACAAATTTTGTTGATATAAATTTTATTTATGATGAGTGCACAAAGCGCCTAATTATCATCGCTGCGCTGGATAATTTAATCAAAGGTGCCGCAGGACAAGCCGTGCAAAATATGAATTTGATGTTTGGCTTTGATGAGGGGCTCGGGCTTGATATGATAGCGAATTTGTAAGGATTTGTTAAGATGAAAGAAGAATTTATCATTCGCGCGATGAAAAAAGCAGATTACGAAGCAGTATTTGCGCTGTGGCAGCAAATCAAAGGCTTTGGCATAAGAAGTATTGATGACAGTGCAGCAAATATCCACGCTTTTTTAGAGCGCAACAAAGATTTGAGCGTAGTTTGCGAGCTGGGTGCAAAGTTTAAAGAGTGTGGAAAGCTCGTAGGCACAATACTTTGCGGACATGATGGGCGCACGGGCAGCTTTTATCATGTATGCGTGCATAAAGACTATCAAAAGCAAGGCATCGCGCATAAGATGAGCGCATTTTGCATTGACGCGCTTAAACGCGAGAAAATCAACAAAATCACGCTCATTGCCTTTAAATCAAACGCCGTGGGTAATGCTTTTTGGAAAAATTATGGTTTTGTTTTGCGAGAGGATGCAAATTATTATGATTTGTCTTTAAATGATTTTAATGCGACGAAATTTAATGAGTGAAATTTAAAGGAAAGCCTATGAAATCATATTTTGAAAAGGCACAAATTCTCATTGAAGCCCTGCCTTATATCCGCGAGTTTAGCTCTAAAATCATCGTGATAAAATATGGCGGCTCGGCTATGGAAAATGAAGAGCTTAAACGTCTTGTCATGCAAGATATTGCGCTATTAAAGCTTGTGGGACTTAAGCCCGTGATTGTGCATGGAGGCGGCAAAGAAATCAGCGCAATGTGTGAAAAATTAGGCATTCAAAGTGAGTTTAAAAACGGACTTCGCGTAAGCTCAAAAGAAGTTGTCGAAGTGGCTGAGATGATCCTTTACAAACTCAATAAAACTTTAGTGCAAAACTTGCAAACTCAAGGTGTCAAAGCTTTGGGGCTGTGCGGCAAGGATGGCAATTTGCTAGAATGCGCGAAAAAAGATGAGGTGCTGGGTTTTGTGGGCGAGATTTTAAATGTGAGCGCAAATTGCCTTAAAGACTTGCTTGATAAGGATTTTACACCCGTGATTGCGCCCATTGGTATGGATAGCGCGTATCAAAGCTACAATATCAACGCTGATGATGTGGCTTGCGAAGTGGCAAAGGCGCTGCGGGCTGAAAAGCTGGTATTTTTAAGCGATGTGGAAGGGCTTTATGAGAATTTTGATGATAAAAACAGCTTGATTTCGCGTATCAGTTTAGATCAAGCCAAAGAACTTGTCAAAAAAACACAAGGCGGTATGTTAGTAAAGCTAAAATCATGCATAGAAGCTTGCGAAAATGGCGTTTCGCGCGTGCATATTTTAGATGGGCGTCTAAAACACAGTCTTTTGCTTGAAATTTTTACCGATAAAGGCATTGGCACTTTAGTGGGCTAAGGCTTGATTTAAGTGCTTTTGATTCATTTAAAAAATCAATCGAAATTTTAAACTCATAATTTCAAACTCATACTAAAACTGCTTATTTTAACTCTATTTTAAATACAAATTTTAAGCCAAATTGAATATAAATTTAAGTTTATTTTAAAAATAAACAAAAAATTTGCAAATTCTTTCAAATTCTCTTGCGGGGGGGGGGGTATTTTATATAATACTTTTTATTTTTAAAAGACTTAAAATATGTTAGAAAAAATTAAGATATTTTTAATGAAAGCTAGAGATTATTATATTACAGGCGTTTTTAGAGTATTAAAGCGCCTTAATAAGCTCGGCAAAGAGCAAGATAATCATCAAAACGAGCTTTTAAATTCTATTAAACATACTTAAAATACCCTTGATGCACAAAATAAAAAGCTAGCAATTTATCATATATCTACGCAATTCACAAATGAGAGATTACCTATAAATATTAACAAAAATACTTTTCTACTTTTTTACTATTTTAACCATAATACACTTTATGATTCATATAATTTAGGTGATTATATGCAAACTATTGCAACTAAATCAGCTTTAAAAGGTCTTTTTAGTGAATTAAATTTTGAATTTTTTGATCGTGATATACTTAGTTTCTACCGAAGTTCAAAGGATATGAAAACACCTTGTGTAATGCAAGGTTGGTTTAGTATAGGTTATGATTTTATCCCAAGTCGTGATATTTTGCCTGTATTTGTAGGGACACATTTAACTCGCGGAGTACATCATTTTTTTATCGACTTTTTAGATCATTATCCTAATTTTTTTCAAAATCTTGAAATAGGCTGTAGGGATAAATTCACGCTTGATTTTTGTCAAAACTATAAAATCAAAAGCTATTTTTCGCGCTGTTTGACGCTAACTTTGCCTAAAAGAAAGCCTTTGAAAAACAATGGCAAAGTATTTTTTTGTAATGTGCCCAATAAATTTTTAGAATTTATCCCTGATCATTTAAAGCAAAATGCCGAGTTTATCAGTCAAAGATGGCTAAAACTTGCGCCTAAAACGCACTGGCAAGCCTATCATAAGGCTATCAAGCACTTTTAAAGCGCTACAAAGACGAAGCAAGCCTCATCATCACAAATCGCTTACACTGCGCCGCTCCTTGCACGGCTTTAGGTATACCTGTGATTTTGATAAGAAATAATGAAGAACAAAAGCAAAGATTTTCAGCCCTTGATGGCATTTTAAAAGTTTATACCTTAGATGATTTTAAAAAGAATGCTGTCAATTTTAGCCCAAAAGCCCTAGATATAGAGCCTTTAAAAGAAGCTATGCTTGAAAATCTTAAATTAAGCATTTTAAAAGCCTTTGGCGAAAGTGTCGATGAAGCAAAACTTCAAAATTTATGTGAATTTATAGCAAATTTTAAAGTATATCAAGATTGATTGAGCAATTCATTCAATCAATTCAAAAAAACAAAATTTAAAAAATAACTTAAATTTTTCTCTTTAAGTTTTGACAAAATTTCAAATTTATTCACAGGCTTTTCACAATGTGATATTATCTTCAAAGACCTATAAAATAGAACTTTAAGCTTTTAAATTTTCACAATAAGATTTATTTTCTTTTAAGCTTTTTTATGCATAAGTCATTTCAGCATTTTTAAATTTACAAGCTAAGATTTTTGAAATTTATAAAAATAAAAAAGCTTAAATTTTACAAATTTTAGTTAGAATTTATGAAATTTAATCAAGGATTAAAACGATGATACATAAAATTTTGATTGCAAATCGTGCTGAAATTGCTGTGCGAACGATACGCGCTTGTAGGGATTTGCATATAAAAAGTGTGGCGATTTTTACAGAGCCTGATAGAGAATGCTTGCATGTGAAAATCGCTGATGAGGCTTATAGGATAGGAACGGACGCGATTCGTGGGTATTTGGATGCTAAGCGCATTGTTGAGGTGGCTAAGGCTTGTGGGGCGGATGCGATTCATCCAGGATATGGCTTTTTGAGCGAAAATTATGAATTTGCCAAAGAATGCGAGGATAATGGCATTATTTTCATCGGTCCAAAATCAGATGTCATTCGCAAAATGGGAAATAAAAATATCGCGCGCTATTTAATGCATAAAAATGGTATCCCTATCGTGCCCGGAACTGAAAAGCTGAATAATCACAGCCTTGATGAGATTAAAACTTATGCGGAGAAAATCGGCTATCCTGTGATTTTAAAATCAAGCGGCGGTGGTGGGGGGCGTGGGATACGTGTCGTGCATAAAGAAGAAGAGCTAGAAAATGCCTTTGAAGCGTGCAAGCGCGAGGCTTTAGCCTTTTTTAACAACGATGAAGTATTTATGGAAAAATATGTGCAAAATCCCCGCCACATCGAGTTTCAAATCTTAGGCGATAATTATGGAAATATCATTCATTTGTGCGAGCGCGATTGCTCCATTCAGCGTCGTCATCAAAAGATTGTCGAAATCGCACCTTGTCCTAGTATCAGTGAGAATTTGCGAAAAACCATAGGCGTTACTGCAGTTGCTGCTGCTAAGGCGGTGGGTTATACAAATGCTGGGACGGTGGAGTTTTTACTTGATGATTATAACCGCTTTTATTTTATGGAGATGAATACAAGAATTCAAGTCGAGCACCCCATCACTGAAGAAATCACGGGCGTGGATTTACTGGTGCGTCAAATTAGAATTGCAAGTGGCGAGATTTTAGACTTAGAGCAAAGCGACATTGTGCCTAGAGGTTATGCAATTGAAGTGAGAATTACAGCTGAAAATGTGTGGAAAAATTTCATCCCAAGTGCAGGTAAAATCACGGAGTATTACCCAGCCTTAGGACCAGGGGTTCGCGTGGATAGTCATATTTATAAAGACTATACAATCCCGCCTTTTTATGATAGCTTACTCGCAAAGCTTATTGTAAAGGCGACAAGCTACGATCAGGTGGTGAATAAACTAGAGCGCGCACTGAAAGAATTTGTCATTGATGATGTGAGAACGACCATTCCTTTTTTAATCGCCATTACTAAAATCAAGGAATTTAGGCGCGGTTATTTTGACACTTCTTTTATAGAAACGCATATGCAAGAATTACTAGAAAAAACTGAAGATCGCCATCAAGAAAATAAAGAAGAAGTCATCGCCGCCATCGCTGCGACTTTGAAAAAGATTAGAGAAAGCAGAAAATAATGGACTTTAAAGATAGTTTAAGAGATATCAAATCTCAAATGCTAGAAAATGATAAAAACTCAGACAAAAGCTCAAAAACTGCGGCGCGAACTTTGAAAGATAAAAACTCAGGCTTGAAAAATGGGACTAAAGAAAATTCTAAAGAAAATTTAGGCGCGAAATTAAATTTAAATCAAAACTCAAATACAAATTCAAATGCCCCAGCAGTTTCGCAAAGTTCTCAAACTAATGATGAAAAAGCCTATTACGCAAATTTAGAGCGCAAAAAAGAAAGTTTGCTCGCTCAAACTAGGGAGTTTTTAAACGCTTGAAGCAGCAAATCGATGATGAAATAGCCTTTTGCACCTTGCAAGATGAATGCCCTTATATCGAGGGTAGAGAGTGTAAAATGGAGTATAAATTCATTAAAAATTGCTCTTTTCATTTAAATAACGAACTGGTGCTTCGGGGCTGGCGGCGCTTTGGGGCGTATTTTTCGCGCCCCATTTGCTCGGCTTGCCATGAGTGCTTGGGGCTTCGCATTTTGACTAAGGATTTTGTTTTTAGCAAGTCAAATCGCCGCGTTTTTAAAAAAAATCTTGACACACAAATCGTGCTTAAACGCCCACAAATCAGTAACGAACACTTATATTTATATGATAAATATCACGAAGCGATGATGTTTAAAAAGGGGTGGAAATTCCACCGCCTAAGTTTTAGACAATATTATAATCTTTATGTGGCTGGAGCGAATAATTTTGGCTATGAGCTTGACTTTTATATCGATGGCAAGCTTGTTTGCGTGGATCTAATCGACATTTTAAAGGATGGCATTTCAAGCATTTATTGCTTTTATGATCCTGATTATAATCACTTAAGCCTTGGTAAATTCTCGCTTTTGAATGAAATTAAAATTGCAAAAATGAAAAAATTATCCTATATTTATTTAGGATATTTTGTCAAAAACTCTCAATCTTTATCGTATAAAGCCGATTATAGTCCCAACGAAATTTTAAGACGCACTTCAAATGTCGATGAAAGTGCTTATTTATGGGAGAAAGATGATGCAAATCGTTCAAAGTCTTGAAAGCATTAGCGTAAATACTGATGATATCGCCCTTTTTAAACAGCTTAAAGAGCTGATGAGTAAGAATTTTAGTAAGATTTTGGGTAAAAAATACAAGGTGTTTTCCTTTTTTGTGGAAAATGAAATCATCCAGCGCAAGTATTTTTTAAAATTAATTGAAAAAAAATATCAAAACAAAGGCTTGAAATTAGATGAAATTTCAAATTTAAGCGAAGCCTATCATAAAACTTTTAGGCTCAATTTTACGCAAAAAAACAGCCTTAAGCCTGTGATTTTAATCAGGGCTAAATTTGTATCAAGCGCTATTATTTTAGAGCTTTCGGCAAATGAAAAGCTTTTTATTAACTATGTTAAGGGCTATTTTAAAAATCATACTTGCGAGTTTAGCCCTGAAAATAACATTTTAAGCATAGCTTACAAGGATGAAAATACAAGTGCGCTTTTTGAGAGTTTTGCAAGTGAAAATGAGCATTTAAAATACTGTGTGGATTTTGATATCAACGAGGCTGAGTTTGCTAAGTTTAAAGAAAAAGCGCGCAAAAAAGAGGGCAATAAATGGAAATTTAACGCCTTAGCCAAGCTTTTTAGCTCGTATTTTAAAACGCTTGAATGCTCGCCAAATGATGATTTAAGCCAAATCAGACAAAAATATCTCATCTTAGTAAAACTCTATCATCCTGATTTTGCGCAGCATAAAAGTGGAATAGAAAAGGCCTTTTGCCGCGAGCAGTTTGAAAAGATACAAATTGCTTATGACAATCTTAAAGCTCTTTATAAAAACAATGCGTGAATATGAAATTTATATGAATTAAAAATATATAGCCCCACAAAGTGTCGCAGGGCTTGCAAATCAAGCGTAGATATCTAACGAGCTTGTGCCATCGACCTCACCGCTTGAAATCGCTTCTATAACTTGCGTTATAGCTTCTTCACTGCTATCAATCGCCTTTTTCAAAGCTGCAGTACTTGCACCAAGCATTAAAGAAGCATTACCCATTCCTGAAATTTCCATTGTCTATCCTTTCTAAATGGTGTAAGGTTAAATCGGCTTTTTTGTAAAAAACTTTACACTTTATTTTTTGCTTTTCTAAGTCCGGCAATCAAGGTATAAATGGCGCGCACGGGTCCAAAAAGCACATAAAGGCTGACAATAATGAGCGTGCTTTCAAGTGGGTAAAGATAAAGCATGGATAAAAACACGATTAAGATGACGAGAATTTTTATCGTGTTCGCGCGGCTTAAATCTATCTTTTTAAAGCTGGCGTAGCGGATATTACTGACCATTAAAAAAGCGAGAAAAAGCTCTAAAACGAGAAAAAAAAGTGCAAAATCTTTAAGCTTATAAGTGATATACGCATAGGTAAAAACAGCGCTCACCACTGCAGCTGTAGGGATAGGAAGCCCGATGAAAACAGAGGGTTCGATACTGCTTGAAGTTACATTAAAACGTGCCAAGCGAATCGCACCAAAAATCACAAAAAACGCACTCACTAAAGCGCCGATTTTACCATAATGAACGCCGATATTTTGATAAAAAAGTATCGCAGGAGCCACGCCAAAGGCGATCAAATCCGCAAGCGAGTCAAACTCCACGCCAAATTTTGAAGTCGTCTTTGTAAGTCTAGCCACGCGCCCATCAAGCCCATCGCAAATGAGTGCTAAAATGATATAAAGCAAAGCCTTTTCAAACTGCGCATTGATAGATGCTAGGATGGAAATCACGCCAAAAAAGCACGAAGCGGCTGTGAAAAGATTAGGCAAGATGTAAATGAGCTGCAATTTTTCCTTTTGCATAATGCGTCCTTGAGACTTGTGAATTTAAAATTATTTTAAAATTTAAATTCTAGCCTAAAAAGCTTAAAATTTGCATTATTTGTGGATAAATTTTTAAATTTTACAAGCTTAAAAATGTGTTTTAGATTTCACTTTTAAGCCTTTAAATTACTTTGTTTAATCAAAATTTAAAACTATAATAAGGGTTAAAAAGATAATTTATAAGTTGTAAATTTCATGCAAGGATAAATCCACTTCGCCTATGATGAATGAAATTTTAAGAACTTGAAAAATAATAAAATTTTTCAAATCTTAAAATTTGCGGTGTGTTTTAGAGTATTGTAAATTTCATAAGAATTTATAAAATCTAAAAATTTAAAAAATTTAAATTCTAAAATTTCATCAAATTTTCGCTGCTTAAATCACTTTTTTCTTACCAGTTCTTCGCCCTTAAAATAGCCAAAAAGTTCATAGCTTCCATCTTTTTTCATCACGATGACAGGATATTCTTCATAGCTTCCTTGCTCCATGCCTGGACTTCCTTGTGGCATACCAGGAGCTGAAACGCCGATAACTTCTTTTGGCTTAGTTTCTAAAAGCCATTTTACCGCACTCTCAGGCACATGTCCTTCGACTGCATAACCTGCTACAATCGCAGTGTGGCAGCTTTGATACTCAGGCTTTATGCCAAATTGCTGCTTAATTTTGTAAAAATCATTACTTTTATGCACATTGAGCGCATAACCCTTTTTTTTCATATAGGCTATCCACTGCTCACAACACCCACAACTTGGGCTTTCAAAGACTTCTAGGCTTTTGTCATTAGCAAAAAGTGCGAGACTTAAAAGCGTGATTGAAAGAATTTTTTTCATTTTTTCTCCTTTTTGACATTATAAAATTTATTATTAAACAAAGCCTAATTACGCCTTTTATACTCTTCATAATCAAATTTTCTTATCATTTCAAGCTCGTTTTTTGCATTTAAAAGCATTAAATTTGGCAAGCGCACGCCATTAAAAGTCGTGTTTTTAACGATACTATAATGAGCTTGATCTAAAAAAACGACCTTATCACCACGTTTTAAAGGCTCTTTAAAAGCATACTCGCCCATGACATCGCCTGCTAGGCAAGTATTTCCCGCTAAAATATAGCTAAACTCATCTTTTAAAGGCGTTGAAACTTGCTCGCCCTGCCTTGTGGCGATGATTTTAGCATTTGCAACCTCGCTTGTATAAGGCATGATGATAATATCTGGCATGTGCGCTTCGCTTGAAGTGTCTAAAATAGCGATTTGCTTTTCATTTTCAACAAAATCAATCACACTAGCCACAAGCGTGCCCACCTGCCAGCCCACCGCCTCGCCCGGCTCTAAAAATACCTGCACGCCGTATCTATCGCTGAATTTCTTGCATAAAGTAATGAGTTTTTGCGTATCATAGCCCTTTTTTGTAATCAAATGCCCGCCGCCAAAATTCAGCCATTTCATCTGCTTAAAAAACTTGCCAAATTTCGTTTCAAAAGCATTTAACACAAGCTCAAGCGCGTCTGCACTTTCTTCGCAAAGTGCGTGAAAATGAAGCCCACTAACGCCTTGCAAATTAGCATTTTCTAAGCTTTTAGCAAGGATACCAAGGCGCGAAAACCTCCCGCAAGGATTGTAAATTTCTTTTGGAGCAAGGGAGAACTCAGGATTACACCGAAGCCCTATTTCACAATGATTTTCTAGAGTTTCGGTTTTAAATTTATCAAATTGATTTAAAGAATTAAACACCATATGAGAACTCAGGTGCGCAATCTCGCTAAACTCATCATCTTTAAACGCCGGGCTAAAGGTGTGAATGTCCTTGTTTAAAAACTCTTTTGCAAACTTAGCCTCCCAAAGCCCGCTACAAGTAGCCCCACTTAAATACTCACCCACAATTTTCATCGCCCCGCTAAAAGCAAAGCCCTTGAGTGCCAGCAACACCTTTGCCCCACTTTGCTCGCTCACATAAGCTAAAAGCTCTAAATTTCGCCTTAAAGCCGCTTCTTCAACCACATAAGCAGGCGTTTGAGCAAGCTTATCAAGTGCGTTTAAAATTTGCATTTTTTGCCTTTTTTAATTTTTATTGTGCTATTATAAGGCTTGAAAATTGATAAAGGGTAATTTATGATTAAAGTTGAGTTTTTAGGACCTTTAAAGCGTGAGAATTTAAGGCTTGAATGTGATAATTTACACACTTTGCGTGAAATTTTACAAAAAGATGAAAGCCTAAAAGAGTGGCTTAGTCTTTGTGCGGTCGCTGTGAATGATGAGCTTGTGAATGATTTAAATTTCGCTCTTAAAAATGGCGATAATATCAAGCTTTTGCCACCAGTTTGTGGGGGTTAGGGTGTTTGAGCTTTTTGAGGGTGCGCTGGATATCAATGCCTTAAACACTAAGTATTATGATCTAGTCAAAGGCTTAAATTGTGGGGCTTGGCTGAGTTTTTGTGGGATTGTACGTGCTGAAGATGGAGTGGAAGCACTTTTTTTTGAAATGGATGAAACTTTACTTCAAACTTGGTTTAAAGCATGGCAAATAAAGGTTTTAAACGAAAATGTAAAATTATTTTTCGCTCATTCAAAAGGACTTGTAAAGGCTTCTCAAAGCTCCTATCTAGCAGGTGTTTTAAGCAAGCAAAGAAAATTAGGGCTTAGACTTTTGAATGATTTTGTCGAAGATTTTAAAGCGAACGCACCCATTTGGAAGTATGATGTGATAAAGGGCGAGAAAATCTATGCCAAAGAGCGCAGCACAAAACTTTTTGGTGCAGGACTTTTGAGCTAAATTTCATAAAATAACAAAATTAAAGGATAAAAATTGAGTTTTCTAGGCTATGAAGCCGCGTTAAAGGCTCTTAAAAAGCAGATCAAACCCTTTGAAAAAATCGAAAAGGTCGCACTCACACAGGTAAAAGGGCGCATTTTAGCCCAAGATATCATCGCTAGCGAGCCTTTTCCTATGCGAGAAATTGCTTCAATGGATGGCTTTGCGCTTAAATTTGCAGATCAAAATAAGCCTTTAAAGGTACTAGGACAGGTCAAAGCAGGCAGCGAACCTCAATTTAGTGTGAAAAAAAATGAATGCGTGCAAACTTTTACAGGCTCGTTAATGAGCGCGGGTTGTGATACTTTGGTGCCTGTTGAAAATGTCGAGCTTAAAAAAGGTATTTTGTATGTGAAAACGCCTGTGTCAAAGGGATTTGCAGTGCGCAAAGTGGGCGAGAGTTATCAAAAAAACGAACTTTTGCTTAAAAAAGGCACAAAGCTTGAATTTAGTGAAATCGCTTTACTTGCTCAGCTTGGAATTTTTTTTATCAGTGTTTTTGTAAAGCCTATTGTAGGTATTTTAAGCAGTGGTGATGAGCTTAAAGATTTGGGCGAGAGCCTAGAAAATGCCGCGCAAATCCGCTCTATTAATCACATCGCCCTAGCGACCTTAGCACAGGACTTTAACGCCACTGCACGCATTTTTCCTTTGCTTAAAGATGATAAAAAAGAAGTTCAAAAAGCTTTCAAGCAAGCATTGAGCAGCTGTGATATACTCATTAGCACGGGTGGGGTTTCTATGGGCGAGTTTGATTTTTTAAAAGATGAAGTGAGAAAATTTAAAATCATCGTCGATAAAGTAGCGATAAAACCGGGTCGTCATATCAAAATCGCTCAGTTTGAAGATAAATTCATCTTCGCATTACCCGGCTTTGCTTACTCAGCGATGATTACTTTTAGGATTTTTGCGGCAAGGCTTTTGAATGCGATGTTGCTTCAAAAAGAAGAGCGCATCGAAGCTTTTTTAAGCACAGATTTTGAGCGAAAAAGCCCTTTTTATGAGTTTGTCGCGTGTAATTTAAGCACGCAAAAGGGTAAAATTTATGCAAATTTAGACGGCAAAAAGCAAGGCTCAAGCGCGATTTTCAATAATCTTACCGATAAAAGTGCCATTCTTTGCGTTAAAGACAGTATCAAAAACTTAAAAAAAGGCGATTTGGTAGAAATATTATTGATGAAAAATGCGTGAAATTTGAAAATTTAAAATTTTGTATAGCAATTTTTAATTTTTAAGCATAAATTTATTTTTTATCAACTTAAAATTTCATCAATAAATTTTTAAAACTACGCCGATTGTAAAATTTCTTTTACTCATTCATTTTCAAAAATAACTTTTATTTTATAAGAATGATTTTTGCGATTTTTAATTTACTTTTCATTGCAAATTCTTAATTTTAATTTTATAAAAAAGAGATTATAATCACGCATTTTAAATCAAGTCTAGTTAATCAACAGGCTTCAAAGGCACAAAATGAAACACACAGTAGCAAGCTTACAGGCTTTAAAGCAAAATCATGAAAAAATAACGATGATTACAGCTTATGATTACACGAGTGCAAAAATTTTAGATAAAGTGGGTGTTGATATAATACTCATCGGTGATTCTTTGGCTATGGTGATGCTGGGCTTAGAAGATACTTTGTCTTTGAGTATGGCTGAAATGATTCATCACACAAAGGCTGTGAGCAGAGGCGTTAAAAATACTTTCTTGATCGCTGATTTGCCCTTTATGTCTTATCAAACCAGCGTTTATGATGCTGTAAAAAATGCGGGTAAGCTCATTCAAAAAGGAAGAGCAAATGCTGTGAAACTTGAAGGTGGGATAAATTTTGCCCCACACATTAAAGCTATTTTTGAAGCAGGCATTCCTGTGATGGCTCATATCGGGCTTGCGCCGCAGTTTTTAAATACCTTAGGCGGCTTTAAAGTGCAAGGTAAAAGCCTTGAAGCCGCACAGAGCATTTTAGATGATGCGCGCGCTGTGGAAAAAGCAGGTGCTTTTGCGATTTTACTTGAATGTGTGCCTGAGGCTTTGGGCACTAAAATCTCTCAAAG
Source organism: uncultured Campylobacter sp. (assembly GCA_934718785.1). GTDB lineage: Bacteria > Campylobacterota > Campylobacteria > Campylobacterales > Campylobacteraceae > Campylobacter_D. The sequence goes on along the minus strand of CAKVAF010000010.1, from coordinate 5,220 downwards.
CGTGAAAATCCCAGTTATTGGCATAGGAGCGGGCGCAAAATGCGATGGACAAGTGCTTGTTATGCAAGATATTTTGGGGTTAAATACGGATTTTAAGCCTAAATTTGTAAAAGTTTTTCAAAACGCTAGAGAAGCTTATATAAAGGGCTTTAGCGAATTTATCAAAGAAGTTAAAAATAAAAGCTTTCCAGCAAAAGAGCATGAATTTAATATTGATGAAAGCGTCATTAGCGCGCTAAAATAGGAAGCAAAATGCGAATTATCAAGGATATTGAAGAATTAAAAGAAGAGATTAAGGCTTATAAAGCCCTAAATTTAAGCATAGGTTTCGTGCCGACGATGGGTTATTTGCACGAGGGGCATTTAAGCCTTGTTAAAGCTGCGCGTAGTAATGATAAAGTCGTGCTTTCTATCTTTGTCAATCCTATGCAATTTGGCGCAAATGAAGACTTAGCAAATTATCCGCGCGATTTAGAAAAAGATTGCGCCTTATGTGCGGACAATGGCGTGGATATCGTCTTTGCACCAAATGCAAATCAGCTTTATCCACAGGGCTTTTGCTCTTTTGTGGATGTTAAAAATTTGGGTGATTATTTATGTGGAGCAAAGCGTGAGGGGCATTTTCGTGGCGTTTGCACTATTTTGGCTAAATTTTTTAATCTTGTAAAGCCTGATGTTGCTTATTTTGGGCTTAAAGATGCGCAGCAATGCGCTATTGTTTCAGCGATGGTAAGGGATTTAAATTTTGATTTGCAAATCAAGCTTTGTGAGACTATAAGAGAGCCAAATGCTCTTGCTAAAAGCTCACGTAATAGCTATTTAAGTAAGTCCGAGCTTGAAGCTGCTTTAGTGCTGAGCAAGGCTTTAAATTTAGCCAAGGATTTGATTAAAAATGGCGAAAAAGACTGTGCGAATATCATCTTAAAAATGAAAGAGTTTATAGAAAAAGAGCCACTTGCGCGCGTTGATTATATTGAAATCGTTGATTTTTCCTATTTAAAGCCTATTAAGAGTATTGAAAATAATGCTCTTATAGCACTTGCAGTCTTTATAGGCAAAACAAGGCTCATTGATAATTTTTTATATAAAAAGGATTAAAATATGCAAATTTCTATGCTTAGAGCTAAAATTCACAGGGCTAAGGTCAGTGATGCTAGGCTTGATTATATAGGCTCAATCACCATAGATAAAGCACTTTTAGAGCTGAGTGGCATTTTAGAGTATGAAAAGCTCGAAATTGTAAATCTTAATAATGGTGCGCGTTTTGAAACTTACGCCATTGCTGGAGGTGCAGGCGAGATTTGTCTAAATGGAGCAGCCGCAAGGTTAGTGAGTAAAAATGATTTAATCATCATTATGGCTTATGCAAATTTAAATTTTGAAGAAGCTAAAAATTTCAAACCTAAAGTTGTATTTGTGAATGAAAACAATGAGCCTATAAGAGTGGCTCATTATGAAAAAGCCGGCGCACTTTTTGATGAAATTTAAAGAAAATTTCAAATTTTTGAAAAAATGCTATAATCTTTATGAAATTTAAAAGGATAAATTTTGATAAAAAAAGTTTTTGTTTTTTTGATTTTTTTAAGCACTCTTTTTGCCAAGCAAGCCATCAAGCAAAGTGAAAAGCCCGCGCTAAGCCTTGAAGAAAGCATTTTAAAAGCGCGCATTCACTATCCTTTGCATAAAAATCAAAAGCTCATTGATGAAGCGCTTGATCTTAATCTTAATAGGCTCAATAAAAATTTCATCCCCCATTTAAAGCTTGGTGCAAAAGCAAGCTATCAAAGCGATGTTACGAAGCTGCCTTTTACATTGCCAAGCGCGCTTAATATCAATTATGAAGAGATGAAAAAAGATCAATTATATCGAGCTTTCACAGCCTTTGCTTGACTTTGCAACCTTGGCACAAAAAAGCTATGCAAGCGCTCAGCTTGAAAATGAGCTTTATAAGGTGCAACAAGCCATCATCAATGCTTATTTTTCCTTGCTTCTTTTAAATTTGCAAGAAAAGCAAAATGCGCTTCATTTAAGCGAGCTGAGTAAAAATGAGCGCTATATTAGAAATTTGCTGAGTAATGGCGTCGCAAGTAAGGATGATTTAGAGCGCATAGAAATTGAAATTTTAAATGCAAAAACGAGCAAACAAGAACTTTATCATCAAAAACTTGCTACTTTTTACACACTTTCAAAGCTTACAAATTTGCAAGCAAATGAGTATGAGCTTATTTTGCCAGATATCAAGCAAAGCACGCTTTATCTCAGTACTATAGGCAATTTAGAAAATAAAATTTTAGACAAACGCCCTGAAATGGGGTATTTTGAAGCCAAAAAAAGCGAGATATAAAGATCTAAAGAGCTTGAAAATGCTAAAAACTTGCCTTATTTAGAAGCTTACGCGCAAGCTGGATATGGGCGTCCGGGGCTTAATATGCTCGATAATCGTTTTAAGAGTTACTATATCGCTGGGCTTAGACTGGGCTGGGATTTTAGTAATCTTTATTCACACAAAGAGCAAGAGCAGCTGCGCCGCGTGCAAAAGCTACAAATTAATGCCTTGCAAGATGAGTTTGTATTAAATACTAAAATTTTACTCGTTGAAGCTGGAGCACAGGCACTTTCTTTGCTTGAAAAATATAAGCAAAATGAGAAAATCACTGCCTTGCAAGAAAAAATCACAAAAATTTCACAAAGCAAAATGCAAAATGGCACACTGAGTGTCAATGACTTTTTAACTGATATCAATAAACTTAACGCCACGCGCCTCGAGATGAATTTTTCTAAGGTGCAGTTTTTAATGCAAGTTTTTAATATCAAGCAAATTTTAAATTTATGGGAAATGAAATGAAAAATTTATTTTTAAGAGCTTTAAATTTCAGTGTTTTTAAAAAATATTTAAACGCAGGCGCGTCTTTTGTAATGGCTTTGAGCCTTTTGGCTTGTTCAAATGATAATAAATTTGATGCGATGGGCATTTTTGAAAGTGATGAAATCATCGTTTCAAGCGAGATTAGCGGTAAAATTATTGATTTAAATTTAAGCGAGGGCGAGATTTTAGAACAAAATCAATTTGTGGGTTTGATTGACACTACGCAGCTTGAGCTTAATTTAGCCGCGCTTAAAGAGCAAATCAAGGCACTAAATGCTAAAAAGTGATATTCAAGTGCAAATTGCGCCTTTACAAGAGCAGCTTGACACCGCGCAAAGAGAGCTTAAGCGCGCACAAAATCTTTATCAAAGCGGAACCAGCACAAAAAAAGCCTAGATGATACAAATTCAGCATTTTTACTCATCAGCAAAGAAATCAATTCTAAACTCTCATCAATGAGCTTAAACAATGAAGCCTTAGACGCAGACATAGCCAAAACGCAAATTCAAATACAAATCATAGAAGATAATATCAAAAAAGCGCACATCACTTCGCCAATTTTTGGGCAAGTGCTTGAAAAATATGCCTTCGCAGGCGAGCTTAGCAGCCCTGCAAAAGCTCTTTTTAAAATCGCAAACACCGATACTTTAAGGCTTAAAGCTTACATTATCGATACAGATTTAACGCGCATTCAATTAGGCGATAAAATCAAGGTTTATAGTGATTTTGGCGATGATTACAAAGAATATGAAGGCGTTGTAAGCTTTATCAGCTCTCAGGCTGAGTTTACACCCGAGACGATTATGAGTAAAGATGAGCGCAAAAATCTTGTTTATGCAGTCAAAATCGATGTTAAAAATGACGGTTTTTTAAAAATCGGCAGTTATGGCGAAATCAAACTTACACATTAATAAAACTTACAATGAATGTGATAGAAGCAAAGGCGATAAATAAGAGCTTTAAGGATAAAAAAATCCTTGAAAATATCAGCTTTAATGTCAAGCAAGGCGAAATTTTTGGCATTATAGGACCTGATGAAGCGGGCAAAAGCACGCTTTTTCGCATTCTTACGACCTTGCTTTTGCCAAGTAGTGGCGCAGCTAAAGTTTTAGGACTTGATTTAGTCAAAGACTACGCACAAATTCGCTCACAAATAGGCTATATGCCGGGCACTTTTAGCCTTTATTACAGATCTTAGCGTGTATGAAAATTTAGACTTTTTTGCTTGCTTATTTGGCACAAGTATTGATAAGGGTTATGCGCTTATTGAGCCTATTTTTAAGGCACTTGAGCCATTTAAAAATAGGCGCGCTAAAGCTCTTTCTGGGGTATGAAGCAAAAATTAGCGCTTTGTTGTGCTTTGATTCACGCGCCTAAAATTCTTTTTTTAGATGAGCCGACAACGGGCGTGGATGCGGTGAGTCGTAAGGAGTTTTGGGATATAAACTCGTTCTAGCTATTAATTTACTATCAATAATAGCCTTTCGCAAAGACCTATCAAAAAAAATTACATTTTTATAATCCATTTTCGAAAGAATAATAAAAAAAAGCGTTTTCTCTATATTATCAAGATTTACAAGATAATATAAATTATCCACAAAAAGCTTGATAAAACCTTCTTTTGTTTTTTTCTTTTGCAATAACAAATTTCTCAATATTTTCTGTACTTCCATCACTATATTAAAATAGAATTTTCGTGTCTATAAATAATTTGATGTTTATCTTTCTTATCATTCAAATTTTGAATTTTTTTTCTATTTTCTCACTCATTTTTACTCTCCACCAAAAACTCCATAATTATACCATAAAAATACAATTTATTCCATAGTTTAGAACAAAATAGAAAATAAAAATCAAAAATTATCCACAAATAGAAAACTTATATTTAAAATAACCTTAATTTAAGTTTCGCAGAAAACTTAAGCCAAAAATCGCTCTAAACTTAAAAAACAAAACTTAAAGAGAATTTTGTTCCACAGGAGGAACAAAAAGTGCCACCAGAGGAACAAATTTTCCCACCGGTGAAACAAAAAAGTCGTTTAAAGTCCCATTTTTCCATATTTTTAAGTTTCATTTTATCTTAATCTATTCTAAAGAAAATTCCCAAAATTTAGAAAATCTCAAAAACTCTAGCGCTGATAAAAATTCTTTAAATTTAACACATAACGAAATTTTTAACAACTCTATAAATTTAGATGATAAAATAAAATCTACTTATAATAATTACAAACTCCTAAACTACAACGATTTAAGCGATGATGAAAAAAGTGAAGGTTATATCTTTCACATTTTAAGCGACTTTGTGAGTGATGAAAATCGCACTAAACTTGATAAACTCGCACAAGAGCTTAGCA
>CAKVAF010000009.1 GCA_934718785.1 uncultured Campylobacter sp. | reverse complement strand
CGGATATGTGAAATTTTATTTTGAAGCTAAAAGGCTTGAAAAAGAGTTTAAAAGTAAAAAGGATTAGATAAATAAAAATTAATCGATTAAATGCGTCATTGCAGGGCTTTGATTTATATTAATAACAAAATCAAAGAATGAATTACCACGCGTTGCAAGCAAATCTTTCAATGACAGGACTTTAAATTTCATATGTAAAATGATTAAAATTTATCATTGACAATAGCTGAGTCATTGCAAGAAGCAAAGCAATCTATAGTTTTTTAGTAGAGTAAAATTTGAAAATAAATTATCACGCACTCAAACGCGCTATATTTGTGCTAAATCACCACACCTTTTGGATTTTAAAATATTTCACAAGTTCTTCACAAAGCCTGTAAAAATTCACACCATTAATGCTTGGCTTTTCCTTAAAAAATTCAAACATATCCCAAAAGCCATTTTCAAGCTCTTTTGAGCGCACCCCATAGCTTATAGAAAGTCCTGCTTCAATAAAGGCTGCAAGTTTATCACAGTATTTTAACGCCTTACCATCGATAGCTGCGTATTCATCGCTATTTACAGCGTCTAAACTTCCGCTATAAGCACTTGAAATTTGATTTTTAAAAATTCTATTTTCAAACTCGTTTTTTATAAATTTATTAGTCTCATTATCTTTGCGAATGCCTAAAATATAGGCAAACTCAGCCCTAAAATCACTGGGGACAAAAGGCAAGATTTTTTCATTTATAAGCTTCATTTCATACTCGCCAATGAGCTCATGCAGTCCATCAATGCCGTATTTTACAGGGCTTATAATATCTCTTGTTAAGCTTTCTGGTAAATCGTGAAATAGAGCGCAAAAGAAGTTATTTTCAAGCCTTTTTTCACAAGCTTTAATCTCAAGCGAGTAAAAATAGCTTAAAATCGCCACCACAAGCATATGCCCCAGTACTGCAGTTTCTGGGATACGAGGCGTTTGCGCCCAGCGCTTTTGAAAGCGAAGGCGTCCGCTTAGATCGATGATTTTAGCCACCTTTTGATTTAAAGCAATCTTTCTAGCCCCTATCAGCTCGTAGTAATCTTCGAGCTCCTCATCCACTTTTTGCTTAATCTCATCAATATCGCTTAAAAAAGATGAAGTTTGATAAATGATATTAAATTCCCATTTTGTCGCAAAATATGAAGCTGCTTTTAAGATGAGCCTTTCTTTTTCATAAGCTTTGTCGCTTAAATAAGCCTTAAAGCGCGTTAAAAACTCACCTTTTTCTATATGCTCGCACAAAGGCTCTATCTTGCTTAAAACCCAGGCATTGACCTTATCTTTTTTTTGTCGCACGATTTCATGATAGACATCAGGGCGTATGTCAGTAACGACAACGCGGCTTAAAAACTCAAAAATCCCACCTTCAATAATGGCTCTCATATTGACATTTTTTTCCATTTTGGCGATGAAATAAGCGATGATAAATTTATGCGCTTGTTTATCAAGCTCGACTAAATTTGCCATTCTTGGATAATCATTCCAACGGCTTATGGAAGCAGCTTTGAAAATATGCTCGATGAGTTTGATATCTATCATGTTTTGACTTTAGAATTTAAATTTATTCATAAAAGCGTGTTTAAACACCAACCATTACAGAGCTTGCTTTGATGATAGCGGTTGCGTTTTCGCCCACTTTAAGTCCAAGTTCATTGATCGCATCCATTGAAATGCTAGCACTGATGATATTGCCATTGCCGATGTCGATTTTTACGATACCATTGACCGCACCTTGCTCAATTTCGATGATTTTGCCTTTGAGCTGATTTCTTGCACTGATTTTAATTTTGTCTCCTTTTTAGATTTAATCAATTGTAACATTTTTATGTTTAAATTTGCTTAAAATTTAGGATTTGTAATGAATTTATGGGATGAAAAGGCTAAAAATTACGCGCGTTTTAGCCCTAATTTAAACACCTTGCAAAAAGAAGTTTTTAAAGAGCTTGCTCGCTTAAATATAGACTTTAAAGATAAATCTATCCTTGATATAGGCTGTGGCACAGGAGTTTGGAGCATTCATTTAGCAAAAAAAGCCCGCCATTTAAGCGCTCTTGACAGCTCCAAAGCTATGCTTGAAATTTTACAAAAAGACAGCCAAAATGCAAAAAATATCAATATCATTCATTCAAGTTTCAAAGACTTTGCCCAAAATTTTACGCAAAATCAATTTGACCTTGCTTTTTTAAGTATGTCAGCGAGTTTAGCAGACTTTAACGACTATGAAGCCTTTTTAAGCTTAGCTAAAGATAAAATTTATCTTAATTGGGCGAAAAAGCGCCAAAGCTCACTTATAGATTTTATTTTAAAGGGCTTAAATATCACAAAAGAACCTAAAAACTCGCTGGATTTAGAAGATTTTTTAAACCAAAAAAATATCAAATTTCATAAAAAAATTTTTAAAGAAACGAGAATAGTCAAAAGAAGCCGCAAAGAAGCATTAGAAAATGCTTCGTGGCATTTAAAAATGGCTCAAATTCCTTTTAATGAAAAAGAGCTTGAAAGCTTGATAAATCAGGACTTTATTAACGATGAGATCAATTCATCGATGAAGCTTTTAGTGATAAGAAATTAAAAGATTGATTTGAATTTTTTTAAATTTTAATCTCTTCAAATTTTAAAAAACAAATGCGCTCACACATTTTTGAATAAATTTTCAAGATTTTTGAGTGCTTCTTCGTTATTTTTTTCTTCTTTTTTTTCTTCTTTTATTTTTGCTCCAAGCTCTATAAGCTCGATTTGAAAGCCTGTAAGCATAGAAGCTAGGCGGATATTAATACCATTTTTGCCTATGGCTTTGCTTTTTTGCTCGCTATTTAGGCTCACAAAAGCCTTTTTAATCTCTACTTCTTCGCCCTCCACAACTTCTTTGATTACTTCAGTTTTTACCGAGCTGATGATGGCTGGAGCAAGTGAGCGCGCTATTAAAATGGCGCTTTCATCGCTAAATTCTATGCAGTCTATATTTTCATTGTGAAGTTCTTTACTCACAGCGTTAATTCTAACGCCTTTTTGACCCACGGTTGCACCCACTGCATCGACATTTGCGCGCTCACTTTTTAAAAGCACCTTAGCGCGCTCGCCAGGAATCCTTGCAGCCGCTACGACTTTAATCATTTCATCTTTTATCTCAGGCACTTCAGCTTCTAAAAGTGCTTCTAAAAATTTAGGACTAGTACGACTAAGCTCCATTCTAATGCCATTTTTATCGGTAAATACACGGCGAATCACAGCTTTTAGCACATCGCCTACCTTAAATTTCTCGCCTTTAATGCGGTTTTTACGCGGCAAAAAAGCGCGAATTTCATCAATTTCTACGAAAGTATTTTCCTCACTATCCACGCGCACTACAGAGCCAAAGACTATTTTATTAAGCTTTTCTTGATATTTTTTAAGCACAGTATCTTCTAAAAGCTTTTGAATGTGATATTCAAGCTCCTTGTGAAGCGTATTTACAGCTGTTCTTCCTAAATTTTCAAGGCTACATTCATAAGTGAGTTCATCTCCTATTTCTATATCGCTAGCTTCAGTTCTTGCCTTGCTTAAGGCTATGAAGCTTTCTGGATTTTCTTTTAATCTCTCATCATCATCAGCCACAACTTGAATTTTTTGAAAAAGATTAAGTGTTTTTGGCTCGATAAAAAACTCATACTGCTCGCCATAAACGCGCTTTGCGGTGTTGATTAAAGCAAGTTTGACTCTTTCTTTCACTTCATTTAAATCAAGTCCCTTTTCATTGGCAATTGATTCTATGATATCCGTGATTTTTTCCATACTTGAAGCTACCTTTTTTGTGAATTTTTTCTAATGAAAGAAAATTTGTAGATTAAAATTGTATAATAAATAAGTTTAATTAAAAGTAAAATTTGCTAAAATTACAAATTCGTAAATAATAAGGAAGCAAAATGGACTTAAAAATCGCAAGGGCTTTACCGAATGAAAAACCCAAAACAACGACTTTAGAAAAGGTTGAGGAAGCACTTAAGGAAGGGCAGAATTTCTTTTATTTTGATAAAGAAAATTCGCACAAAGATTTGCTAAATCTTGTCAAACATTTTGAAAAAAAGGGCATTAGCATTTATCACAGAGTCGTTAAATACGGGCTTGATGATGATGATTTTATGTATGAGGTGCATATACTTTGAGTAAAAAGCTCTTTATACAGACCTTAGGCTGCGCGATGAATGTAAGAGACAGCGAGCATATCATCGCCGAGCTTTCAAAGAAAGAAAATTATTCTTTAACGCAGGATATTAAAGAAGCCGATTTGATTTTAATCAACACCTGCTCGGTGCGCGAAAAGCCCGTGCATAAGCTTTTTTCCGAAGTGGGCGGCTTTGAAAAGGTAAAGAAAAAGGGCGCTAAAATTGGCGTTTGCGGCTGCACGGCTTCACATTTGGGAAAAGAAATTTTTAAACGCGCTCCAAGCGTGGATTTTGTTTTAGGCGCTAGAAATATATCTAAAATCACGCAGGCTGTGAATACGCCTAAATTTCTGGGTGTGGATATCGCTTATGATGAGAGCGAGTTTGATTTTGAGGACTTTAGAAGTAGCCCTTATAAAACTTTTATCAATATTTCCATAGGTTGTGATAAGGCTTGCACCTATTGCATCGTGCCACACACTAGAGGCGATGAGGTTTCTATACCTTTTAGAATTATTTATAATGAAGCTAAAAAGGCGGCCCAAAGGGGTGTGAAAGAGATCTTTTTGCTCGGGCAAAATGTGAATAATTATGGCAAGCGCTTTTCAAACGCACATGATAAAATGGACTTTGCGGACTTATTAGAAAGACTGAGTGAAATTGATGGACTTGAAAGACTTCGTTTTACAAGCCCTCATCCTTTGCATATGGATGATAAATTTCTTAAAGTTTTTGCAAGCAATGATAAAATTTGCAAAGCCATGCACATGCCCTTACAAAGTGGCTCAAATGAGATTTTAAAGCTGATGAAAAGAGGCTACACTAAAGAGTGGTATTTAAACCGCGCCTTTAAGCTTAAAGAACTTTGCCCGCAGGCTAGCATTTCAACCGACATTATCGTTGCTTTTCCAAATGAGAGCGAAAAAGACTTTGAAGAGACTATGGATGTGATTGAAAAAGTGCGTTTTGAGCAAATTTTTTCCTTTAAATACTCCAAGCGCCCCCTAACTGCAGCAGCTTCAATGAGCGGGCAAATTGAGCCTAGTGTGGCTTCAAGAAGGCTCACGCATTTGCAAAGTCGCCACGCTGAAATTTTAGATGAAATCGTGGCTGAGAAAAAAAATGTGGAATTTGAAGTGCTTTTTGAAGAACTTCGCGCCGGAAATGCAGTCGCAGGGCGTAGCAATACAAATTTTTTAGTGCAAACTCAAGGGAGTGAGGAGCTTTTAGGCAAGATTAAAAGGGTTAAAATCACAAATCCTAAAAGAATGGTGCTTTATGGGGAAGTGGTTTAAATTCACACTACTACCTTTTTTGATTTTTTTGCTTCAATGGCTTTTGTATTTAAGCTGTAAAAAAAGCTTTAAAGGGGTTTTGGATGATTTAAATCCTTGCGTGATCTTATTTTGGCACAGCCGTTTAGCCTTGATGCCCTTTATTTTCAGGCATTTTTATCCTAAAGATAAAAAGGCTTTTGTGATGATTTCAAGGCATAAAGATGGAGAGTTTATCGCTAGAAATATCAAATTTTTTGGTATAAATACCATTAGGGGCAGCAGTTCAAAGGGCGCACAAACAGCACTTAAAGAAGCTTTTAATGTGCTTTTAGAAAAAAATTATGTAGTGATTACTCCTGATGGTCCAAGGGGTCCAAAGCTCAGCATTAAAGACGGAGCCATCATCATCGCTCAAAAAATGAAAGTAAAAATTCGCATCATAAATTACGAAGCGAGCCGCTTTTGGCAGTTTAAAAGCTGGGATGAAATGATTTTACCCAAGCCCTTTAGCCACATTGTTTATAGTCTTAGTGAGCCTTTTGATATACAAAATTTAGAAAAAGATGAGGCAAAAGCATTTTTGCAAGAAAAATTTGCTAAAATTGCAAAAGAAGATAGCTTTTGATGAGGTGAAAATGAATTTTTCTATAAGGCAGTTTATGCTGCAGCTTTTAATTTGCGTGATTATTGATAAAAAGCAAATAAGCATTAGAGCACATTCCATTAAAAATCACAAGCTTGTAAATACCTTTGAAAAGAGCTTCGAAGATAGAACTAAGGCTTTTGAATATATCAAATCCTTAAGCAAAGATTATCAAATTTCTTATACATCGTGTCTTTGCACTTGCCTTGCACAAGGACTTGTACCGACTTTAAATGTCAAAGAGCTTGAAAAATTTGGCGTGAATGTAAAAAATGTCAAGCTTTTATCCATAAATAACGCAGAGCTTTTTATTGCAAGCAATTATTTAGACGCGCTTTGCAAGGACTTTGAAGACTTTGGCGGGCTTGATTTTACATATTCTCCTTTAGCGCTTTTATATTTTTTAGCCAGCAAGCAAAATTTGAGCGCAGATAAAATCAGCCTTTGTGTTTATAGGCATTCAAGCCTTATAGCTGTGATGATAGTAAGGGGCAAAGAAATTCTTTTTGGCAGCTTTTTTGATCTAGCTCCTGAAGATAACGAATTTCAAGCCAAGCTGAGTGACAAAGACGAAGAAGACGCGCCCAGTGATTTAAATTCTAAAGATATTGACTTAAACGCGCTTGATAAAATGCTGAATGAAAAACTAGATGATATTAAATATTCTGAAAATAACGATGATTTGAGTAATTTTGGTAACGATATGCAAATGAATGCCTTTGTATTTAAGGCGGTGAATGAATTTTACAACAACGAGCTTTATAAAGGCAGCTTCATCGATGAAATGCTGATTTTTGATGATGAGAATATGAGTCAAACTGCGCTTGATTATATCGAAGGTGAAATTTATCTCAAGCCTAAGCTCATCAGCATTGACAGCCTTGATTTGATGAATGACTTGATGAGAAAGGAGCTTAAAATATGACTTTTAGCTTCACAAAGCCTAAGATAAAGCCTGCTTTAAGCCTTTTTGCTCGCATTTGGACAGGCTTTTATCTTTTTGCTGGCGCTATTATTTTAGGGCTTTATATGTATATTTTAAGCTCTTATTTGTTTGCTAGTGCTGCACTTGAGCGAAGCAAAAAAGACGCTGCTTCAATGACAAGGCAGAGCGAGCAAAATGATGCAGCGTATGAGCTTTTAAGCACGCGCCTAGCTTTAGCTTTAAAGCTTGAAGATGATAATGAAAAAATCAAGCTCATCATTAAAAATATCTTTGATTTTGTCATCAACTCGGGCTCTATTAAGCTTGAAGCTTTGTTAATGGATAAAGATCTTTTAGAGTTGCGCGGTATCACGCCTACAAAAGAAGCTTTTATTTTGCTCGTTCAAACGCCTTTAAAAAGCATTTTTGATGAGAGCAATGTAAGCTTTTATCCTTTGGAAAATGGCTGGTTTAGGTTTGTCAATATCAATCAAATCATCAACGAGAACAAACAATGAAAAATAAAATTTTTGGCGATTTAAATTTAAACAAAATGCTTTATTGCAGCCTTGGTTTTGTGCTTTTTTGTGCTTTTTTAATCCTCATTTTCATCATCCCCACTCTCAAGGCTTATCAAAATACAAATTTAAGGCTCAGCTCGCAAAACACTATCACACGCAATGTAGCGCATAAATTCAATCAAAGCGAGCAAAGGCTTTCAAAGCTTCAAAATGATAATAAGCAAATTTTCGCGCATTTTGACGCAGGCTTTAAGGAAGCGGATTTAAGCGCCTTTTTGAAGCAGTTTTTTGATGATGTGAAACTTGAAAAAATTTATCCTTTAAAGGCGGATTTAAACGCGATAAAGACTTTTAAAGGCGTATTACAAGGTGCTAAAAATGACTTAGCAAGTGATACTAAAAATAATAGCCTTGAAAATAGCCTTAAAAACAGCGGCGCGAATAATAATGAGAATTTTATTGAAAATATCAATCTTTCAAATAACGCGCAAAATGATAATTTTATAGATGAAAATACCACAAATAGCACTTTTACAAGCAATAACGCAAAAAATAATATCGCGCAAAATGAGCCTTATTTGCTAAGCAAATATCAAATTTCTGCCACTTTAAACGATCCAAAAAATTTCTACGCTTTCATTGACACGCTCAAAAATTATCAAAATATCCTTAAAATCAATTTGCCTATAAATTTACAAGCTCAAAATCAACACATTAAAATTGATTTTAATCTCAAGGTATATTCATCAAACGCAAAGTGAATTGAAAAAATTTAACTGCTAGATTAGAAAATGATGAGCGAAGATTAAAATTATTCTATTTTTTAAAAGATACAATTTCACAAATATTAATACATCTATAAATTCAAATTATTTAAAATAGGCAACACAGCAAATAAAATAAGCCAAGCTCTTAAATTTGGATTAATTTTAAATTATTACAACAAAACTCAGCTCTTTAGCTTCTTAACCACCTTGTCAATTTTCTTGCCGGCTTTTTTAAAGTCTCCATCTTTAAGCTCTTCTAAAGCTTCAATTGCAAAAGAAAAGTCCTCACCCTCGCTCAAATAGCTTTCCAAGGCTTCGATAATAATGTGAGATTTTGGTTTTTTCGAGCTTTTACTCAGCTCATCAAGTCGCTTTTTTAAATCCGCGCTTAATCTAAAATAACAAGATGATAATTTTGCTTTTTTCATTGAAATCCTTTAAGTTGTTTTGAAAAATTTGATGTCCTGCTTGCAAGATTTGCAGCGAAATTTTGCGCCTTCTTGAATTTTTTTATGCACGCCATAAGGCACATCATGCACCTTTTTTTCGCAGCCGCAGATATAAAGATAGATTTTATTTTCTTCGCCTTCTTCATATTCTTCAAACTCTAGTCCGCTGCCCTCATCATTTGAAAGGGCTTCTTTTCTCCATTTTGCCACTTTCATATCTTCATATAAAATATGCTCTAAAAGCCATTTTTTGACGATGAGATAAAGTTTTTCTTTTAAATCATTCGTTGTTTTTATGCCTTTGATCAAGTCAATCATCGTTTGTATAATTTCTTTATGGATTTTTTTATGCTCGCTAAGCTCAGGAAAACCGATAGTTTGCATATATTCTTCTTCGTTGTGAAAATGCTCTTTCATATAGTTAAAAAACTCAGCCAATAAGCTTTTAACATCGCCTGTTTTGACGGGTCTGTCCCAAATTTTTTCTACTTCAGCGGCAAGTTCGAAAAGTTTTTTATGCTCTTGATCGATTTTTGCATTATTGACACTATAAGAATTATCCCATTTAGGAAGCATTTTTTATCCTTAAAGCCCTATTAATTTAATGTTTATTATATCATAAAAAATTCTTTTTAAACATTTATTTAATGATAATTTTATGCTCTGCCCGCATACATAATATTTTGAAAATTTCTGGCTATCATTTGCGCTCTTGTGAGAATGATTTGTTTGTTTTCTTCATTAAAAACACTATCTAGGCTTTGCGAGAAAAGATTGAGCCAAATGTCAAAATACTCGCGTGGAAAAGGATCAAGCTCGATGTGTGCTTTCATTGGCTGACCTGTGTAATTGCCTTGACCAAGAAGCATACCTTGCCAAAAATTACTGATTTTATCCTTGTGCTTTGCCCACTCTTCATCGCTTGTGCCTACTTTTGCGTTAAAAATAGGACCTAAATGCTCATCTTTTCTTACTTTTTCGTAAAAAATTTGCATCAATTTATCGATACTTTTTTTATCAATTTCGTTTGATTTTGTGCTGAAATTCATTTTTCATCCTTTAAATTTTTTAAAAAGTATAAACAAAAAAGGTTAAAGAAAAATTGATTTATGTTAAAATTACATTTCAAGGACTAAAAAATGCAAGATTATATAAAAATTTTAGAAAAAATCGGCACAAAAAAGACTTATCAAAAGGACAATATTTTATTTTACGAGGGCGAGAAAGCGCAGCATTTTTTCCTTTTGCTTGCGGGCAAGGTGCGAGTTTTTAAGAGCTTGAATAAATTTAAAGAGCTTCATTTGCACTTTTTCACGCCAGTAAGTTTCATTGCTGAAATGCCCGCATTTAAGGGCATTAACTATCCTGCAAGTGGCATTTGTGAAAGTAAATGTGAAATTTTGGAGTTTAAATTCAAAGACTTTGAAGAGCTTTGTAAAAAGGACATTCATTTTGCTTTTATGATGATTGCATCATTGTTTGAAAAGATAAATATTTTAGAACAAGACTTAAGAGCAAACTCGCTCGAGCTTAAAGAAAAGCTGAAGCATTTTTTGATTTTAAATGAAAAAAGACTAGAAGTTTTAACCCAAAGACAAATTGCAAGTGAGCTTAATACGCCCGCACAATCTTTATCTCGCGTGCTTAAAGAGCTTAAAAATGAAGGCTTTTTAAGCACGCAAAAGGGTAAAATTTTGCTTTTAAAACAAGATGAAATTTAAAATGCTTGAAATTTTAAAGGACAAAACAGCGCCGTTTTTAGCGCGAAAATGATTAAAAACAAAGGATGAAAATGTTCAATTTCAAGGATGATTCAAAGCCCAAGCTTAGCATTATCGTGCCTTTTGGACTGAGCAAAGAGCGAGAATTTATAGCCCAGCGCATTGAAAATAAAGCACGTTTTTATCAAAGTGATGAAAGGATAGAATTTATTTTCATCGAAGGCTTTTCAAGTGCTGAAAATAAGGATTTAAAAGAGCTTATTATAAAACAAGGTCATAGATATTTTAGGGATGAAAAGCAGTTTTTAAACAAGGCTTTTAGCTTGGCTCAATGTAGGAATTTTGGCGCTTTACAGGCAAATGCGAAAGTCATTTTATTTTTAGATGCAGACTGCTTTTTATCTTTAAGCACGCTTAAAAAGCTGCTTGATTTAAGCCTTGCAAAAGATATCGCGGGCAATGAAAATGAGTTTTTAATGCTGCCTTGTCTTTATTTAAACAAAGAAGCAAGTGAGTTTTTTAGC
This sequence comes from uncultured Campylobacter sp., assembly GCA_934718785.1. GTDB lineage: Bacteria > Campylobacterota > Campylobacteria > Campylobacterales > Campylobacteraceae > Campylobacter_D. Next base: position 67,086 of record CAKVAF010000009.1, on the reverse strand, counting down.
ACGCAAGAGCCTATTTTATGGGATGTTTTAGCACAAAGTGATTTAGCGCGTGCGCAAAGAAAATATGTGCAAAATTTCGCCCGCGCTTCAAGCCTTGTGCTTTTTAATAAAGCGAAATTTGAGGCTCTTGGCGGCTATGATGAGAGCTTTATCGGGCATGGATATGAAGATTTTGAGTTTTTGCTGCGTTTTTTACAAGAAACGAGCGAGTTTGAGTGCTTGCCGCGCGATTTGTGTTTTGATAGCAGAAGCTGGGAATTTAGTGAATTTAAGGGCTTTCGAGCGCTTTTTAGTTTGCTTGGGCTTGAAGGGGTGAGTTATGGGCTTTATGCGCTTCATTTTTGGCATACAAATCCTAATCAAAATGGCTATTTAGACAATAGAGAAAAAAATCATGTGCAATTTTATGAGAGATTAAAAGTATTTGAAAAACAGCAAAACGCGTTAAAATCTCTAAATTTTAATAAAAAAAATTTAGATCAAAACAAGCAGAGTTTAAAAGCAAAAACTCAGTATGCGCGCAAAAAAATCACGCTTAATGCGGTTTTTTACCTGCCTTATAAATTTGAAATCACATATAAAAATTCACTTTCAAATCATCTTTTGCGCCAAGTTGATGAGAAGCTTTTTGGCTCTTTTTTTAGTAAAATTCATACAAAAATTTCTCACACCAAGTTCTACCGCCTTTTTGTGAAATTTAAAAACTCTCCCAAGTTTTTTTTTAAAGAAAGCAAGCTTTTTAAACTCTTTAAAAAATAAATTTGATTGCGCTAGTTGTGGATTTGAAATTTTAAAAAATCTTGTAATTATAAATTTAAATGATAGATTAAAGATGATTTAACGGGGCTTTTGCCCCGAATTTTAAAGCTCTGGCTTTGGTGTTTTTTGCGTAGAAATAGGTAGTTGCGGATAAATAGTTTCAGGCTTTTTGCCCGTTAAAGCGTGTAAAAACTTCTCAATGCTCGCAGCCTCTTTATCGCTAATGTCAATGCCAAGTTGCGTGCTTCCCATTTCTTTAATCGCTTCTTTTAAATCCCAAATCGCGCCATTGTGAAAATAAGGCGCAGTTTCTGCGATATTGCGCAAAGTAGGCGTTTTGACCATGCCATTTTTATCGCCCTTAAAATCGCCTAAATTCGCAAATTTATATTTATTCGCCACTTCAAAAGCCTGCATAGACCCGCCTAAATTCACGCCATTATGACAGGCGGTGCAACCCTTGTCGATAAAGAGTTTCAGCCCCTTTTGCTCGTCTTTACTGAGTGCTTTTTCATCGCCTTCTAAAAACAAATCATACCTTGAAGGTGTAATCAGCGTGCGCTCAAAATTTGCAATCGCATCGGCGATATTATCAAAGCTCACGCCACTTTTGCCATAAATTTTCTTAAACTCTGCCACATATTCAGGCAGTGAAGCGATTTTTTCCACAGCGAGTTTAGCCGGTGTGGCCATTTCAGGCTCTGCTTCGATAGGTCCTTTGGCTTGATCGGCTAGCGTTCCTGCACGCCCATCCCAAAACTGAGTTGTGTTTAACACCGAATTATACACGGTTGGCGAGTTAAGATGATGAGGATTTACCGTCCAGCGATGCCCTATGGCTGCTGAGACGCCGTCTGTGCCGCCAAGCCCTAGATTATGACAGGTGTTGCAGCTGATGATACCGCTTTTTGAAAGGCGCGGCTCAAAATAAAGCTTTTTGCCAAGCTCAGCCTTTTGCGGTGTGAATTTGCTCGCACTCACGCCATTTTCTTTCAAAAGCACGTCAATGCCTGCTTGATCCTTTGGTAAAGGGATTAAGTTTGCTTGCCTTGCCTCGTCAATGAGTGTATTTGCCGCACTTGTTGCAAGTAAAGTGCCGCTTAAAAGCGTGCCTAAAACTAGGCTTTGAAAAAATTTGGATTTTTTCATTTTTTCTCCTTTTTGATAAAATTTAAATATTTTAATATAGTATAAATTAAATTTAAATAAATTTTTTCAAAATTTTTAAATTATTGTTAAGAATTTTATATTTAATGATAAAAATTATTTATAAAAAATATAAGATTTATCCTTTATTTAAGGGGAAAAATAAAAATAAGATAGAATTTTTATTAAATTTAAAAAAGAAAAAAATTGAAATTTATAAATATAAATTAAACAAAATGCGCAAAGAATTAAATTTAAAATCAATTCTTTGTCAATTTATGAGAATTTTTAAATTTAGATTTAAAAAATGTAGAACATCAATACACTCAATCAGTTACAGCAAGGAAAGCGAGGAAGAGCCGATAATAGTTTGCGATGGACAAGTGCTAGGAATAATGAGATTACAAGAGATGAGTAAATTTAACTAATTTTGAAGTTTTAATGTTAGAATATAAAAAATAAAAATTTAGTAGAGTATCGATTAAATATATTGTGTTACACACAAGGCGATAACTCTACTTATTTTTAACTTTCTTTTCATAAATACTAAAATTAATTCTGGCATACAAGCATTGAATACTTGAAAAATATAAAAAAAGAGATTATATCAAAAACTTGGAATACTCTTTGCTTAATATTTTTTAAGCAATATTTTGAAAGGATGAATAATGAAAAAAAATTATTCTTATTTTGGCAGTTTTAAGTAGTTGTCTTTTTGCTAGTGATGAGCTAAATATCGATAGCTTGTTTAAAAAGCAAATAGGCTTAAGAAGTATTACAAGTTTATCCTTGCTTAGCACAGGAAATCCTCACTCATACTATATTTATCCAAATATTGGAGTAAATGGAGATTTAAATGTTTGGAATGATACAAAGCAGCTTTATTTGAATCAAACTTTTATTTATACGCTTACACCTAGTTTCGATTTACTTATCTCAGGCGGTGGAAACTATGCAAGACAAGAGTATAACAATATTGTTTCAGGTGCTTATACGAGCAAAAATACTTTAAATTTTGATTCTTTATGGTTTGGTTTTATCTACACGGGAGAAAGCATTGCAGATTTTGTTCCGCAAATTAAATTTCAAACTGCTATTATCCAAAGAGAAAAAACAGTTTTACAAACTAAAAATTTTTACTTAAAGTCGCAAAATATAGAAGCAAATTTAAGAGGATATAGCGACCCTGTGGTATATAGTATTTATACAGGATTTGGTTATAATGCAGAAAGAAAATTTAAAATTGCTAAAATAGAATATGGGAATAGTATTTATTTTGGAGGTAATTTATCTATAATTCTAAGCCCTAAAATTACTTTAGATTTAGGAGCAGAGCAAAGATTTCAAACCGAACAAAAAATCAATGGTTATCAAAATTCTGAAGTGCGTTCTATTCCAACTCTAAGTTTAGGTTCTACTTATAGCATTAATTCAGATACCGCTGTTTCTGTTAATGCTAGTTTTGGCGGAAGTTCTGCTTCACCTGATAGTATATTTGGGATAAGCTTATGGAAAAAATTCTAAAAATTTTATTATTTTTACTTATTCTTGCTTTGAGTGCAAAAGCAGAATGGGTAGTTAAGTCCTATCAAGAAATCAAAAACGAAAGAGTAATAAGACAAACTTACGAGCAATCTTGTGGGGCTTCATCTTTGGCAACTTTACTTAATATACTTGATAATCAAAAAAAGTTTGATGAACTTGAACTTTTAAAGATTATGAGCGGACAACAGCTCTACACTGATATGGTAAGCTTTGCAGATTTAAGCGATGCAGTTAAAAAGCTAGGTTATGAAAGCTATTCGTATCAAATTGATAGAAAGAGTTTAGAAAAACTTGTAAATATTCCCATGCTTGTAAAAATTGAAGATGATCCACGCTATCCACACTTTGTGACAATTATCAATCATAAAGGTAATTATTTACAAGTTCTTGATCCAAGCCATGGGGAATATGTAAGCTCTAAAAATCAATTTTTTAGCATTTGGGATAGATATAATAAAGGCGGTTATGCTTTAATCATTGCTCCCAAAAAAGAGTTAAAACCTTTCAAGCTAAACACTCCAAAATCTTTACATTTTGATTTTAGACCTTTTAGTTTGTTTTAAAACAAATTTTGGTTTTACCCCTTTCTAAGCCCCTAAAATACGACATCAAATTTTGCCTAAACAAGTATTAAACAAGAATATATATTAAACAAGGAAAAAATCAGTAAGTTTTCTTAAGTAAAAATTCGCTTCATTTATACAAAATCTCACTAAAATTTCTCACATTTTTCTTGCAATTCCACCTTTTTTTCTACTACAATATTAATACTTGGGTGAGATTACTTTTCGTATTACGAATGCTAAGGCATTCTACTACTCAAAGAAACTCGTTAGGGATTTCCCCTAATACCCCTGACTTTTAAAAACCTTTGAAGTTGTTTTTAAAAGCTATGCTTATCTTCCCTTTGTAATTTTAGATAAGCATTAAAACTTTAATTAAAAGATTAAGACTTTCACAAGATGAGTGGGAACAAATACAAGGAATTAGAATTAATAGAGAAGAATATAGAAAACAATAGGGACAAAGATTTACAAATTTTGAAGAGCAAGTTAGAAGCTTTGGAACTAAATTTGCAAAACAAATTGACGGAGTTAGATTTTTCATTAAGGAAAGAATTAACGGACTTAGAGAAAGAATTTTGATGAGATCAAAACAAGTTTTAAAAACAAGTCAAAAAATAGAACAGGAACAGCCAAAGTTAAAGAAAGTGATAATATTAAAAAAGGGTTTGGTTTAGGAATTTAAAACAGACAAAATATTTATAAATATTGTCTTTTTTATAAAATTTGCGATACAATTATTTGCTCCTAGAGATAGGAGCAAATGATCAAAAGGACACACTATAAAAAAACATAGTAAGCGTCTTGTGAAAGTATATCTAAATTTTAGGTTTTTTAAGCTTAAAGTGAAAATATATTTATAGCAAGACCGCAGGGGATTAATCCCCTGTCCTTTTGACTTTCAAGGATAACCAATGCAAACTACAAAAAAAACTAACAAGAAAAGAATTCAAAAAGCAATAGTAACGCAGAATAACCGATTTGTATATGCTAAATACGATATGAACGCAAATGAGCTTAAAATGTTTTTTAATAGAATTGCTTAAAATAAAGGGTTATAGACATTAATAAATGTCTATAAATCAGTTCGGCTTTTTATTTTAGGCGTATTGTAGCGTATTTATTGAAATGGTTGGCTAAATAAAAGCAAATTAAATGACTATTCGATCTAAAAATGTCGCTCGTTTTTTGTGTTCGCTAGGTAAAAATTTTGCATAAGAGCGGTAAGTTTCGTTGAGATTTTTGTGACCGAGCATTTTACAACCCACCCACATCGGCTCTTCGCCACGACTTAACATAAAAGAAGCAAAAGTGTGCCTAGTATCATACAATCGCCTAATTTCAAAGCCCAATTTCTTTTGAATCTCGACAAAAGCAGTGCGAATCACATAACGAGCAGATTTAAAAATACGAGCATTTGGATTGGAAAAATTTAACTTAATGAGCTCTTTATAAACAATATCAAGCATATCAATAAAACGGATGCTAGAGATTGTTTTAGGCGTGTCAAGAACGCCATCTTGCGAGAGAGTTTTGTTGATATGAATCAATCTATTTTCAAAATCCAAATCAGCAAAAGTCAGAGCTAAAATCTCACCAGTTCTCGCACCAGTAAAAAATGCGACAATTAAATAAAGACGAAGTTCGCCTTCGCTATGTTTGATAAGCTCTAAAACTTCATCCAAGCCAAAAGGCTTAATCTCTTCAAGTTGAGCTGGATTTATTTTAAATCTTGGCAGTATAAAAGGGTTTTTATCAATGAGCTCACAATGTACAGCCCAATCTAAAAATATTTTGAGATGATTGCAATATTGCAAAATAGTGCTGTCGCTCAAATTCGAATTTTTACAATGCGCCAAAAAAATGATCGAATGCTCTCTTTTAAAATCGGCAAGATAAAAAAGATCGTTTTGCCTCAAAAATCTCATCATAAAATGCGAAAACCACTTATATGCTTTTTGGGTGTTGTTTTTTAAAAATGATTTTTCGAGCAAGAACTTTTCAAAAGCTTTCTCAAAGCTAAATTCGCTTGAAGAATCGTTTCTAGGTTTTAATAAGCCCTCTTTTTTTAGAATTTGCCTTTCAGTGTGAGCATCTTCTAGCTCGTAATACATTCGCTGAGCTTTTTTAATATCTTCTTTTGAGCCAAGAAACATATGGAAGTAGAGCAAAGCTCGCGAAAGAATCAAGAGCAGCGTAGAATCAATGAGCTTAAAAATAGATTGCAAAAAGGGGACTTGCTCATTATATGCGAACTTTCAAGGCTTGGCAGAAGTATGCTCGAAGTAATGAATTTAGTATTAGATTTAGCTGAAAAGGGCGTTCATTTTGTTTTTCTGAGGCAGCCTGAACTCAGCAATTTTCAAAATTCTTATTCAAAGCTTGTGCTTTCTTTTTATGCCTATATAGCTGAAACAGAAAGAGATTTTATATCTCAACGCACGAAAGCAGGGCTTGAAAAGGCAAAAGCAAAGGGTAAAACGCTTGGTCGCCCATTTGGAAGCCTTAATAGTATGTATGACAAGCACATTGAGGACATAAAAAGTTATTTAAGTAAGGAAATTAGCCTATTATCGATATGGAAAATGCTTGGAAAGCTAGGAACTTACAACAATTTTCATCATTTTTGTAAAGCGAGAGGACTTACTCAAAAGGACAATATTGAGAAAAAATAATTTTTATTTTATATAAAATTTAAAGTTTAAGAAAATTTTAAGGTTTTTTTTGTTAAAATTTATCGGTCAATTAAATTTGACATAGCATTATATAAAAATTTGTTTAAAATTTCAACAAAAATGCTTTTTATTCAAAAATTAAGCTATATTTAAGTTTTGATTTGGTATAATGTCATTACTTTCGAGGGGGAACTAGTCTCCAAACGCTCTGTTTATCAGAGCGTTTTCCTTAAATCCGTATCAATGCGATCCAGCAAAAAAGCCAAAAATTTTTCTATTTTATCCCCATCTAATGAAATAATAGTATTTTTGAGCTTGTAATTTAGTCGTGGAAATACCTTGCCATTTTTAGCTCGTCTCATTTTTCTTAAATTTTCCCAATGAAAGCTCCTATTTCTCAAAGTCCAAAAAATGTGAAGTGTTATATCAACCTTATCAATCCTACTAAAATTAACCTTTTTATTGTCAATAAAGCCAAAATTCCTGTTGTTTTGATGGTAGTCTTTGAAATTTATATTTGAAATTTGAAAAAACAACGGATAAAGCTGCAATTCCTCAATGATTTTCATCACATTGCCCAAAGAAAAGCGTGATATGTATTGATGATGGCTTATTAGCTCTTTGTCCTTATTTCTCTCGTCAATAGATTTTTTGACCTGAACAACCGATTCTTCCGTCCTATTAAGTATCCAATCCGCCGAATCCTTGCTTAACTCAATATCGACTATGTTTCTTACCACTATTTCAAGCAAGGCTATTTTGGGTGTGATTTTGGCTATGTTTGCTTATGTTGTTATCATATCCTTGCAATCTTTCTGGTGAGAGCAGTCTAATGACATTTTGATTTAAGCGAGCCATCATAAAGCCTTGACTTTATTTTCGCTAAATAGCTTAAATCTCACATATTGAGTAACCTTCATCCCCAAATTCGCCGCCGCTTCCTTTAACGCCGCAGCCTCGCTTTCGTTAAAATACAACTGCATTTGCACTGTCCTTTTACCCATAGGCTTTGACAAGGAAGTCTCACCCCTTGCTGCATTGACAAAGTCATCCTCATTTCTTATGTTTTGCTTAACAACTTCACTTTTTTTGCTTAATTGTCTAAAACCCATTCTAGCTCCCTTATAACCTTTCTTCTACTGATTTTAAAAGCTCTTTGTAAAAATTCTCAAAATCCTGCAAAGCCTTGTCGTTTTTATCACAAAACTCGCTCACACTCTTGCCCTCCACAACGGCTTTGCGGTAGGCTTGTCGCTCAAAAAGGCTACTTTTCAAAAGCACGACATTTTTCAAATCCTTTTCAGCCTTTATTCTAGAGATAAATTCACGCAAATTCTCCAACTCTTTAAATAAAAAGGGATTTGGAGAAGCACGGTTTACCAACACAAAAGCCAAAAGTTTTTCATTGACTTGTCTTGATTCATCATAAATTTCAAGCATACTTTCAAGCACAGGCACATCGTATTGACTCGGTATAGTGGGGATGATGACAAGGTTTGATTTAAGCATAGCTTTGCGCATTTCTTTTGAATCCCTGCCGCCTGTGTCGATGATGATACTATCAAAAGCCTTGCTCATCCTTTCTATCTCATCGCCCAAGCTCACGCCCGTTCTTGAAACATTGTTAAACAAAGGCTTTAAACCTGATTGACTTCGCATATCTGAAAAGACTTCAGTTGATTTTTGTGGGTCAGCATCGATAAGCAAGACATTATCGTCATCCTCTGCAAGTCTTGCTGCCAAATTTACAGCTAGTGTGGTTTTGCCACTACCGCCCTTTTCATTGACGATTGAAACAATCATAAATACTCCTTCTCACAAATTAACGGCGACATTATAGCAAAATAATCTTAAAATAACATTAAATTTATATTTTTTTCATATTAAATTCATATTTTAAAAGTATGTGTTTGATTTCAAGTTCATATTGTATAGACTAAAAGGCAAAGGTAACTTTTTTTGAATTCCACTTGACATTGTGAGTAAAAAAGTGTATAATGCTACTCGAAATTCAAGGGGGGGGGGAGCTGTGTGTTCCCCCATCCTTTCAATCTTTTTTAAATATTTCATCTAGTTTTTTCAGTAAAGTCTTGTTTCTATCTATGTTATTCAAAATGCAGTCTAAAAATAGCTCAATTTTTTGTGGGTGTATACCGATAATTGTGCCTTTTATATTGATTGAAAGTCTAGGCACGAGTTTTTGCCCATTTGGAACAAGTTTTAAAAGATTTTCCCAATGAAATGCTCTGTTTCTAATGTTTGGTAGTAGTCCTAATACCATGATTAAGCTCAGCAAGGACGCGCCAAATTTTAGCTTATTAAAATTTTAACAAAATGCTTCAAGCACTCTATTTTTAAGGCTTTGCGTGTCTAATTTTAAGCTTTTTTCTACCGAGTTTGTGTCTCCGTGTTCTATGAATTTATCTTCATACTCAAAGCTTATAAGGCTTATATTAAGGGCATTTTCTTGCAAAAATGAAGCTAAAATCGAGCCTATGCCGCCTATTTTAGCACTATCGCTAAAGATGAACCAAGTTTTTGTGCGTTTTGCTAGTTCCTTTAGAAACTCGCTATCTAGGGGCTTTGCAAAGATTAAATCGATTAAATTCGCATAGTCTTTTAAGCCCTCTTTTTCAAGCTCTTTTAGCACTAAAAAAGCCCTGCCCACGCCTTGTCCGTAGCCTATGAAAGCGATTTTGCTATCATTTTTTATTAAGCTTTGAGCCTTGGCTAGCTCTATTTTACAGGTATTAAATTCATTATCCAGCAAAAAACTTCCGCGCGGATAGCGAAAAGCAATGCAGCCTTGATGATGATAAGCATAAAGCATTATTTCTTTCATCATCTTTTCATCTCGTGGGGCTAAAAGCGTTAAATTTGGAATGGCAGCCAAAAAGCTGATATCAAAAGCGCCTTGATGTGTTTCTCCGTCCTCTCCTACAATGCCCGCCCTATCCATAGCAAAAACGACATTTAAGTTCATAATCGCACAATCATGTGTAACCTGATCGTAAGCGCGCTGTAAAAAGGTGCTATAAATAGCGATATAGGGCTTAAAGCCTTCTTTTGCCATAGCAGCCATTGAGGTAACGGCGTGTTGTTCTGCGATGGCGACATCAAAAAAGCGCTCGGGATATTTTTCTATTAATTTATCAAGCCCCGTGCCACTTGGCATAGCAGCGGTTACGCCGACGATGTTTTCATAATGACTTGCAAGCTCGAGTAAATTTTGCGTAAAAAGCTCGGTGGCGCTTTTTTTAGCATGAGCCTTTTTTAAGGGCTTTCCTGTGTCAATGTCAAAAGCGCTCACCCCATGCCAAGAAGCGTTTTTGCCCTGAGCGGGCGCATAACCCTTGCCCTTAGTGGTTTGCGCATGGATGATACAAGGCTTTTTCATCGCCTTTGCGCGCCTGAGTGCAGTGCTAAGCTCATTGATATTATGCCCGTCAATAACACCGATATACTCAAGCCCCAGCTCTTCAAATAAAATGCCCGGAGTTATCATCTTAAAGCTTTCTTCAAAGCGCTTTGCCATATAAGCAGCACTTTGGGGCAGGTATTCTAAAATGTGTCCCACTTGCTTTTTAAATTTTTGATAAAAAGGCGTTGCCATCGCGCCTGAGAGGTATTTTGAAATCGCGCCAATGGGCTTAGAGATACTCATTTCATTGTCATTGAGCAAGATCACGCAAGGATATTTCCTATCGCCAAGCTCATTGAGTGCTTCATAGACCATACCCGCACTCATTGCCCCATCGCCTATAAGAGCGATAGGGGTTTTATCTTCATTTTTAAGCTTTATGGCTTTGCAAACGCCCACAAGTAAAGAAATCGAAGTGCTTGAATGTCCTGCTATAAAATAATCGCCCTCGCTAGGCTTAGTATAGCCACTAAGGCCTTTAAACTGCCTGAGCGTGTTGAAATTTTTTTTATTTGTAAGGATTTTATGCGCGTAACTTTGATGAGAAACATCGAAAATAAAGGGTGTTTCTTCATTATCAAAAACAATGTGCATAGCTATGGTAAGCTCGACTGCGCCTAAATTTGAGCTTAAGTGTCCGCCGTTTTTACTCACCACTTTGATGATTTCTTCGCGTATATGCTTAGCTAGGCTTTCAAGCTCTTGCAAGCTTAAATTTGAGATGAATTCGTGGGAGAAAATTTGAGCTTGTAAATCTAGCATTATTTGATAACCATTTTTTGAATTTTAGCCAGCCTTGAAGCCAAACTTGCCTCGATATTGCCCGCATCACTGAGCACAATCACACTTCCTTTACTGATGGCATCATCAAGGCTTACCTTTAAATGCGCGATTTCTTTGAGATTTTCTTTGATTAAGTCGTAATCCGTTGGGCTGACGCGAAGCTCGATTTTGTTTGCGTTTTTAAGCTCGCTTAAAAGCTCTTTGCTTAAATTTAGCGCAATTTGTGCGGAGTTATCTTCAAGTTCTTTATTGATGACATCTTTAGCAATTTCTATGGCAGTGCTTGCAAGCTCGCTTTCATTTTTAGCGATGAAAATGTCTAAATTTGTGCAGGCTTCATCCAGCTTAGCCACGCTTTTTAGATATTTATCTTTTAAATCTGCAATTTCTTTGTCAAATTCAGCCTTTGCTTTAGCATAGCCTTCTTGAGTGAATTTTTCTTTAGCGCTTTCAAGCTCGGTGTTTAAGCGGTTGTTAAACTCGCTCTCTTGGCTTTCGATTTGCATTTGAAGCTTGATGATATTGCCCGACATTTCATCGGTTTTTTTGAGTAAATTTTCTATAAAGTCTGCTTGGAAAGCGTTTTGTGATTCTTGTTTTTGCTCTTCTTGCACGGCTTCTTCTTTTTCTTTTTGCACTTCTTGGCTTTTTTCATCAGCAGAATTTCCATTTTCGCTTGCTTTGTGCGTTTCTGTGTTTGTAAATTCGCTAATGACTTTGAAGTGATAATTATCTACGATATGCTCTTTTGCATTGGTGCCTGAGATGACATTTGTATTTTTTGCCATGATTTTGCCTATTCTATCATTTCATCGGCTTCGCCGGTTTGAACGAGACCTTGTTCAGCTAGACGTTGCACGACTTCAACGACTTTTCTTTGACTTTCTTCGACATCTTTAACGCGCACCGCGCCTAAAAAGCCCATTTCTTCTAAAAATGCTTCACTTGCACGCGTTGACATATTAGAAAGGAATTTTTGTTTAAGCCCTTCACTTGCACCCTTAAGCCCTATCATCAAATCGCGTTTATCGGCAACTTTGAGAATTTCTCTAATAGCCTGAGTGCCAAGCTTTGCGATATCATCAAAGGTAAACATAAGATCTTTGATTGTTTCGGCCAGCTTTTCATCGCTTTGCTCGATATAATTAATCGTTGATTTAGAAGCCTTTTGTCCTAAGCGGTTAAGCACTTCTGCCACGGCTCTTGGTCCACCCACTTCGACCTTATAAGAAGTAAGGCTTTCAAGCTTGCTCTCAAGCACGGCTGAAACTCTTTTGATCACTGAAGGCGAGATATCGCCTAAATTCGCCATTCTTATCACCACTTCAGCCCTAAGCTCGTCGCTAAAATACTCAAGCGTTTCAGCAGCGTGTATGCTATCCATATGCGCTAAAATGAGCGCAATGGTTTGCGGGTGTTCTTTAGTGATGAAGTCGGCTAGTTGCTGTGGTTTGATTTGGGCTAAGTATGCGAAATTTTGATTGTTTTCCATACTTTTGCTGAGTTTTTCCAAAATTTTATTGGCAATATCAGGACCAAAAGTGCGGTAAAGGATTTCTTTAGCATACTCAAGCCCACCGCTTTTGATGTATTGATTGCTTTGAAGTAGGGTGTAAAATTCTTCCAAAACAGCCGTGGCGACTGATTTATCCACCTGCTTTGCCATAGCGATATAGCGAGAAACTTCGGTGATGATATTAATTTCCATATGAGAGAAAACAACTGTAGTTACATCTTCTCCAAGCTGGATCAAGAAAATGGCGATCTTTTCTGGCATAGAAAGATCGTCATAGATCATCTTTTGTTCTTCGCTCAGCTTAATCATTATAAATCCTTATGCTCGTTATAGTCGGTGTCGTTTTCGACTAAGGTTTGAAGCAAAGCAGCGACTTCTTCGCTTTTATCGCTCACTAAAGCCTTGAGCTTTTCAAGTAAGACATCATATTGTAGCGCATCTTCATTGATACCTTCGCCAAAGCCAAGTTGTTCCTCAACTCTTTTTCTAGCCGCATTGAATTTCTCCAACGCATCTTCAGCATCATCGATAATGCCCGCTTCTTTTTGCTCTTCAAGCTCGGCTGCTTCGACATCTGCAAGCATTTTTTGCGTAAATGGCGCGATGACCTTTTTGTAAAAGATAAAGAGCAAAATCGCCGCGATGATATACTTAGCAGGCGGGATAAAAGGCTCGATAAAGCGGTTGTAAAAGGTCTTAACCTGACTTTCGACTTTGACATCCAGAGTCTTAAATTGTATATTATTGACACTGACTGTATCGCCACGCGCCACATTAAAGCCTATGGTTCCTTGCACGGCAGCTTGTATTTTTTGAAGCTCATCTGCTGGCAAAGGCACATAATCAACGACCTTATCGCCATTTTCATGAAGCCTTTCTTGATATTTGCCATCAATCATAACAGTTGCTGTGATTCTCTCAGGTGTGGCGAAAGCTTTTGTTTTATTGGTTACGGTTTTTGAAATTTCATTGTTTGTTGTAACTTGATTTTTCTTATGCCACTCGGTTGCGCCATCCCCGCTCAAACCCTCAATAGGTCCTATATTACTCACAGCGCCCGGCACACCTTGTGTGGCTGGATCTTTGCGCCCTTGACTTTCTTCATTTAAAGTCTGCTCGCTTCTAACGACTGTGTTTGGATCATAAATTTCACTTTGTGATTGCATTTTAGAAAAGTCATAGTCGATATTGACATTAGCCACGACTTTGCCCACACCTACAATTGGCGTAAGCGTGTTTAAAATCTTTTGCTCAAGCTCGCTTTCATGGTCTCTTTTATATTTGATTTGCGCTTGTATTAAATCGCTCTCATAGGCTTCTTCTTCATTCAGCGGTGTGCCTTTGCTGTCAGTGATTTTCACATTTTCTTTTGTAAGGCGCGGGATAGCCGCTGCGACGATACTTTTAATGCCATCAATTTGCTTAGTGTTAAGCTTTAGCCCATCTTTAATCGCCACGACAACAGAAGCTGTCGGAGGCACCTGAGACTGCACAAAAACCGTCTCTTTAGGAATGGCAAGCAGCACATTTGCACTTTGTATAGGCTCTAAGGACTCAATACTTCTTGAAAGCTCGCCTTGCAAGGCTCTTAAAGCACGAATTCTCTCATCTTCTTTAGTCGCGCCAAAAATTTGTGTATCAAAGATTTCAAAGCCCATGCGGTTGTCTTTAATAAGCCCATCGCTTGCAATGGCCATTCTTTGTCTTGCGACTTGATCTTGTGGGACTTTGATTGTTCTTTCATTTTCAAGCGTATAAGGCACGCCACTTTGCTCAAGCTTAGCCACCACAGCAGCAGCGTCGGCTGGATTGATATTATCCACTAAAGTCGCATAAGAAGAAGTATTACTCGAGCTTCCCTTATAATAAAGTGCCAAAAAGACCAAAAAGGCGATGACAACGACGATAGAAGCGGCGATGACAATGCGTTGTTTTTTGGTGAGATTTTGATAAAGCTGCCCCACTTGATGGAGCATATTTTTAAACTCTTCCATTCAACCTTTCCTAAAAATTGCTTAAATTTTGCATTATTATACACTTTTTAAGCAATTTTTCAGCTATTTTTTAGCGAAAAATCTTAAAAAATTTGAGATTTAAACCCTGATTTTATAAATTTTTGTGAAATTTTATAATTTTGTTATAAAAATTTTTTAGAATTTTTTGTGAATTTTTGCAAATTATTTTTTTAAATTTAGATTTTTTGAAACTTGAAATTTATAAATTGATGATTTAAATTTGTAAAATCGACTCATTTTCCAGCCACAAGGCTTAAAAAATTGAGATAAATTTTCATTGATTTAAAGCCCTGTATCTATCACAACCTTGCTGATCGCCCAAATCGCAAGCTTTCTTATAAAACTTTCCGTGCTTCAAATCTTGGTCAATTTGAAGCACTTTTTACTAGATTTGAATGCAAAGACTAGTAACCATACAGTCGCATTTGTCGTTGTTGCATTCGCCTTTGTTGTTCTAACTGTAATTCTTGATAGCATCGCATTTGCTCTTGATAGTCTTTTTCATAGTAGCACTTATTTTCCTCAATAATTCGTGCCATACTCGCCACACTGACCCCTAAAAGCAAAGCTAAAACTAATTTTTTCATTTTTCTCCTTTGAATTGAATAATTTTATAAATAAACGATAAAATTTACTTAGAAAAGTTTTGTAATTATATCAATGCCCCCTGTCAATAAAACTTAATTTTAAGCTAAAATTAAGTTTTATGGCGTGAAATGATAAAAGGCGCGAGTAAATTGATTTAATTTTAAAGACAAAAGAAATGAGAATTTAGAAGTTATTGAGTGGCTTATAGCTTGAGATGAAGCAAAATTGTTTTTAGAATTTATTCTCTAAGCTCGACCCAAAAGGCTTTTAAAAGCTCGTAAGCGTGATTTTGCAAGGCTTCATCAAAGCTAGCGGTGGCGTTTTTGTGTAAAATAAGCTTTGCATTAGGCAGGGCATTAAAGGCTAAAATGATATTGTGAAAAACGCAAATGTGCGAGACAAGCCCTGCAAAATGAAGCTCATCATAATCTTGCTCTTTTAAAAACTGCGCAAGCTCAAGGCTGCCAAAACTTGATTTTTCAAAGATTTTTACCGCATTTTTTAAAAAAGGCTTGATTTTATCATTGATTTGCCAGCCTTGCGTGAGCTTTTGACAATGCATTATAGGCAGATTTAGACCTTCTTTCGTGCTTAGATAATCCTTAAAATGAGTATCCAAGGTAAAAATCAAATCCCCATCAAAGCCCTTGCAAAGCTCAAACACCGAATTTTCAATGCTTTTAGCCTTTTTAAAACCTAAAGAACCATCTATAAAATCATTTTGAAAATCCACGATAATTAAGGCTTTTTTCAAATTTTTTCCTTTAAATTTAATTCATTTTAAAATTTGCTTTTAGAATTTAAAATCTCAAAAATTCATCTCTCAAGCAATCTTTATTGTGTCATATCCATTCAAGTATTTTTGTATCAACTTTTTGATATATTATCTGCATTTTAACAACAAAAAACTTAAAAATCAATTTAATATTCTTAAAAAAATCTTAACTTATTCTAAAATATTCAAATTTAAAATTGATTGCCACGCGCTCAAACACGCTTGCAATGACGCGATTTAAATTCCTTTTAAAATTCACTTCTTTGTTTAGAAGTTTTTTTAAATTTCATTTTAGATTGCCGCGAATGCTTCGCATTCTCGCAATGACGAAAACAGCTGCGCAAATTATGAATTACCACGAGGACAAGCCCATTTACAATGACGCACTTTCGTGCAGTCATTGCGAGAAAATTCGTAAGGATTTTCGTGGCAATTCACAAATTTATAAACCCAAAACCCTGTCATTACAAGACTTAACGCGCTCAAGACGTGATAATCTAAAAATGGGCTTTAGCATTAAATTATAAATTGCTTCGCTACACTCACAATGACAGCTTTTTTTAAATTTAAAAAAGTATCTAAATTTCACGCCCCGCGGCTAAAAAAGCTTTCATTGTGTATATTTGAAAAAGCAGTTTTTAGGCTGGTAAAAAGCTTAGGATTTTGCCGCTCTAAATTGGCTAGCATTTTTTTAGCCTCTTCTCTGGCGTGGGGAAATTTGACATTTTTTTCGCTTAGCCTCATACCCGGGCAAAATTCGTTGCCTATGACTTGAAGCGCGTTTTTAAGTGCGTTTTCTTTTAGCTGTCTTTCGCGCACGAAAATGAGCGGGCGAATGACAGTAATACCGCGCTTGCTCTTGTAAATGGGCGCGAGACTTCTTAGCGCGCCGTTGTGAATGAAGTTCATAAAAAAGCTCTCCGCCGCATCATCAAGATGATGAGCGATAGCAAGTTTATTAAAGCCCTTTTCAAGCGCGTAGCTGTAAAGTGCGCCGCGGCGCATTCTTGAAAAAAAGCTGCAAAAACTGGAATTTTTACGAATGCTATCTTCGCTGATTTCATAGATATTTGAATCAATAATGCTATGCATAATGGCGTGTTCTTCACAGTGTGCGTGCAAATGCGAATAATCCTCGCCCATACCGTAACTCAAAGTCGCTGCTTCAAACTCGAATTTAAAGGGCGCGTGAGATTGCATTCTTTTTAAAAGATGTGCTAGAGCTAGCGAATCCTTGCCCCCGCTCAGTCCTAAAAGCACTCTATCGCCCTCTTCAATGAGCTTAAACTCAGCATTTGCGCGCGCGACTTGGCGGATGAGCTTTTTGCTTAAATCAATCATTTTTGCCCCAAAATTATTTCAAATGCTCACACATTTTAAGCACGAAATTTGCCGAAATTTTAGCACTTTTAATGACAAACTCATCAAAGTCAAACTCAGCCTTTTCGCCCGCTTCATCACTCATCGCGCGCAAGATAAAGCAAGGCACTTTAAGCGCGTCGCAAACTAGGGCTACGCTAGCTCCCTCCATCTCGCAAGCATCGGCGTTAAACTCGGCTCTTATCTTTTGCTTTTTAGCTTCATCGCAAATAAACTCATCACCCGTTGCAATAATGCCAAAATTTAGCTTCACGCCAAGTTCGCTAGCTACTTTTTTAGCCAGCTCGTTAAGCTTTTCATCCGTTTTTACAAAAATTTCATTGCCCGGCACAAAGCCCAAAGGATGTCCAAAAGCCGTGATATCCAAATCATATTGACAAAGCTTGGTCGCACAAAGTAAATCGCCTATTTTTAAATTAGGATTAAAAGCTCCTGCAACACCTGTAAAAAGCAAGGTCTGCGCCTTAAAATGCTCTATCATTAAAGAAGCACTAAGCGTGGAATTGACCTTGCCGATTTTTGAATACGCGATGATTAAGTCGTGTTCTTTAAATTTAGCGCTGTAGTAGGTATTATTGGCTAATTCGTGCTTTTCATAGCTTTTTAAAGTCTCTAAAAGTGGGGTGATTTCCTCAGGCATTGCACCTAAAATGGCTATTTTCATTCTTTATCCTTCAAGTTCTTTGACTAAATTTTCAATATCTTGCATATTTAAAAGCGCGAAACTAGGCTTTTGAGTGATTTTTTTATTAAGATTGCTAAGGGTATTAAAGCCAAATTCGACGAAAGCATCCACGCTATCTTGCACGCCTAAAATGCTTTGTTTGTAAAGCACGGGCGAGGTGAGTTGCTTTGGCAAAAGATCGAGCGCTTCTTCTTTACTGCTGTAAGGCTTCGCAGTGGCGTTTGAAATCACGCTTTGAAAATTCTCGCTTAAAATAGGCTCTAAAAGTCCCTTAAGCTTAAGGCTTGCAGGCTCTAAAAGCGGGCAGTGGCTGGCGACATTCATATTCAAAAGCATAGCGCGCTTTGCGCCTGCTTCTTTAAAGGCTGCTTCGCTGGCTTGCAAGTCCTTTTTAAGCCCTGCGATGACGATTTGCCCATCGCAGTTGTAATTTGCCGCATAAATTTGAAGCCCCTTTACTTGCGCTTCTTTGCAAAGTGCTTCAGCCTTAAAATCATCTAAGCCAAGCACCACCATCATCCCTGCGTCTAGGTCTTTGCACGCTTCTTGCATGAATTGCCCGCGTTTATGCACGAGCAAAAGCGCGTCAAGATAATTTAGCCCAGCGCGCACTGCTAGGGCTGAAAACTCGCCCAAAGAATGCCCCAAGGCAATTTGAGCCTTGATTTGCATGGTTTCATTAAAAGCTAAAAACGCCATTAAAGAAGCAAGCATGACAGCAGGTTGTGTGAATTCGCTTTTGTTTAAATTCTCATTTTCGCTAAATAATAGGGCTTTAAAATTGATTTTGCAATGCTCGCTGGCATTTTCTAAAAGCTCTTTTGATTTCGCGCAGTTTTCATAAAAACTTTTGCCCATATTAAGAGCCTGCGCGCCCTGTCCTGTGAAGATAAAGCCTAGTTTTTTCATTGTTTTTCTTTGGTTTAAAAATTTTTAAATTTATCGAATTTTAATTAAATTTAAAGCTAAGTTTATGAAAGCTTTAAACTCTCAATGCGGTTCGCCACATTAGAAACTTAAAATACTGACGTATTTTTTTCTAATGGGCGAAAGCATCTCGCGTTTAAACTTTCAACACTTAGCCAAAAGTTGCTTAAATTATGGTGTCACGCAGTATTCGCACTTGCAACAAATCAGCAAGATTGAATATCTCACAAATTTAGCAATTACTACATAATCATAAAATTTATAAATTTAAACTTCTATAAAATTCTATTTTGCATTAATGGCAGCCACATCCACCATGTCCGCCACAACAACCGCCACCATGATGATGTCCATGTTCTTCATCATCATGTCCGCCGCACCCGCAGCTATGGCTTCCTGCGATGACTCCTGTTAGAATTTCATCTTCGGTGGCTGGGCGAGACTCGAGTAAATGAAGGCTAAAGAGCAAGTCTCTGCCTGCATAAGGGTGATTATAATCGATCACCACTTCATCATCTTTGATGTCTTTGACGATGACGCGCACGCTTGAGCCATCTTCGCCCTCGCCAAAAAGCTCCATACCGACCTTTAAGTCAATGCCCGCAAACTGCTCTTTTGGCAAGGTTTGCACCGCATTTTGATCATAATCGCCCAAAGCCTTGTCCTTTTTAACGATAATATCAGCTTCTGCGGGACAATCAAGATTGGCGATTTCTTCTTCAAGTCCTTCTAAAATTTGATTTTTACCCAGTATGAAAGATACAGGGGCTGAGTGTAAATTTGATTCTAAAACTTCGCCGGTGTTGGCGTCTTTAAGCTCATAAAACATTGAAACAACGCTATTTTTTTCTATGGCCATTTTTTCTCCTTTAAATTTATTTGCGATTTGGTGCGGCTTTGGCTTGTGGGGTGTTTGGATACTGCTGTTTTAAGGCTTTGTAAAAGCCATTGGCTGCTTTTGTATCGCCCACTTTATCAAGGCTGATTGCGGTGTGGTATAAAAGCACGGGCATATGATCGCCCTTGGAGTAGATATTTGCGCTTTCTTTGTAGTAGTTGATAGCTTTTGCGTAGTTTTTTTGCTTGTATTCGATTTCACCCAGATAAAAATTGACACGCGCTTTGCGGTAGTTTTTAGCTAGCAGATATTCAAATTTAGCTTGTGCAGGCTCTAAATTATTCGCATTAAATTCTTTTATCGCACTTTCTAAAATACTCTTTGAGTCATTTTTTTTCCACGACTCATCAAACTTTGGAGTTAAATTTGCGCTTTTGTTTTCATCGGAGTTTAAATTTGCTTTGCTTTGATTTTCATCTAAATTTAAACTTGAATTAGAATCAAATTTTTGCGCTTCTTCTAAATTTAAAGATACATTGCTTTCTTTGTTTGTGATATAAGTTTGCATTAAGGATGAAAGTTCGCTTAAAGCTTGCCTGATTTGCTTGTTATTACGCTCTTGAATGGCTCTGCTTTCTTCGACATAGGCGCGCAGACTTTGAAGCTCGCTGCTTAAATTTTGCTCGCTACTTTCAAGTGAAAATAATCTCGAATTGCTTTTGGCATATTGCGAATTTATGCCTTCAATGCTTTGTGTAAGTCCTTCGACGCGCTCGCTTAATTGATCGTTTTTGGCGACTGCTTGAAGATAATTATTGTTAAGCTCATCTAATCTATCTTTAAGCAATTGCTCGTTTGCGGTGAGTCCGTAAGAATTTCCTGTCATATTTCCAGCGTTAAAGGCTGAAACTTCTGCGTTTAAAGAAGTGGTAGCCACAAGGGCTACCATAAAAAGTAGTTTTTTCATAGAAGATTAAAAGCCTACTTTGATTTCTGCGCGGCGATTTAAAGCGTCGCATTCTTTAGTTCTTTCGGTGCAAACTGGATTTGTTTCGCCATAGCTTTTAACAGCGATTTGATTTGCATCAAGTCCTAAAGTAACGAGAGCTTTTTTAACAGCATTTGCTCTTCTTAAGCCTAGAGCTTGGTTGTATTCATCAGTTCCCCACTCGTCGCAGTTTCCTTCAACTGTGATTTGAGTGTTGCCTGCTTGTCCTTTTAGGATGTCAGCGTTTGAGCTAACAACTGATTGCATATCGGCTTTGATGTTGTATTTGTCAAAATCAAAATAGACTTTGCCAAGACCTGCATTTAAGCCAGCACCAAAAGTATCGCTACCGCCTGATGCGCCGCTACTACCTGATGCAGAGCTGTCTGCGCTAACTGTTGTCGAGCCTGATTTAGAGGCACAACCACTGATGATCATTGCAAAAACTGCAACAAAAACTAAGAGAAATTTTTTCATCTTAACTTCCTTTCAAAAAGATTTGAATGCTAATTTTAGCTAAAAATAATTAAATTTAAAATAAATTTACCAATCAATTGATTGAATTTTTCCAACTTTTAGCGGAAAGTGAAAAGATTTATTCGCATTGACACGAATGACGCCAAGTGCGGTTTGTCCGCCTAAATATTTTACATAAACAATGCTGCCACCATCGCTTGAAAAGCGTGGGAAAAGATTTTTCCCGCTGGCTGTCATTTGCCTGATATAATCGCTTTTTGTACTCATCAAATAAACATTAAAAACGCCGGGCTGATTGGCTTCTCGGCTTGAATAGACCAAAAAGTCTTTATAAGTTGAAACGGCTGTATTATTGCGTCCGTGAAAGACGAGCTGCTCGGCATTTGCGCTTCCTATGCTTTGTAAAAATACATTAGGATAGCCCAATCTATCGCTTACGAAAACGATCTTAGAATCTCCTTCAATAAAGTTACCATTGACATCCACGCCGGGATAATTTGTGATTTTTCTTAAATTTTTTGAGTTTAAATCATAAAGATAAATATCAGGCTGATCTTGTGGGGCTAAAGTTACGAGCAATTTATTGCCATCTTCGCTCACATCGCTTACCACTGCCATACCCCCGCTTGAAAGAATTCGCGTGGCTTTGTTTGTGTTTAAATCATATCTAAAAATGGTCGGTTTTTCATGATCGTATGCGGTGTAGTAAAAAGCGCTTTGGGCTTTGTTCGCCCATTTTGGAAAAAGATTTAATCCACCCCTAATCACCACTCTTTGATAAGTGAGTGTATAATCAGCCATAATGATTTCGCTTTGCTTTGCGCCAACATTTCTGGCGATTAAAATTTTATGATCCATCCATTCTATCGGTGGTAAGCCTAAATTTGTAACTGAGTCTTTAACGCCAGTATGCGATAAAAAGGGATAATACACCACCCTTGGCACATTATAAGTTTTTTTGCTTTTTAAATTGCTGCCCGCATAGATATTAACATCAAGCTTTAGCCCTTCATTTTGCTTGCTTAGAGCAAATTCAAAAGTGTAATTTCCTGTCGCGCTAGGATTTTGCGAAGCTTCTATGACTTCAAAATTTGAGCTTACTTTCAAATCATTTAAAATGATATTGTAAAAATTGCGCTTAAGATTAATATCTGTTAAATTTGAAATATCCTTAACGATAATCTTAGGCAAAGCCACATTTTCATTGATGATAGAAATGGGTTCTTCTGCTTTTAAAAGGCTTAAAAAAAGCAGCATGAAGATTAGAATTTTTTTCATTTGAGTTCTCCTACATTGATTTTATCACTCAGCTCAGCCTTGCCCTGATAATGCTTTTGATCTGGCGGATAAGCCACAAATTTGCCACTTTGAGCGCGTAAAAACTCATCCACCTTTTTATCAAAATCGCTATTATGACTTTTGCTGACTGAAGTATAGCCAAAATTTCCGTTACTATCTATATAAAAATCGAGCATAACCTTAAAATTTCCACTGGCTTCATAAAGACGCCACCTATCTTCTAAAAAGCGCCTGATTTTGCCACGAAATTCATCATAAATGCCTGTCTTTTGCGACTCTTTAGCTTGTCCCTTGCTCGCTTCTTGATTTAAATTTGTATCGATGCTTTGAAATAAATTTTGCACTTGATTTTGAATTTTAGGCTGAGACTTGGGTGCTGATTTTGCTGAGCTTTGCACCTTGGTGCTTTTTTCTTCTTGAAAGTCTTTGACATTGCCAAAAAGCTCATTGATATTACTTTGTTGCTGCTCTATTTCTTCGGTTTTTACAACCTTATTTGTCGTTTCTTTGCTCTCTTCTTGCGCTGGTTCTTTAATCTCGATGAGCGGAGTGGGTGGCGTTGGCGTGTGCGTGATTTCAGGCTTTAGCGCATTTAATTCGCCCAAATCCACATCGATAAAAGATTCAGGTGTGTCTGTGTATTTCAGGGCTAAAATTTCTTCTTTGCTAAAATGAAAAAGCACAAAAAAAATAAGAGCGGCATAAATGATAAAGGCAAGTAAAAAGGCGTTAAAGCCGCCCATACCATAGTCTTTAGCCATTGTTTCACTCAGTTTGCAAGGCTACTTTATCAAAGCCTAGTTGTTTAAGCGTTCTTAAAACAAAAATCACATCATCATAAGTAAGAGCTTTATCCGCTCTTATGAAAACAGGCTCATCAAGCTTAAATTGCGGCTTTAAAAGGGCTAGATTATCCGCAAAGCCTTGCATACTAAATTTATTATTATTGATAAGAATTTCTTTATCTTTATTGATACTGACGATGAGACTTTTAACTGTGGGGCTTGAAGTGTTTTTTTGTGAGCCTTGAGGTAATTTTATATTTTCTTCATAAGTAATACTTGGGGCCGTAACCATCAAAATAGCGAGTAAAACAAGCATAATATCAACGAGTGGCGTTATATTTAGCTCGGGTTTATCATCCAAAAAACTCAAATTTTTTCCTTTTATTTTATAGGTTTATCTTTTTGATTAAAAAGGCGCACGCTTTTAAATTTACATTAAAAATTTACAAAAATTAAAATTTAAATTCCAAAACCTAATTTTAATTTTCAAAACCCAAGGCGAAGTATTTTTAAGAGGCTTTGTGGGTTGTGAAGCATTTTTCAGCAAGGCTAGGCATGAAAGCCTGCCACAGCGCAAAAAATGCGAACTCCCGCAAAGATGCCAAAAAGATGAGCCACTTTTAACTCTACCGACTAGCGATAACCTTAATTTCACTATCTATTATACTCACCAACTCATAAGCCTTTCTCTTAATAATAAGATGAAAACTATAAGCTGGAATGGCAACCAAAATCCCACAACCTGTGGCTACGAGTGCTTCACTGATTTTAGGAGCGATAAAAGAAAGCGAGTTTTGCGCGCCAAGTCCGCCAAAGGTTTCAAGTATAGACACAACTGTGCCAAAAAGCCCTATAAAAGGCGAAGTTGAAGCGATGATAGAAAGCCAAGTCAGCCCTACGCTTGCTCTTTTTTCGGCTAAATTTTTATAAATTTCAAGCTGATTTTGATCTGTGCTGGTGCTTTTGCTTAAGATAGAGCTTGTTTGATAAAGCTCTTTTTGCCCTGTTAAAAGGGCTTCAAGGCTTGATTTTTCTTTAAGCTTCCATACTGCCAAAAAACTCGTCCTAGCAAATAAAATCGCAAAACTTAAAATAAAATAAAAAGAAAGCCAAGCTAAAACGATATAAGTAATAAGGCTTGAATTATCAAAAAATCTAAAAATAGCGACTAGATCAATCATGCTTTAACTTTATTGTCAATATTTGCAAAAGTTGAAGCCAAAGCCACGCTATCAGAGCTCATTGATTTTATAAGCTCTTTGGCTGCGGCGAGATTTTTAGCCACTTGTGAATTTTCATCTGCATTAATAGCAACTGCGTCCTTGGCTAAAACAGTGATTTTAAACTCATTGACTTCAGCATAGCCTGAGCTAATGGCTACAAGCTCGTGCTTTGCGTCTTCTTTTTCTATATCAATCACACCCGCCTTTAAAGAAGAAACCAAAGAAGCATGCCCTTTTAGCACGCCAAATTCGCCCTCGCTACCTGGTAAAAGCACATATTTGACATCGCCTTCAAAAATCATTCCTGTAGGCGTTACAATCTCTAAATGTATCAAAGCGCTCATTTTTAAGCCTTTAATTTTTCTGCTTTTGCCACAGCCTCGTCAATGTTTCCTACCATATAAAACGCATTTTCTGGTAAGTGATCGTACTTGCCTTCTAAAATGCCTTTAAAGCCCGCGATTGTATCCTCAAGGCTGATATATTTGCCCGGGCTTCCTGTGAAAACTTCAGCCACAAAGAAAGGCTGAGAAAGGAATTTTTCAATCTTTCTTGCGCGCTCAACCACAAGTTTATCTTCTTCGCTCAGCTCATCCATACCTAAAATGGCGATAATGTCTTGTAAATCTTTATATTTTTGAAGCACGCTTTGAACCCCGCGCGCTACCTTGTAATGCTCTTCGCCGATAATATGTGGATCAAGTACACGCGAAGTACTATCAAGCGGATCCACAGCTGGATAAATACCTTTTTCAGCAATAGCTCTATTAAGAACGGTTGTTGCATCAAGGTGAGCAAAAACAGTCGCTGGAGCAGGGTCGGTAAGGTCATCTGCTGGCACATAAACAGCCTGAACTGAAGTGATCGAACCCTTTTTTGTAGAAGTGATACGCTCTTGAAAGCGTCCCATTTCACTCGCCAAAGTCGGCTGATAACCCACAGCTGATGGGATACGACCCAAAAGTGCTGACATTTCAGAGCCTGATTGAGAAAATCTAAAGATATTATCGATAAACATAAGCACGTCAAGACCCATTTCATCTCTAAAATACTCAGCCATAGTAAGCCCTGTTAAAGCGATACGATTTCTAGCCCCCGGTGGTTCGTTCATTTGTCCGTAGCAAAGGGCAACTTTATCCAAAACATTACTTTCTTTCATTTCATTATAAAGGTCGTTTCCCTCTCTCGTTCTTTCGCCAACACCTGCAAATACAGAATAACCGCTGTGTTTAAAGGCAACATTGTGGATAAGCTCCATAATAATAACGGTTTTACCCACGCCAGCACCACCGAAAAGCCCTACTTTACCACCCTTTTGATAAGGAGCGAGTAAATCAACAACCTTAATGCCCGTTTCAAAAATTTCACTCTTTGTGCTTTGTTCTTCAAAACTTGGCGGATCTCTATGAATAGACCATTTTTTATCAAAATCAAGCTCTTTACCCTCATCGATCAAATCGCCCGTTACATTGAAAATACGGCCCAAAACTTTCTCACCCACAGGCACAGAAATTGGCGCGCCCGTAGCTTCTACCTTAAGCCCTCTTGTAAGCCCGTCCGTCATATCCATAGCAATGGTTCTAACCCTTTTATCGCCTAAATGAGCGGCAACTTCAAGCACTAAATGATGCTTTTTATCTTCAACTTCAAAATCTATAATCAAAGCTTCATTAAGCTGAGGTAAATAATCCTCAAAATCCACATCCACAACAGGTCCTAAAATTTGTGAAACTAAACCTTGCTTACTCATCATTTCTCCTTATTTCATTGATTCTACACCGCTTACGATTTCAGTAAGCTCGGTGGTGATATTTTCTTGTCTTGCTTTATTGTAGGCTAAATTTAAATGTTTAAGCATTGCTTTAGCGTTATTGCTTGCATTATCCATAGCCTGCATTCTTGCACTGTGCTCGGCTGCTAAAGAGTCAATTAAAGCAAAATACATATTGTATTCAAAATAAGTCTTCATCAAATCCTGCAAAAGCTCATCACCCTCAGGTTCAAAATCAAGGGCTGAGTTTGAAACTTCATTTTCATTAGTGATTTTCAAAGGCTCCACAGGGATTAAAACAAGCTCTTTAAGCTCTTGAGAAATCATATTTTTATAGCCATTATGAATAATTATGATTTTATCGCTTTGTCTGTCTAAAAAATCTTGCACAGCTTCGTTGATGATGGAACAAGCCTTTTCATAATCAGGATTAGAGCTGATATGCTCGTAGCTTTTATAAATTTCAATGCCTTGAAAGCGAAAAAACTCAATACCCGTTTTACCTATGGCTCTTAAGCGCACCTTTGCACCCTGCGCTTGATATTTAGCCAAAAGATCACTCACGCTTTTAATGGTCCTTGTATTAAATCCGCCACAAAGTCCTTTATCTGCAGTGATAAAGATAATATCCACCACCTTTAAAGCTCTTTCATTAAAAAAGACAAATCTTTTATCATCGCTTAAAATTCTATTAATGTTTAAAGAAAGATCAGACAGCACTTCATCGATTTTTTGCGCGTAAAATTTGCTTCTTCTGGCGGCTTCTTTAGCTTTATTCAGCTTAGCAGTAGAAACAAGCTTCATCGCTTTAGTCGTTTTTTGCGTGTTATTGACGCTTTTTATCTTTCTTTTTATTTCTTTAAGACTAGCCATAAAGTTCCTTTTTAATGACTTGCTTTATATTCATTAAGCGCGTTTGAAATTTTATCTTCTAAGTCTTTATCTAAGGCTTTTTTCGTGCGAATTTGCTCAAAAATTTCAGGGTATTTTGCCTCGATGAAAGGATAAAGTCCTGCTTCAAATTCGCTTATTTTATTTACTGCAATATCATCTAAAAAGCCTCTTGTGCCTGCAAAGATTAAGATGACTTGATTTTCAACAGGAAGTGGAGAATATGGAGGCTGCTTTAAAATTTCAACCATTCTTTGTCCGCGCTCAAGCTGCTTGCGACTGGATTCGTCCAAATCACTTGCAAACTGCGCAAAGGCTTGAAGCTCTCTATACTGAGCCAAATCAAGTCTGAGCGTTCCTGAAACTTGCTTGATTGCTTTAATCTGCGCTGCTCCACCCACACGAGACACAGACAAGCCCACATTAATAGCAGGACGAATGCCTGAGTTAAATAAATCTGTTTCAAGGAAAATTTGACCATCAGTAATTGAAATTACATTTGTAGGAATATAAGCTGATACATCGCCTGCTTGAGTTTCTATGATAGGAAGAGCTGTTAAAGAGCCAGCACCTAGTGCGTCGCTTAATTTTGCCGCTCTTTCTAAGAGCCTTGAATGCAGATAAAAAACATCGCCCGGATAAGCCTCGCGTCCTGGTGGGCGGCGTAAAATGAGAGACATTTCTCTATAAGCTACTGCGTGCTTGCTTAAATCATCATAAATGATTAAAGCATGACGTGAATTATCTCTAAAATATTCACCCATAGTTACACCCGCATAAGGAGCGATATACTGAAGTGCAGCAGAATCAGAAGCGCCGGCATTTACAACTATAGTATAATCCATAGCGCCATATTCTTCTAATTTTTTAACCACTTGGGCTACGGTTGATTGCTTTTGACCAATAGCCACATATATACAAATAACATCTTGACCTTTTTGGTTTATGATGGTATCAACTGCTACGGTAGTTTTGCCAGTTTGTCTATCGCCGATGATAAGCTCTCTTTGACCCCTACCGATAGGAACAAGTGCGTCAATGGCTTTAAGTCCAGTTTGTAAAGGCTCATGCACGCTTTTTCTAGCCATAATGCCCTTAGCCTTTTCTTCGACGAAGCGATATTCGCTCGTATTAATCGCACCCTTTGAGTCAATAGGCTCGCCCAAAGCATTGACAACGCGTCCTATCATCACATCGCCAACTGGCACTTTAAGAAGCTTTTTAAGCCTTTTTACTGAGCTTCCTTCTTTAAGTCCTTCGCCCTTGCCTAGGATAACGACGCCCACACTGCTTTCTTCAAGATTTAAGGTCATTCCTTTGTCGCCGTTTTCAAACTCGACCATTTCGCCACTCATTACATTATTAAGCCCGTAAACTTTAGCGACTCCATCGGCTACGGATATGATTTTGCCCGTTTCTTCAATTTCAAGATTTAAATCAAAATTTTCAATTCTTTCTTTTATAATAGAACTGATTTCATCGGCTTTGATTTTCATAAAATTTCTCCTTATATGGTTTTGAGTATATATTCACTCATTTTTGATTTTAAATTCTGCACCGAAAAGGCTATTTCATAGCCAAGCTCATCAAGACTGATTTTAATGCCATTATCCTTGCTTAAATCATTTTCTAATTTTACAGTAACTTTAAATTTAGTGCTTAATTTTTTTTCAAGCTCACTCATCTCATCCTTTGAAAGCTCTTTTTGAGAATAAATTTTTGCTACGAAGCTTTGCTCTTTGAAAGCCTTAAATTTAAGAAGCTCATCGGTGATGAGCGGGATTAAATCAAAGCGGTTATTCAAAGCGATAATTTTTAAAAAATTGATAAAAGCCTTACTTTCATTTTGCACTAAAGAAAGCAAAAATTGTAGCTTTTTTTCTCTTTCTATCTCGTAAGAATCTAAAATTTCTCTCGTTTTTTTAACGCTCATTGCCGCTTTAAGCAAGGATAAATGAGTCAAAAACTCTTCACTATCCTTTCTAGTGAAAATGGCTTTTGCATATCTTTTGGCTAAAATTTCATTCATCAGCAGACCTTTTTAAGCATAAGTTGTGTAAGTTCTTCTTGGCTAAATTTAAGCTTATCAAAGGTTTCATTTAAAAGCTCGCTAATGACTTCTCTTTGCATTTTGCGCTCTTCATAATCCATACTCTCATTTAGTTGCTTATCAAGCAAAGCTAGCTCATTTTTTGTTTCGTTTTTGATTTTTAAAGCTATGATTTCAGCTTCTTTTTTGGCACTTTCTTTAGCGACAAGGGCTTCTTTTTTGGCATCTTCAAGCTTTTTTATAAGCTCAAGTTTTTTATTTTTGCTCTCTAAGACTCTTTTTTGTATATCTTCAAGCCTTGAAGCGATTTTTGAAATTCTATTTTGATAAAATTCTTTTGCAGGCTTAGCTACAAAATAAAGTAAAATCGCAAAAAAGATTAAAAAATTTACAGTCCTTGGCACTATATCATAATCTGTTCCACCACTTACTGCAAAAAGCGAAACCGGGGCTAAAAAAACGCCTAAAATAAATATTTTCATCACTTTTCCTTAAGTTTTATTTAAATTTTCTTTTAAGGCTTCTTGCCACGCAGGGATTTGAGACTTTAAGCTTTCTTTAAGAGTGTTTCTTTTATTTGAAAGCTCGGTGTAAAAAACCTTCATTTTCTGCTCGTTTTCTTCTCTTTTAGCATTTAATTCCTGCTCTTTTATGCTTTTTGCTTCTTCTATAATTTTGTGCTTGATAGAAGCAACTTCAGCCCTTGTTTCTTCTTTGATTTTTTCTAAATCTTCGTTAAAGCTTGTCATTTGAGCTGAGTTTTGCTGAACTTTGTTTTCATCGCTTGCTATAGATTCATCCCTATCGTCCATAAATTTTAAAAGTGGCTTATAAAGTAGGCTATTTAGTATAATTATCATCGCTAAAAAGATAATGAAAGTAGCCAGCATAGTGGATAGTTGGACATCATTAAACATTTTTTACCTCTATTTTATTTCAATCACAGCTTTAAATTATACCCAAGTTAAGCTAAATTTTTAATAAATTCTAACTTAATATATGGTTTAATTTTTTGATTTTTTCTAAATCATTCAATTTTAAAATCAAATTTGTATCTTTAATAATGCTATCAATTCCAAGCTTTAAGAGTGATTTTTTAACACTTTCAAGCTCTTTGTCAAAATTTTTATTTAAATTTTTTTCTTTTTGGGGTTTTTCTTTTTTATTTTTAAGATTTTGTATGATTTTTTCAGTGTCTTTTGTGCTAAGCTTTTGCCCTATTATCGTATCTACGAGCATTTTTTCATCTTTTGGACTTAAGCCTATTAAGGTTTTGGCATGTCCTTGTGAAATTTTACCTACTGCGATGAGCGCTTGTGTTTCTTTGCTTAAATTTAAAAGCCTTAGGGTGTTTGTGATTTGTGGGCGCGATTTGTGAATGATTTGAGCCAGCTCATCTTGGGTGATTTTATGAAGCTCTATGAGATCTTTATAAGAATTTGCAAGCTCGATAGGATTTAAATTCGCTCTTTGTATGTTTTCAATGAGAGCTAATTCTCTAAGCTTTTCTTCACTCTCATCGCTGATAATTGCCTTGATACTTTTTTCTTTCAAAAGCTTGCAAGCGCGAAATCTACGCTCTCCAGCCACCAGTATAAACTCATCATCGCTTTTTCTAAGCAAAATAACAGGCTGAATTAAACCGTAATTTTTAATGGATTCCGCAAGCTCTTCCAAGGCTTCTTTATCAAAATGCTTGCGCGGCTGAAAAGGATTTGGCTTTATGAGTTCAAGCGGGATTTGTAGCACTTGCTTTTCATCCAGTCCTAATTCTTTGCTATAAACCTTATCTATATCGCCAAGTAATGAGCTTAGACCCTTTTGTTTGTTTAGCCCCATAAACTATCCTAAAATCGAATATGCCAAATTTTGATAAGCCAGCGAACCGGGTGATTTTATATCATAAAGCATTATGGGCTTACCAAAGCTTGGGCTTTCTGCGAGTTTGATATTGCGCGGGATAACGATAAAATCGCTTTCATTGCCATTAATGGTAAAAAGCTTTTCCTTGAAATTTTGTTTTAAATCTTCAACAACATCTTTAGATAAATTATTTTGAGTGCTATACATAGTCGGCAAAAAGCCCCTGATTTTAAGCCTTGGATTGATAGTTCTTTTGATGAGTTTTATGGTATTTAGCACCATAGCCACGCCCTCAAGTGCGTAAAATTCACACTGTATAGGAATAATAACGCTATCACTTGCTGCAAAGGCATTCACAGTGATTGAGCCTAGAGCTGGCGGAGAATCTATGATGATAAAATCATATTTATCACTCACCTCAGCGAGTTGATTTTTAAGCACAGTTTTACTTTCTATGCTTTCATCTTTTGCAAGCTCTTGTTCAATGCCTACAAGTCCTATATTTGATGGGGCTAAATGAAGCGTGGCAAGCTCTGTTTTTAAGATGATATCGCTTAATTTCTTGCGTTTGGTAAAAACATGATAGATATTGTATTCGTAATTATTGCGATTAAAGCCAAGTCCTGTGGTCGCATTTGCCTGTGGGTCAACATCTATTAAAAGCACTTTTTTTTCAGCCACTGCTAAACTTGCGGCTAAATTTATCGCTGTCGTGGTCTTGCCTACGCCACCTTTTTGATTTGCAATCGTAATTATCTCACTCATCTTAAACTATACACCCTTTGATTTTGTAAAAAAATTGAGCCATCTTCATACAAAGAAGCTTCTTTTAAAGGCACTTCGCACCCATTTATATGGACACTAAATTCTTTTGATTTTTCGAATTCTACCACATACTTGCTAAAAATAAACTTCCATAAAAAATTTTTTTCAATTTCTTTTATAAATTCGCTCACAAGCTCGTTTAAATCAATATCTATATCCAGCAAAGCGGCATTTTTAGGCGCACTTTTAAGATTTAATCCCACACCAACAACGATAAAATCTTTAATCTTAGCACTGATAATCCCGCCAATTTTCTTATTTTCAAGGTAAAAATCATTAGGCCACTTCAGCCAAAGCTTAGAACCCTTGCTAAAAAGCAATTCTTTAAGCAAAAAAGCATAGTAAATACTGGTACTAGCTAGGGGCAAGTCAGGCGGCAAGTTTTTCGTGCAAAAATTTAAATGTAAATTGCCCTTGCTGCTCGTCCATTCATTATCACGGCTTCCTATGCCTGCTCTTTGCTCTAGCGCGTAAATGGCGGTGTTTTGCGTGATTTGTCCGCGTCTGATGGCTTCACACATAAATTTATGCGTAGAATCAATGCTTTCAATACAAATAAGCTCCACATTTTAGCCTTTTTCCATTAAGATAATCACTTGCTCTAACAACCTTTTTACCCGCTTCTTGTAAGGCTTTGATTTTAAGTACCCCGCTTTTACAGGCTATTAAAAAACTTTCTTTATCTATGCTTAAAATTTGAGCTACATTTGAATTTTCTTTCAAATTTTCATTTAAATTTGGCTTTAAGCTTAATTCTTTATTTAAATTTATCTCTTTTACAAGCTCTAAATCAATAAATTTCAAGCCGTTTTCTAAAAACACTCCAGGCCAAGGATAAAAGGCTAAAAATTTTTGATAAATTTCACGCGCGCTATTTGATTTAAAATCAATTAAGCCGTCATCTTTTTTAATTTTTGTGCAATAACTTGCCTTGCTTTCATCTTGCTTTATAGGCTTTAGGGTAGAAAATTCTTTTAAAACTTCTACACAAAGACTAGCTGCAAGCTTGCTAAACTCAGTAAAAACTGCATCTGCTTTTTTGTCTTTAATGCTTATTTCAACACTTTTAAGAATATCTCCTGTATCAAGCCCTGCATTCATTAACATAGCACTGACTCCGCTTATTTCATCACCATTTAAAATCGCAGTTTGAATACAGCTCGCCCCACGGTATTTTGGTAATAAAGAAGCGTGCAGATTAATACAAGCAGCGATATTTAAAATGTTTTGTGGCAGAATTTTACCATAAGCAGCAACCACGATAAAATCAGGCTCAAGCCCTTTTATAAGACTCACAACACTTTCATCCTTAAGGCTATTTGGCTCAAAAACTTGTAAATTTTTTTGAAGTGCTAAATTTTTAACCGCGCTCATTTGAAGTTTTAAGCCCCTTTTTGCAGGCTTATCCTTTTGAGTGAAAACTGCTTTTATGATGAAATCACTATTTATTAGGCTTTGTAAAATTTGTGCGGAAAACTCAGGCGTCCCCATAAAAACAATTTTTTTTTGCATTTAATTTTTCTTTAAAAGAGCATTAAATTCTTTAACTTCTTTTTCTTGAGCTTTGATGATATTTGAAGCGATTTTACGCACTTTTTTATCTTTGCTTAATTCTAAAATTTGCTTTGAAAGCTCGATAGCTCCTTGATGATGAGCTAGCATAGCTTTGATATAGTTTTCATCAAAACTTTGTGCTATATCGGTATTTTCTTTCATAGAGCGCATCATTTTTTCGCTTAAATCCTGCTCTTTTTTAACAAAATTTTCATAAGCATTAGCATTAAGGCTTGTTGATTTTATATCATTTGAAGTTAAAAGCACGTTAAATTCGCTAATTTCAGCACTTTGATTTTTAATGATATTTGCAGCGATTTTTTTAAGCCTTTCATTTTGACTAAATCTTAAAAAAATCTTTGAAGAATCCACCGCTCCTTGATGATGAGGCAACATATTTTCTAAAAAATCGCGCTCTATGCTACCACTTTTAACAAATTTTGTATGCATCATAGGCATATGCATAGCATCAAGCATTTGTGCATTTTTAAGCATAAGTTTATCGCGCTCATCTAGGGCATTTGCACTATTTAAAGAAGTTGAGTCTTCATTTTTTAAAGTTTGATTAGAGCTTGCATTATGATTCATATTTTCGTGCATAAAATGAGCGTTATTTGAGTAAGCACTAAGGCTTAAAAATAGAGCTAAATTTGAGATTATAAAAATTTTTTTCATAGTTTTTTCCTTCTAAATTCATTTTTAAAATTAAAACAAAATTAAGTTAATCTTTTGTAAAAATTTCATTCATTAAACTGAGATTTAAACAAGAAAATGCAATAAATCAAGGCTCATTTTAACAAAACAATCGTTTAAAAAGAATTTAAAATTTTGATATTATCCTATTTGCAAGGGCGAAATTCTATACTTTTTATCATTTTTACAATGAATTTAAGTTTGAAGTAAAGATTTTTTAGTAAAATGTAAAATTAAGTTCTCAAATTTAGGAGATTTTATGACAAAAAATGAGATTAAGGATTTAGTAGCCTTATTTAATGAAGCAAATATTAGCAAGATTAAGATTAAAGAAAAAGACGGCTTTGAAATAGAGCTTGAAAGGGATATGTGCTGTGAAATGCCAGCCCCAGCTGTAAGCACTCCAGCACCTCAGCCCATAAATGTCAATGTGGTAAATGAAGCAAAGCCTGCAAGCAAACATAACAATCCCACTTTAAACTCTCCCATGGTCGGCACCTATTATCAAGCTCCAAGCCCAGGTGCAGCACCTTTTGTAAAGGCGGGCTCTAGGGTTAAAAAAGGAGATACTATAGGTATTATCGAGGCGATGAAGATTATGAATGAAATTCAAGCCGAGTTTGATTGTAGAATTTTAGAAGTTTTAGTAGCAGACGGACAGCCTGTGGAGTTTGATATGCCTTTATATGTGGTGGAGAAAATTTAATGGAGATTAAAAGAGTTTTAATCGCAAATCGTGGCGAAATCGCACTTCGAGCTCTTCGCACTATAAAAGAAATGGGCAAGAAAGCAATTTGTGTTTATTCTACGGCTGATAGAGAAGCCCTTTATTTAAAATACGCAGACGCAAGCATTTGCATAGGAAGCCCAAGAAGCACAGAAAGCTATCTTAACATACCCGCCATCATCTCAGCAGCTGAAATCGCAGAAGCAGACGCCATTTTCCCAGGATATGGCTTTTTAAGCGAAAATCAAAATTTTGTCGAAATTTGTGCTAAACATAAAATCAAATTCATAGGTCCCTCAGTGGCGGCTATGGCTTTAATGAGTGATAAAAGCAAGGCAAAGCAAGTGATGCAAAGAGCGGGTGTGCCGGTGATTCCAGGAAGTGATGGTGCGCTTAAGGGCGTTGAAGCGGCTAAAAAATTAGCTAAAGAAATAGGCTATCCTGTGATTTTAAAAGCAGCTGCTGGTGGGGGTGGCCGTGGTATGCGTATGGTTGAAAAAGAAAGTGAGCTTGAAAAGGCTTACTGGTCGGCTGAGAGCGAGGCGATGACAGCCTTTGGAGATGGCACGATGTATATGGAAAAATACATTCAAAATCCGCGTCATATCGAGGTGCAAATCATAGGCGATAGCTTTGGCAATGTCATTCACATCGGCGAGCGTGACTGCTCCATGCAAAGAAGGCATCAAAAATTAATCGAAGAAAGTCCTGCGATTTTACTTGATGAAAAAACACGCAAAAAGCTTCATCAAACGGCGATTAAAGCAGCTAAAGCCATAGGTTATGAGGGGGCTGGAACCTTTGAGTTTTTAGTCGATAAAAATTTAGACTTTTATTTTATAGAAATGAATACGCGCCTTCAAGTTGAGCATTGTGTGAGTGAAATGGTAAGTGGTATTGATATTATAGAGCAGATGATAAAAGTAGCCGAGGGCTATGAGCTGCCAAAGCAAGAGAGTATCAAGCTTAGCGGACATTCTATTGAGTGTAGAATCACGGCTGAAGATTCAAAATCTTTTGCCCCAAGTCCTGGCAAAATCACGCAGTATGTAGCACCGGGTGGGCGCAATGTGAGAATGGAAAGTCACTGTTATCAAGATTATTCTGTGCCGCCTTATTATGATTCTATGATAGGAAAGCTTGTTGTGTGGGGCGAGGATAGAAACAAGGCTATTGCAAAAATGCGCGTGGCTTTAAATGAGCTTATCGTGCGCGGCATTAAAACAACGCGCCGCTTTCATCTTAAGATGATGGATAATGCGGACTTTATCAACAACGACTTTGATACAAATTATTTGGCAAAGCACTGGGGTTAAGATGATAATCAATGGGCAAAAGCTTGATAAAAAAGAGCTTAAATTCACAGATTTTTTAAAAGAAAAGGGCTTTAAAATGGAGTTTATCGCCCTTGAATTAAACGGTGAAATAGTGCCTAGAAGCGAATTTGAAAGCTTGATTTTAAAAGAAAATGACAAGGCTGAGATTGTCAATTTTGTGGGGGGTGGATGATGAAAATCTTTTTTAACGCCCAGCAAATTGATACAAATTTTAGCACGAGTAAGGAATTTTTTGATTCAGTGAGCAAAAATGAAAGTGATGTTTTCATTGTAAATGGCTTTGCGACTAAGGAAAATGAGCCTTTAAAAGAAGGCGATGAGCTTTTTTGTGTGCCAAAGGGCGAGTTACCACCTAAAGAAGCCTTAGAAGCTATGATGAGTGCAAGGCACACGCCAAAGGTCTTTGCAAGGCTTAAAAAGGCTCGTGTGGCTGTGTGTGGGCTTGGTGGGCTTGGCTCTCATATTGCTATAATGCTTGCTAGAAGCGGGGTGGGCGAGCTTGATTTGATAGATTTTGACACTATTGATTCAAGCAATCTTAACCGTCAAGCTTACAGGGTGTGTGATTTAGGAAAATTTAAAACAGAAGCTTTAAAGGCTCAAATTAAGGAGCTTAATCCCTTTGTAAAAATCACAATTCACACGCTTAAAATTGATGAAAATAATATAAAAAACTTATTTAAAGGAGTTGATATAGTTTGTGAAGCCTTTGACAATGCTAAGGCTAAGGCTATGCTAGCTCAAAATTTACATAAATATTTTCCTAAAACTATCTTAATCTCAGCCTCAGGGCTTGCTGGCTTTGGGGATTCAAATTCCATTAAAACACATAAAATTGCCAATAATTTTTATGTATGCGGAGACTTACACTCAGCTGCTAAAGTAGGTCGTGGTCTTATGGCACCACGCGTAAATCTTTGCGCCTCTCATCAAGCTAATCTAGTCCTAGAACTGCTGTGCGAAAACCTGTAAATTCAAATTTCACTCAAAATTTGAAAATAGGTTTTAAAACTTTCTTTTTATTTTTCAAATTTTTAGTGAAATTTATTTAAAATTTCTTAAATTTAAAATAAATTTAAGTCTAATATAAATTTTACAAATTTAAATATTTGCAAAACGGCTACAAATAAAGTTTTTATATCACAAAGCTTTATTTATCATCCGTTTTTTGCAAAAGAATGGAGTTTTAATGAGTTTTAAGCATTACAAAAGAGCTTATTTTACCCCGCCCACACTTTGCAATGAGTGGAGTAAAAAAGAGTTTATCGACAAAACACCTCTTTGGTGTAGCGTTGATTTAAGAGATGGTAATCAAGCCCTGATTACACCGATGAGCCTTGAAGAAAAGCTTGATTTTTTCAAACTCCTTGTAAAAATAGGCTTTAAAGAGATTGAAGTGGGTTTTCCAGCGGCAAATTCGGCTGAATTTGACTTTGTTAGAAAATTAATTGAAGAGGATTTAATCCCTGATGATGTAAGCATTCAAGTTTTAACTCAAGCAAGAGAAAAAATCATCGCAAAGACCTTTGAAGCCTTAAAGGGCTGCAAAAATGCTGTGGTGCATTTTTATAATTCTACTTCAAAGGCTCAAAGAGAGCAGGTTTTTAAAAAAGATAAAAAAGAAATTAAGCAAATCGCCCTAGAAGGAGCGCGTTTGCTTAAATTTTTTGCTAAAAACACAGAGGGAAATTTTAGCTTTGAATACTCGCCAGAAAGCTTCACAGGCACTGAAACAGATTATGCACTAGAGCTTTGTAATGAAGTGATAAATGAGTTTAAGCCAAATAAAGATAAAAAGCTCATTATAAACTTACCCGCCACAGTCGAGCTTTCACTGCCACATATTTATGCGCAAAATGTGGAGTATTTTTCTAAGAATTTACTAGATAGAAAAAATATCATCATTTCTTTGCATCCTCACAATGACAGAGGCTGTGCGGTAGCTGCTGCTGAGCTTGGGCTTTTAGCAGAAGCTGATAGGATAGAGGGTACTCTTTTTGGAAACGGCGAGCGCACAGGAAATGTAGATTTAATCACTCTAGCTTTAAATTTAATGACTCACGGAGTTGATAGCGGGCTTGATTTTAGCGATTTGCCTAGCATTTGCGCTCTTTATGAAAGGGTGAGTAAAATGAGAGTTTATGAGCGTCAGCCTTATTCGGGCAAGCTAGTTTTTGCAGCCTTTTCAGGCTCTCATCAAGACGCCATAGCAAAAGGTATAGCCTATCACAGTGAAAATAAGCTTGAAATTTGGAGCGTGCCTTATTTGCCTATAAATCCTAAGCACATAGGCAGGCATTATGAAAGTGATGTGATACGCATAAACTCACAAAGTGGCAAAGGCGGCATTTCTTTCGTGCTTAAAAACGCACTAGGTGCAGAGCTGCCGAGTCCTTTTAAGGAAGATTTTTCTTATTATATTAAAGAAAAATCCGTTAAAATGCAAAAAGAATTAAGCAGCGATGAGATTGTTGATTTTTTTAAAAAGGACTTTTTAAATTTAAATGAGCCATTAAGTCTTGAAAATTTTAGCTTTGAAAAATTAAAAGATAAATTTAAAGTGCAGCTTGAATTTAGCTTTGAAAATAAGGAATTTAAGCTTAAAGAATTTGGAAATGGCCGCCTTGATGCAGTGGCAAATGCTCTAAGAAGCGCTCTAGGCTTAAATTTTGATATAATAAGCTTTAGCGAGCACGCTCTAAGCTCTGGCTCAAGCTCTCAAGCTATGGCTTATGTGATGATAAAAAGTGCCGATAAGAGCTATTATGGTGCAGGGCTAAATAGCGATATTATCAATGCTAGTGTTTTAGCACTTCTTAGTGCTATCAATCAATATTTAAAGGAGAAAAAATGAGTATGACAATGACACAAAAGATTTTAGCAAACGGTGCAGGCTTAGAAAGCGTGGAAGTAGGGGATTTGATAATGGCAAAGCTTGATATGGTCTTAGGAAATGATATCACAACCCCTGTGGCTATAAATGCCTTTGAAAAGGCTAAATTTAAGGGCGTTTTTGATAAAAGCAAAATTTCACTTGTAATGGATCATTTTGCACCAAATAAAGACATAAAAGCAGCTACTCAAAGCCAGCAGTGCCGCTTTTTTGCAAATGAGTTTGACATAGAGCATTATTATGATGTTGGAAATATGGGCGTTGAACACGCACTTTTGCCTGAGCTTGGCATCGTTACTACGGGCGATTTAATCATAGGAGCTGACTCACACACTTGTACTTATGGTGCGCTTGGGGCTTTTTCTACTGGGGTTGGCTCAACTGATATGGGTGTGGCTATGGCTACGGGTAAGGCTTGGTTTAAGGTGCCTAGTGCTATGAAGTTTAATCTTAAAGGCAAGCTTCGCCCCTATATAAGCGGTAAGGATGTAATCTTGCATATAATAGGCAAAATAGGAGTTGATGGAGCTTTATATAAAAGTATGGAATTTGACGGAGAAGGGCTTAAAAATCTCACTATGGACGATAGGCTTTGTATAGCAAATATGGCCATTGAAGCAGGGGCTAAAAACGGCATTTTCGCAGTAGATGAGCAAACTTTAGAATATGCAAAGGATAAAAGCAAAAGAGTGCCTCGTGTGTTTAGAGCTGATGAGGATGCTATTTATGAGAGCGTTTTTGATATAAATTTGGACGAAATAGAACATACTGTTGCTTTTCCACACTTGCCTGAAAATGCTAGAACTAAGGATCAGTGGGGTAAGATTAAAATCGATCAAGTGGTGATTGGCTCTTGTACGAACGGCCGTCTTAGTGATATGAGAGTAGCAGCAGAGCTTTTAAAGGGTAAAAAAATAGCAAAAAATACGCGTTGTATAGTCATACCAGCGACACAAAATATATATTTAGAGTGTATTACAAAGGGCTATTTAAAAACTTTCATCGAAGCAGGCTGCGTGGTATCAACGCCAACTTGCGGTCCTTGTCTTGGCGGATATATGGGGATT
This sequence comes from uncultured Campylobacter sp., assembly GCA_934718785.1. GTDB lineage: Bacteria > Campylobacterota > Campylobacteria > Campylobacterales > Campylobacteraceae > Campylobacter_D. Next base: position 27,027 of record CAKVAF010000009.1, on the reverse strand, counting down.
TTAGCGGCAAATGAAAAATGCGTTTCGACAACGAACCGCAACTTTGTCGGGCGAATGGGACACACCACAAGCGAAGTTTATCTCGCATCGCCAGAAGTAGCCGCCGCAAGCGCGATAAAGGGTTTTTTAAGCACACCTGAGCAAGTTTTGTAAGGCTTAATGATGAGCAAGGTTTTTAAATACACAAATGGCAACTTGATGAAAGATAATGTCAAAAACAAATTTGATGAGTATTTCACCAAGCCTGAAATCGCCCAAAAATTATTTGATAAATTTTGCAAAATCGTGGGGGCAAAAGAAGATTTGACTAAATTTATCTGGATTGAACCAAGTGTTGGAAACGGTGCATTTTTTGAGATTTTACCACAAAATAAAATCGGCATTGATATAAAGCAAACCGAATTTGGCACAATACAAAGCGATTTTTTAGCATACAATTTGCCAAAGTCGCCAAATCAGCCTTTTATCGTCATCGGTAATCCACCTTTTGGGCATCGTGGCGTGCTGGCGTTAGAATTTATCAAACACGCCGCAAATGCTGACTTTGTCGCTTTTATCCTGCCTATGTTTTTTCAAAGTTTGGGCAAAGGCTCGATTCGCTACCGAGTGCCACAAAATCTGCATTTGCTCTATGAGGAAGTCTTGCCTAAAAATAGCTTTTATACGCCAAGTGGCAAGGATGCTGATGTGCATTGTTGCTTTCAAATTTATAGCAAAAATCACAAAAGCGAAAAACAAGAATTTAGCTGGTATCAAAATAGTGGCAAAGAGCCATTTAGTGAGCTTTTAAAGGTGGTAACTGTAAGTTTGGCAAAAAATAGAGAATGTGGCAAAGAATGGATTTTTAACAAAAAGGCGAATTTTTATTTAAGCTCGACATTTTTTAAAGAAAATGCGGTCGTGGATAGTTTTGAAAAGGTTAAATACAAAAGCGGGATAGCCATTATCTATAATGATTTATCTCGCAAAAATGAGCTTGATACGCTTTTTAAGAGTGCAGATTGGCTTTGCTACTCGACAAAGGCGACAAATGGTTGTTATCATATCGGCAAAAGCCACATTTTTCAGCTTTTAGCAGACAAGGGATTTGCAAGATGAATTTAAATGATTTGCTTAAAAAATTGATTGAGGAAAAGTATAATGAGCTTGCCAAATTCAAAGAAAATGGAATTTTTGAAAAAATTAACGAATTTGAGGGCAATGCTGTGGGGCAAATTGGCGAAAAATTTGTAAAAATGGTGTTTGCAAATTTGGGCTTAAAAATGCAAGATTTTGGCGAAGTAATACACGATGAGTTTGATATTTGCTTGGAAGATGGCACAAAAATCGAAATTAAAACCGCACGAAAAGGGCTAAAAAACAACTCGTTTCAATTTAACGGCATAAATCCAAATTATAACTGCAAATTCATCATTTGCATAGGTTTGAGTGCAAAGGCGGCGTTTTTTAAAATCGTTAGTGGCGAAAAAATTTACAATCACAAAATACGCAAATTTTATCTTAATATCGAAAATGAGCAAAAGCAAATCGTAGCGATGAATCCCCAAAATCAAGCAAATTTTAAGCTTACTTTACAACTAAAAGATTTAGAGCCGATTGAAAATTTTGAAAGCAAATTGAGGGAAATTTTTGGGTAAAATTTAACAAGTTTTTGGAATAAAATTTTGAATTTAATAAAAATTTAAAAAGAACAAGGTGAATTCAAGGTATAGCCTTGAATTTTAGGCAGATTAGACAAGTCGCAAAAAAAGAAAGGACAAAAATGAAAGCACAAGGTTTTTCGCACAAGTATGCGGACAATGTCGATACTGATGTCATCATACCCGCTCGCTATCTTAACACGAGCGACACCAAAGAGCTGGTTAGTCATTGTATGGAGGACATTGACAAGGATTTCACGCACAAGGTAAAAGCGGGCGACATTATGGTCGGCGGGTGGAATTTTGGCTGTGGAAGTAGCCGCGAACACGCTCCCATAGCGATTAAAGCAAGTGGCATTTCTTGCATTATCGCAAAGAGCTTTGCTCGCATTTTTTATCGCAACGCCATAAACATAGGGCTTGCCATCATCGAAAGCGAAGAAATCGCCGACAATATCAACGCTGGCGATGAGGTGGCTATTGATTTTGACAAGGGTGAAATAAAAAATTTAAGCTCGGGCAAGAGCTATCAAACTCAGCCCTTTCCGCCCTTTATCCAAGAAATCATCAACGAGGGCGGTTATATCAACTATATCGCCAAAAAGGAGGGCAAATGAAAGCGCAAATTGCCGTGATAAAAGGCGATGGCATAGGGGTTGAGATAATTGACGGCGCATTGAGCGTGCTTGAAAAAATCGAGCAAAAATTCAGCCACAGCTTTGAGTGCAAAGAAGTGCTGATGGGCGGTGCAGCCATTGATGCGGTGGGCGAGCCTTTGCCAAATGAGACTTTGAAAGTTTGCAAGGACAGCAACGCCGTGCTTTTTGGGGCGATAGGCGGAGCAAAATGGGACAAACAACCACCCAACAAACGCCCAGAAGCAGGGCTTTTGCGCCTACGAAAAGAGCTAGGGCTGTTTGCGAATTTACGCCCAGCCACGCTTTTGCCCCAGCTTGCAACTTCTAGTCCTTTAAAGGCTGAAATTTTAGCTCAGGGCATTGATTTTATAATGGTTAGAGAGCTTATCGGAGGGATTTATTTTGGCGAGCATAAACGCCTTGAAATTGACGGCGAGGAAAACGCCCAAGATACCTTGCTTTACAGCGTTTCACAAATCACGCAAATCGTCAAAGTCGCCTTTGAGTTAGCAAATTCACGCGCTAAACGCCTTGTGTGCGTGGATAAAGCAAATGTTTTGGAGTCAAGTCGTCTTTGGCGTGAAGTGGTGCAAAGCGTGGCGAAAGCTTATCCTGCTGTGAAATTTGAGTTTATGCTCGTGGATAATGCGGCTATGCAGCTTTGCAAAAACCCAGCGCAGTTTGATGTCATCGTTACTGAAAATATGTTTGGCGACATTTTAAGCGATGAGGCGAGCGTTTTGACAGGCTCTTTGGGCGTGCTGCCCTCAGCGTCTTTGAGGGACGATAAATTCGGGCTTTACGAGCCTATACACGGCTCAGCCCCAGATATAGCGGGCAAGGATTTGGCAAATCCTATCGGCACTATTTTAAGCCTTGCTATGCTTTTGGAGCTAAGTTTAGGGCTTGTAAATGAGGCAAAAGTGGTGCGAAGTGCGATAAATGCTGTGCTTGATAAGGGTTACCGCACGGCTGACATTATGAGCGAGGGTTGTGAGCAAGTGGGTTGTGCGAAGATGAGCGAGCTTATTTGCAAGGCTTTAGAAGAGCTTTAAAATTAAAGTAGAATTTAGATTTAGCTTTTAAATTTTTTATTTATATTTTAAATTTAAGTTGATTTTAAGACTTTATAATTTAAATTTAAAAATAAATTGTGTATTGCTTTGCTTTTTCAAAGTTTAGCAATGACGAGTTTTGAAAAAATTTAAAAATCCCGTCATTTTGAGAAAAATCGCATAATTTTTGCTGTAATTTATAAATTTTTAGGAAAATTAAAATTTAGACTTTAGGGCTTAAATTTATGTTAAATTTAAGATTAAATTTAAAAAAGGATTCAAATGAAAGATAGCTTTAAGCTTGGCAAATTCGAGTTTAGCTCGCGTTTTATATTAGGCTCTGGTAAATTTAGCCTTGATTTAATCAAAGTAGCTATTAATGAAGCAGGGGCTGAGATTATCACTTTAGCTTTAAGGCGCGCAAACACAGGAAAAATTGAAAATATACTTGATTTCATCCCTAAAAATACCACGCTTTTGCCAAATACCTCAGGAGCTAGAACAGCCCAAGAAGCCCTTAAAATAGCTCTTTTAGCGCGTGAAATTTGCAAAAGTGATTTGATAAAAATCGAGGTGATTAGAGACAGTAAATATCTTTTGCCTGATAATTATGAAACAGCCAAGGCGGTTGAACTGCTTGCAAACAAAGGCTTTACCCCCTTGCCTTATATGTATCCAGACCTTTACGCAGCTAGGGCTATGCGTGATGCAGGAGCTGCTGCTATCATGCCACTTGGCGCGCCCATTGGCACAAATAAGGGCTTAAAAACTAAGGAATTTATACAAATTTTGCTCGATGAAATTGATTTGCCTATCATTGTAGATGCTGGCATAGGAAGTCCAGCACAAGCAGCTGAGGCTATGCAAATGGGAGTTGCTGCAGTGATGGCAAATACAGCTATAGCCAATGCTAAAAATGTGTGCTTGATGGCAAAAGCCTTTAAAGAGGGCATTCAAGCGGGTCGAAACGCCTTTTTAGCAGGACTTGAAAGCGAGAATAAACTAGCGCGTGCTAGCTCACCGATGACTGATTTTTTAAGGGATTAAAGCCCTTGCTTTTGATAAAGAATTTGTAAATTTTACGCTCAAATAGGCTTTTTACCTAGCTTTATCAAAAAATTCTTAAATCCTTATAAAATTTTATTTTCATTAAACAATGCGTTAAGAATTTGTTTTATAATTTTCTTATGCAACTAATGCATTGTTTTTCTTAGCTTTCCTTCACGCAAAAAGGGCTTTTAAAGCCCTTTTTTAAATTTAAAATTTAAAATCTTTTAAAAATTCTTTACGCGAAAGAGCGATAAAAGGTGGGCATAAAAAGCTTTCTTGATTATAAAGCAAGGGCATTTGATGAAAATCACACATCAAGCCGCCCGCGTGATTGAGTAAAAAATCGCCCGCCGCAATATCCCATGAATGCAGACTTTCAAAGCGAGCATAAACACCAGCAAGTCCTTCACAAAGGGCATTAAATTTCAAAGCCGATGAAATTCTCATACTTTCGAGTGAATTTTCTTCTAAAAAAGCCTTATTTTGCGCATTTGGATGATGCACGCTGATGAGAGCTTTTTTCTCATTTTTGATATAAATTTTCTCATCAACTTTAAGCTTGCTAGCGTTTTTAAAAAGTTTGCTGTTTTGATGCGCGTAGAGTGAAGTTTGTTTCTCAGGCTGATGAATGAGCGCTAAAATGGGTCTTTGCTCCTTGATGAGTGCGATTAAAATGCAATACTCATCACTGCCTTTTAAAAAGCCTTTTGTGCCATCAAGTGGATCAATGAGCCAAAAATAAGGCATTTGCTTTCTTGCTTCAAAGGGTAAAATGCTTTCTTCTGAGCAAATAGGAATTTTACTTTGCGCTAGAACTTCGCATATAGCTTCATTTGCGGATAAATCTGCCGAGCTAAAGGGGCTACCATCGTCTTTTTGCCAAATTTTTAAATCTTTCTTGCTTTTTAAAATCGCTTCGCTAGCCTTTGTGCCAGCCTTTAGCGTAAGTTCTAATAAATTGTCTAAGTCCATTTGCACTCTTTTTGTCATAATTATAGCATTTTTTAAAGAATTTAATTTAAAAGTCTTGCTTAATGTGAATCTTATCAAGCCTTTGCCACAATCATAAAGCTTTTAAATTTATAAAATCTATTATTCAAGCCAATAAAATTTTGTTAAGTTTTATAATAAGATTAAAATTTGTAATTTAAATTACTTTTTAAAACAGCGCTTCATTCATTTCTTTAGGCTTAGGTATATCCATGATTTTAAGTACGCTAGCGGCTAGATTGCTTAGTCCCAAGCCTTCTTTAAGCTTACTCACGCCTTTAGCTTTCACAAAAGCATACACATCAAAAGTCGTGTGATTTGTAAGGGGCTTGCCCGCTTTATCGCGCAAGGCTTCACAGTTTCCATGATCGCTTGTAATGATATAGGCATAATCTTTTGCCTCAGCTGCTTGGATGAGCTCGCCCAGGCAAGTATCCACCGCTTCAACCGCTTTCACGCAAGCTTCAAAATCGCCAGTGTGCCCTACCATATCGCCATTTGCAAAATTGACCACTATAAAATCCTCGCCCTTTTCAATGCCTTTTTTTACCACTTCAAGCACTTCATAAGCGCTCATTTCAGGCTTTTCATCGTAAGTTTTTACTTTCGGACTAGGAATTAATACACGGCTTTCATTGTTTTCTAAATCTTCTTTGCCGCCGTTAAAAAAGAAAGTTACATGCGCGTATTTTTCAGTCTCTGCGGTGTGAAGCTGAGAAAGATCATTTTCGGCAATCACACTTGCAAGGGTGTTTTTAAGCTCTTCTTTAGCAAAGATTGTGGGCAAATTAAATTTCTCATCATAAACGCTCATCGTTAAAATATTTTTAAAGACAAAAGGGCGCTCAAACTCGCTAAATTCATCGCTGCTTAGCGCTGTAACAATCTCTTTCATTCTATCGTTTCTAAAGTTTATAAATATAATGCCGTCTTTTTCTTCAAGCCCCTTAAAATCAGGCGACACGCAAGCGGGCAAAAACTCATCGGTAACATTTTTTGCATAATTTTGCGCGATATATTCGCTAAAGCTAGGCACGCTCAAAGCCTTGCCAAAAAGCGCGTCGTAAAATTCTTTCACTCTTTCCCAGCGCTTGTCCCTATCCATAGCAAAAAAGCGCCCACAAAGGCTAGCAAAATGAACTTTCAGCTTCGCACAAAGGCTTTCAAGTTTTTTGATAAACTCAAGCGCGCTTGTAGGCGAGACATCGCGCCCATCAGTGATCGCGTGCGCAAAAACTTCCTTGCCCGCGTTTTTACAAATTTCAAGCAAAGCATCAAAATGCGTATTCATAGAATGCACGCCCCCGTCGCTGTAAAGCCCTATAATATGCACTCTTTTAAGATTTTTTAGAAATTTTTTCAAATTTTCATTTTTGACAAGCGCGTTTTCTTCGATAGCCTTGTTGATTTTGACTAAATTTTGATAAATGATTTGACCGCTGCCTATGCACATGTGGCCCACTTCGCTATTTCCCATTTGTCCTTCAGGCAGTCCCACGGCAAGCCCACTAGTCTTAATTAAAGTGTGTGGGACTTCTTTAAAAAGGCGCTCGTAAGTGGGCTTTTTAGCCGCGCTAAAGGCGTTAAAATAATCACTCTCATTGTGTCCTATGCCATCCGTTATCACTAAAATACATTTTTGCTTCATTTTCACTTCTTTAAATTTAATCAAAATGAAATTTTACAAAATTTAAGCTTTAAAAAGGCAAATGAGAGCGAAAATTTAAATTTCTTTATAAATTTTTTATCATTCATTTTAAATTTCTAAAATATATTTTTTAAAGATTTGTAAAATAACTTTTCTAAAACACAAAATTTATCAATATCAAAATTATTCTTACAAAAAAGGGTTTTTAGTAATTTTATCACAGCGCTTTATAAAAAATTTAAGTAATTTTTGCTACAATTAAGCTTATTTTTTGCGTTTTTTAGGAGAAATGATGAAAGATTTGTTTTTATTTAGCTCGTTTATCGAGCCTAGCCATACTTTTGCGTATTTTTTTCATCTGGCTTTAGTGGCTATTATTTCTGTGATTTTTGCTAAACTTGCTACAAATTCTATGCAGCTTGTGCCACGAGGCTCTCAAAATCTAGCTGAGGCTTATTTGCAAGGCATTTTAGCTATGGGACGCGATACTATGGGCAGCGAAGCGCTTGCTAGAAAATATTTACCCCTTGTAGCCACTATAGGCTTTATAGTCTTTTTTAGCAATATCATCGGCATTATACCTGGCTTTGAAGCGCCGAGTGCGAGCTTAAATTTAACCGCGACTTTAGCCCTTGTCGTTTTTGTATATTATCATTTTGAAGGCATTAAAACTCAGGGCTTTTTTAAGTATTTTTCTCATTTTATGGGACCTGTGCCAGCTATTGCGCCGCTCATGTTTCCTATTGAAATCGTTTCACATTTTTCACGCGTCATTTCTTTATCTTTTCGTTTATTTGGCAATATCAAAGGCGATGATTTATTCTTAGCTGTGATTTTAGCTCTTGTGCCTTGGATAGCACCACTTCCTGCTTATGTACTTCTTACTTTTATGGCCTTTTTGCAAACTTTCATTTTTATGATTTTGACCTATGTGTATCTAGCAGGAGCTGTTGTTGTCGAGGAGGGGCATTGATTTATCTTTATGAGTTTATGAAAGGTGCAGCTTTTGCTTTGCTTATTTTTTGCTTGGCTGTGCTTTTTATAAATGAAGATTTTTCTTTTGAGTCCCTTTTCTTTGGAATTTTCCCGGGACTTTGCTTGCTTTTTTTCGCACTCTTACTCATCAAAAATTACGAACTCAGCGAAAATCAAAATTTTAAATAAGGCTTTTTTTGAAAATTTTTAAATTCTTATTTTTATGCACTTTTTTTTTAAGCTTTCTCTCTTTAAGCGCATTCGAGCTTGATAATGAGCAAATCATCTCTCAAAGCCTACAGCAAAAAAGTGATAATTTAGATGAATTTGAAGAAGAGTTTAAACAACAGCCAGTTTTTGACCCCCTTTCAGGTTATAATAAAATGATGACGCAGTTTAATGTCGGCTTTTACCGCTTTATCGCGCGCCCTGTTTCTAAGGCTTATGTCTTTATTGTGCCTGAGACGCCGCGCACTATGGCTAGGAATTTTTTTAGTTATTTGATGACTCCTGTTCGCTTTTTGGGCAATGTGCTTTCATTTAAATTTGACAATGCTAAAGACGAGATCAAGCGCTTTGGCTATAATACAGTATTTGGCTTTTTTGGCGTCATTGATGCTGCAAGTAAAGCAGGCATTGAAAAGCATCCGGCTGACTTTGGCACGGTTTTAGGCAGCTGGGGCGTGGATGGCGGCTTTCACATCGTGCTGCCTTTTTTAGGACCTTCAAATTTACGCGATACGCTTTCGCTGCCTATAAACTGGTATATGAATCCCATAGGCTATGTAAATCCCGAGCTGTTAAGCTATGGTATAGGAACTTTTAGTATAATGAATGAGCTGAGTTTTGAGCTGGATAAAATCGATGAAATTTATTTTAACACACCAAATCTTTATCCTTTTTTGCGCGATGGCTATGAAAAAACGCGCGAGAAAATGATTGGCAAGGAGAAAAAATGAAATATTTTAAAGCCCTTTTTTGTGCGCTTTTGCTTGTAAATTTCGCTTTTGCTTTGCAAAAGGCTGAGATTGAAACGACGATGCAAATGCGTATTGATGAAAGTATTTTAATTTTACAAAAAACAAGCGATAAAACTAAAGCTGCAGCTGAGATTTTCAAGCTTTTTGACAGCATTTTTGATTATAAACTCATGGCAAAATTAAGCCTTTCAAAAGCCTATGACACTTTAAACAAAGAGCAGCAAGACACCTTTGATAAGGCTTTTGAAGCTCAGCTTAAAAAAAGCTTTACAAACAAACTTTCCCTTTATATAAATGAAAAAATTATCGTTTCAAATTTAGAGCAAAAAAATGATAAAAGAATTTTTCTAAACGCCTACACCATCATCGATGGCGAGAGAAAGGATATTATTTTTAAATTCTATGACAAAGTGGGTTCGTGGCTCATTTATGATGTCGATGTTTTGGGCGTTTCTATCGTGCAAACTTACCGCTCGCAGTTTGCGGATTTGCTTTCAAATGAAGGCTTTGAAGTGCTTTTAGAAAAACTTAAAACAACGGATTTTGACGCGGATAAAAATCAAAAATAATGCTTTCAAGCGCCTTAAAACTCATCATCAAGCATGCTAAACTCGCGCTTTTTTTAAGCCTTGCTCTCACGCTTTTTTTGGGCTTTAAAGCTCTAAATTTGAGTGTAGATGCAAGCTCGAGTTCTTTGCTTTTAGAAGATGATAAGGATTTAAAATTTTACAAAGAAGTGAGCGCGCGCTATAAAAATGAAGATTTTATAATGATAGGCGTGCAGTTTAAGGATGAAAATCCTTTCTCAAAACAAAGCCTTGAATTGCTTTTAAATTTGCAAAAAAAGCTTGAAAGCATTCAGGGCATAGAGCGCATTTTAAGTCTTTTAAACGCACCTTTGCTTCAAAGTTCTGACTCAAGTGATTTAAGAGAGCTTTTAAAAAATATCCCTAATCTTCAAAGCAGCGATATCAATCTCACAAAAGCGCAAATTGAAATTTTAAACAGCCCTTTTTATCAAAGCAATATCATCTCAAAAGACGGCAAAACAGCGGCTTTAATCCTTTATTTAAAGAGCTTTGATAATCATTTAAGCTTCAATGAGATGCAATCAAACTCTACAAATTTAAACGCGTCAAGCATTAAAGACTTGCAAAATGCCTTTGAAAATAAAAGGCTCAATGATATCAGACAAGCTCTTTTTCAAAGTCAAAGCGAATTTAAAGGCATTTATATCAGTGGCGTGAGCGTCATTGCTCAGGATATGATAAGCTATATTAAAGATGATTTACTCGTTTATGGTGTGAGTTTGGCGCTGCTTTTAAGCCTTGTTTTGTGGGTGTTTTTTAAGCGCATTTATTTTGTGGGTGTGGTGTTTTTAATCTGCCTTTCAAGTCTGCTTTGTGCGAGTGGAATTTTTGCACTTCTTGGCTTTAAAATCACGGTCATTTCATCAAATTATCTTGCTTTAATGCTTATTATCAACATCTCTTTAATCATTCACATTTTAACGCATTTCATCACTTTAAGTCAAAAATTTCCACACGCAAACGCTTCAAAGCTCGCTTTAGCCGCGCTTTTAGCCAAGGCAAAGCCAAGTTTTTATGCGATTTTAACGACAGCTATTGGCTTTTTGTCTTTGATTTTTTCAAATATTGAGCCTATTATCAAGCTTGGCGTGATGATGAGTATTGGAATTTTCATTTGCTTAGTGCTTTCTTATGTGCTTGTTACTTCTTTGATGAGTCTTGTTAAGACGCGGGATTTAAGCTTGAAAGAGCCTGATTTTGGCTTTTTAAAATTTTGCGCGCACCTGAGTATTCATCATAAAAAAAGCATCGTGATAGCAAGCTTTATTTTGCTTTTTATTTCTCTTTTTGGCATTGAAAAACTGCGCGTTGAAAATTCTTTTGTCAATTATTTTAAGGATAAAAGCGAGATTAAAAAGGGCTTGTTGCTCATCGATAAAGAGCTTGGTGGCACGATGCCTCTTGAGGTGATTTTAAAATTTGAGCCTAAAAAAAGCACACAAGAAGAGAATTTAGATAGCTTTGAGAGTGAATTTGAGGCTTTAAGCGAGCAGGATGCGTATTTTTTCAACGCTTCTAAAATTCGCCTTGTTAAAAAAATTCACGAGCTTTTGAAAAATAAAGAATTCGTTGGCTCTGTTTTGAGTTTAAACAGCCTTTTAGAGCTTGGAAAAAGCATTAATGATGGCAAGGATTTGGATGATTTTGCGCTGGCTTTTTTGTATGAGAATTTGCCTGAGAATTTTAAGCAAGATTTGCTTTCTCCTTTTGTAAATATCAAAAATAACGAACTTCGCTTTGTGATGCGTATTGTAGATAGCGATGAGAGATTGAGAAGGGACGAGTTTTTAAATGAGCTTCAAAGCGAACTTGACACGCTCTTAGCGGGCGAGAATGCAAGCGCAAGGCTGAGTGGCATTATGCTTTTGTATAATAATATGCTTCAAAGTCTCTTTGACTCGCAGTTTAACACGCTTGCTTTTGTTGTGGGTGTGATTTTTGTGCTTTTTGTGATGATTTTTAAATCCATAAAGCTTGCTTTGGCTGCGCTGATTTCAAATGTCGTGCCTTTAAGCATTGTCTTTGCGTTGATGGGGATTTTAGGCTTGCCACTTGATTTGATGAGTATTACAATTGCTGCTATTTGTATAGGCATAGGCGTGGATGATAGCATTCATTATATTTATAAATTCAAGCAAGAGATGAGAAAAACAGATTTTCAAAGTGCAATTTATCTTTCTCACAAACACATTGCCACGGCGCTTTTTCATAGTAAAGTTGCCATAATTTTGGGCTTTAGCGTGATGATGAGCAGTAATTTTATACCGACGATTTATTTTGGCGCGTTGACTGATTTGGTAATGATTTTACTGCTTTTAAGTAGCCTGATTTTGTTGCCTGCTTTGCTTTCTTTTTGTGTGAAAAGGGCTAAAACTTGCGCGTAAAGCTTGTTTAAATTCTAATATTAAAGCGAGCTTTAAGCTTAAAATGATAAAATTCTAGTTTCATCTTTATTTTAAATGATCGATTGAAGATTAAAAAGGCTTGCTAGTTTTTTAATGGCTTTTGCTTGATTTAAATTTACAAGGCAAATGCTTTGAAAGATGAAAACGCGGGAATAGCTCAGGGGTAGAGCACAACCTTGCCAAGGTTGGGGTCGCGAGTTCGAATCTCGTTTCCCGCTCCACTCGCCCGGGTGGTGGAATTGGTAGACACAAGGGACTTAAAATCCCTCGGAAATTACTTCCGTGCCGGTTCAAGTCCGGCCTCGGGCACCATTTGTTTGGCTTTAATAGGGCGACATAGCCAAGCGGTAAGGCATGGGCCTGCAAAGCCTTGATCCCCGGTTCAAATCCGGGTGTCGCCTCCAATTAACTCGGCTCTTAACAAAGCTTGAAGCTGAGTGCATTGATTATCTGTTTAAAAGCTTGATAACGCTTAAACTGCGGCGTGTTTAAAGACGGGAGATGGCTGAGTGGTCGAAAGCGGCGGTCTTGAAAACCGTTGAGGTAAAAGCCTCCAGGGGTTCGAATCCCTTTCTCCCGGCCACAATTAAATTTAAATCAATCTTTTTAATTTTATTTTAAATATTTATCATTTATTTTTTAATATTTTTTCTCATTTTTTGCTATAATTTAATGAAGTTAAGGAAAGCGATTGAAAAAATGGCAAGATCTCACAATCAATGCTTTAATGAATTTAAGGATTGCATTAATAGCGGGTGGAATTTTAAAACTTGTGCTTGATTATACAAGCATTGTTTCATCAATTATTGTTATTTGTGCAGGTTGTTATTTATTGTTCGTTTCGTCTTTGGTGACAAGAAATATAGAATTGAAAGGATAAGTTTATGGACGCACTTGCTTATATAGCCATTGTATTAGCTATTGCTGGTAGCATTGCTTTATTTATCATACAAAATTTAAACAAAAGTAAGGTGTAAATCTAATTTTAAAATTATTTATATTTTAGATTAACTATGTTATCCTTTTAAAAAGGATAAAAATGAAAATTCTGCAATTTTTTTACACTCAATCTTTCAGCCCTGATTCAAATCACGCCAGAAAAAAGCAAATTTCAGCCCAGCACACCTTAATCAAAGGTGCAAGCAGCAGTGGCAAAAAAGCCTTGATAAAAGATTATTTAAGTGCTTTTAAGCCTGAAGAGTTTTTGTTTTTAGACTTTAAGGATTTGCGTTTTAAGAGCGAGTGTCTTTTGAGTTTAAATGAATTTATCCAGCAAAAACCTATAAAAATTCTTATTTTTTACGGCGTTGATGAGAATTTTGATATTGATTTTTCGCAATTTTTAAACCAGCAAATCATCATTGCTAGCGAGTTTAAAAGCCTGAAAATCAAGGGTTTTAAAGAGCTTTGGCTTGATTTTTTGGATTTTGAAGAGTTTTTAAGCTTTGAAAGCTCAAATGTAAGCTTGAGTGCGCAAATGAGTGCTTATTTTCAAAAAGGACGCAGTAAAAAAGCGCATTTATCGCTTTTTTTAAGGGCAAATTTCAGCGCTTTGGAGCTTGAAATTCTTTCTTTTATTGCTTTAAATTTATCTAAAGAATTCAGTATCAATGAGCTTTTTAAAGAGCTTAAAAAAAAGATAAAAATTTCAAAAGATAGCCTTTATAACGCGGTTTATGCGCTTGAAAATCGCTTCATGATTTATTTTTTAAAGCATGATGAAAAGAAGCTTAAAAAAATCTTTTTTGCCGATTTTGCACTGAAAAATGCCTTAAGTATTCAAAAGGATTTCAAGGCTTTATTTAGCAATGCTATTTTTTGCGAGCTTTTAAAGTTTGAAGAAGAAATTTTTTATAATAAATTTTTTGATTTTTATCTTAAAAAGCAGCAAAAAGCCTTTATCGCAAGCGCTTTTTGGGATAAAACCTTACTCATTTTAAAGGCTAAAAAAATTCTAGCTAAAGCCCTTGAAAATGATATTTTTCATCTTGTTTTTATCACACTTGAAGATGAAGAAATTCTTTATGAAAAGGGCGTGAAAATCGAGCTTATACCCTTTGATAAATGGGCTTTAAGTTTTTAGCCTATTTATTTCAAATTTTTGTTAAATAATGTTATAATATTTGGTAAAAATCAAAGAGAATTTATGCTTACAAATTTCATTTCGCTCAGCTTTCAAAATACAGCTTTAAAGACGATAAAACAAGGCTTAGAACAAAATTTAAAATTCATTTTATTACTGGGCAAAAGCGGCAGTGGTAAAAGTATGCTGCTTTTTAAGCTTTTTAAGGATTTAAGCGGGAGTGATTTTGATAAGATTTTGCTTTTTAGCGAGCCCTTTTTTGATGAAAAAAGTTTTTTAAACGCTCTTTGTGTAAAGCTTGAAAACAAAGAAATTTCAAGCTTTGAAGCCTTGTTTGAAATTTTAAAAGAAAAAAGGCAGAAAATTCTCATTTTGCTTGATGAAACAGGCATTTATGATGAGAGTTTGCTTGAAAAAATTCGCATAATGAGCGATTTAAAGGGCATTTTCTTTATCTTAAGCTCTCATAAAAAGCAAAATATTTTTGAAAAAGAGCATTTTAAAAGCCGTATTCAGCTTGAAATTTTACTTGAAAATATCAGCAAAAGCGAGTTAAAAAACTATCTTGAGCTTAAATTTGATGAAAATCATTTTAAAAATACTCAGCTTTCTTGGCTGCTTAAAAAAAGCAAAAATAATCTTCGAATCATTGATAAAATCATCAAAAGTTTTAAAGAGCTTTGCCTTTTTTATGGTGGAGAAAAGAAGATATCGTTTTTGCTTGAAATGAGCGCGTTTCATCATCAAATGATAGGCAAAAAATGACAAAAACACAAATCTTAGAACTTGAAAAAAATTATAATAAATTTCGTTTCAAAAGGCTTGTAAAGCGAGTGTTTATAGGGATTTTTTGTGTGAGTTTTTTTGCGCTTTGTTTTGTTTTTTTTGAAATTTATGGGAGTGAGCAAAGACAAAAAATAATGGCGCAAAAGTCTAAAAATGAGCTTTTAAAAAGGCTTGAAGCAGCGAAAACTCAGGCTTTAAAAACACAAGTTTTACACGAAAAAGAGCTTTTAAAAAAAGATGAAAAAATCGCTGCCATCAAAGAAGAGCTTGAGAAAAAAGAAGTGCCAAAAATTCAAATCTCAAGCTATATTATCAGTGCAAAAAGCCTAGAACAAAGCTTTTTAAAAGATGAAAATATCGAAACGGCTCTAAAACTTGCGAGTTTGTATCTGTCTAAAAAAGATTATGAAAATGCGATAAAATGGAGCTTAAAAGCAAATGATATGGACTCAAGCAGGGTGCAAACTTGGCAAATTTATGCAAAAAGCCTTGAGCGACTTGGCAAAAAAGATGAAGCCAAAAAAGTGATGAGACTTTATAAGGAATATTATGGCACAAATGCGCTGCAGTGATTTGGTTTAGGTGTGATTTGAAAATTTTAAATACTAAAAAATTTAAATGAAATTTTTGGATATAATTTGATTTAAAATTTATAAAATAAGGTTGATTATGAATAAATTAAAAATACTTCTTACCGGAGCTACGGGCTTTATAGGCACAAATTTCATTTTGAAATTGCACAAAAAATATGAAATCACAGCTCTTGTGCGTAAAAATAGCAACATCACTCGCATAAAAAAAAAAAAAAAAGGGGGGGGGGGGTTGTAAAATTTGCTTTTATGATGGCGATTTAAATACTCTCATAAAGCTTTTAGTGAAAATTAATTCGATGGCATTGTTCATCTCGCTAGCTTAGTTCCTTCAAGTACCTATCCTATCGATGATTTTAAGAAACTTTTTGAAGCTAATATTTTGTTTGGTAGTTGAAATTTTAAGAAGTTTAAGTTTGGTGGATTTTAAGGGATTTTTTATCAATGTAGGCACTTTTTGGCAATTTTACAAAAACAAAGCTGATAATCCTTTGGATCTTTATGTAGCGAGTAAAAATGCTTTTTTGAAAATTATTGATTATTACGCTCAAACAACTTCAATTCTTTTTACAAATATCTATCTTAACGATACTTATGGCGCAAATGATACAAGAGTAAAATCTTTAATCTTTGGAGTAAAATCGCAAAAAGTGGCGAAATTTTAAAAATGAGCAAAGGCGAGCAAATCATCGATATGCTTTATATTAATGATGTTTTAAAGGCTTTTGAAATTTTAATTCATATTTGCACTTCAAAATTTGGCATATTAGCGCAAAATAAGCACTTTGCTCTGCATTCACAAGAAAGAAAGACATTGAGAGAAATCGCAAGGATTTTCGAGCAAAGTTTGGGTGTGAAGCTTCATATAAAATGGGGCGAAAGGGCGTATTCGCCACGAGAAAATTTCATTCCTTATGAATTTGGAGACATTTTACCAGACTGGGAGCCAAAAATTTCTCTTGAAGAAGGCTTTAAAAAGAGTTTTAAAAAATAAATTTTATTTTTTAAAAATAATCTATCAAAATGATTAAAATTTCTTAGAAAATATAATAATAAAAAAGAATTATATAGAAAAACTTTGCATTAAAAAATGCAAAGTTTATTTAAAAATTAAGAAAAAGAAGGCTTAATCTCTGCAACCCAAGCATCAATTCTGCTTTCAGTTTGATCTTCTTGGTTGTCATTATCTAGTGGAAGTCCTACAAATTTACCATCCACGACGGCTTCGCTTGATTCAAAATTATAACCATCTGTTGGCACTGCGCCCACTAAAGTTGCGCCAGCTTCTTTTAGCTTTTCAGCAAGTTTTCCCATACCGCCGCAAAAACTGTCTGAGTAGCTTTCGCTATCGCCCATACCAAATACAGCAGCTGTTTTGCCGCTAAGTTTTAAGCCTGAGAAATCAAAAGCATCCCAGTCATCCTGTAAATCGCCACTTCCCCAAGTTGAAGTGCCGCAAATGATTTTGTCATAAGAATTGATTTTATTTGCGTCAATATCCGCGATATTTAGCACATCGCTAATGCCTAATTTTTCAGCGATAAGCTTCGCCGCACCTTCTGTATTTCCCATAGCACTGCCATAAATAACTGCTGCTGACATTTTTTCTCCTTAATTGAAATAAATACACAAATTCTAACAAAACAATGCTTAATTTTTATTTTGTTTTGCAAGTTTTTTAAAAAAATTTGTGTAAATTTGTAACTTAAATTTAAAAAATTTCAAGGCAAAAAATATAAAATTTCGCCTTAAAATTTAGCGTAAAAGTTCTTAATCTTGGCTATTTTGCGTTTCTAAAGAATTCGGGCAGGCAAAATTGCTTGAAAGATTAAACACCTTACAATACTCAGAATAAACACAACTCACACTTCTTTTAGCGCACACCAAAGGGATATTGCGCTTTTTGGCTTCGCCTTTGATTTTTTTCATTGTGTTGTGATTGAGAAAGCTTGTCAGCATTACAACACATTTTGTATCCTGCGGGATAGGCTTTCTATTGACACGATTTTCATTTCTTGCGTCCCAGTGCTCGACTTTTTTTGCGCCCAAATCGTGCAAAACCGCTTTAATAGGCGTAATCTCATCTGCTCCAATCACCAAAACCGACATTTTTTATCCTTATCATTATAGCATATTTTAATAATTGTTATTATAATATAATTTATCTTAATTTATTTTGAAAGCTATTATAAAAATTTAGTGAAATTTTTAAATATAAATTTAGAGTAAGGAATTTAAAGATAAATTTGGGGCAAGTTTTTAAATTTCAAGGCTTATTCGCGTTTAAATTTGTATTTTTTATAAAAAGAAATAAAATAAAATAGCCATAAAATAAAGCTTAAAGCAAGAAAAAAGCAAGGCAGAATAATAAATAAAGGCGCAGGTAAAAAGCTTTCAAAGCCGCTAAAATCAAGTCCTAAAAGTTCATTTATACCGGGCGCAAAAACAGTGCGCAAAAAAGCAGCTAAAAATACAAAAATAAAAATCAAACAAAGCCTAAAATCAAAGCCAAAGCGCGTCAAAGTGCTGTGTCTTAGTGAAGCGATACAAAAAACAAAAAGGCTAAAGCCAAGCAGCAAAATGATATTTAAAAGATGAATGAAAGCACTTTTCAAACTCACACCAAAAACGTTCATAAAATCAAGCCCTAAGCCTATAAAACAAAGGCTTAAAACAAGCCAAAAGCAAAAGAAAATCACTATATAATTTTGCCCCAAAAGCCCAGCTTCAAGCCATTGCTTAAGATTTGAGAAAAAAAATGCTGCCAAAGCAAAGCATAAAAAGGCTAAAACTTCGTCTTTAAAGCCTAAAATTTGTTGAAATAACAAAGCAAAAATCAGTAAAAAAAGCCCGAAAATACTTAAGTTTTTAGTGATAAAATCACCGATAAAAAGACTTTGAGGCTTCATTTTTTGCAAGGCTTCATTGCAAAGGACGATACTGATACGAAAAGAAATGATTAAAATGCCTATGATTAGGGCAAACAAAAAGCTTATTTGAAGTCTAGTGCCTAAAAAATAGCTCAATTCTAGCACATTAACTTCATTTAAGCCCTGTAAAAGCTCTAAAACAAAGAGAAAAAAGAGCAGAAAAAGCAAAGAGAAATTTTTTGTATTTTTAGATAAAATCACAAAATAAAGGCTTTGTAAAAAAAGTGTGAGCCAAAAAACGCTCATCAAAATACTGCCAAAGCCTATAAATTCGCTAAAAAGTGCCAAGCTCAGCAAAATAAAAAGCGTGAATTTAAAGGCTTTTAAAGAGTGCTTAAACTCACACCACACAGGCATTGCCGTGAGTAAAAAGGCGCTAAAAGCTAAGCCTATAAAGATTTTTGCAAATAAAAATTGATGTAAAATGATGAAAATTTCAGGCTTTAACACAAGTGCAAAACAAATAAAAATGCCAAGAAACACTGCTAAGGGCGCAAAAAGTCTTAAAGGTGCCAGACTTTGAAATGCCTTAAAAAGTCTATAAAAAGTCTGTAAAGAATTAATTTTAATATCAAATTTCATTTTTTATATTCTTTCATTTTATATTTTAAGATTTAAAGTTAAAATTTTATCAAATATAATCAAAAATTTTAAAACAGCGGCTCGGGTTTTAAAAGACTCAATATTTTAAATTTTAAAATCATGCCAATTAATTTTACGCTTTACAATGACATGATTTTAATTGAAACTCCTATGAAATTGTGTAATTTGCATTGTGTTTTTTATATCAATCAAAATAAATTCTATCTTTAAACTCCTTTTGTAAAATCTCATTCACATAGGCTAAATTCCTTGCTTCAAAGCTTGTTTTTAAACTTAATTTTTTCTCAATTTTCATCAATTTTGGCTCTAAAAAATAAATTTCATCGCTCAATAACACAGCTTCAAAGCTATCATGCGTGACTAAAAGCGCGGCTTTGCCCTGATTTTTCACGCTCGAAATCAGCTTTTTAATAAGAATTTGTTTGACATTAAAATCAAGCCCAGAAAAAGGCTCATCCAGCAAAAAAAGCAAAGTTTTCTCACTCAAAGAGCGTGCTAAAGCCCTGATAAAAGATACTCTAGCGCGCATTCCACCACTGAGCTCGCTAGGGTATTTAAGCGCATCTTTTTGACTGAGTCCAAGTGCGTTAAACTCGCTCATTATCCACATTTTGCGCCAAGTTTCAAAAGATTTAGCGCTCTTAAAATCAGCCCCAAATTTCATGCTAAGCTCTTTGTAATTTAAATTTTTAGGGCTTTCAAACATCAAAGCCACATTTTCAAGTGCGTTTAAATTCTCAAAAAGCCTATGCTCTTGAAAAATAAAGGCAAAATCAGCCGCTTCAATCACGCCATTTTTAGGCTCTAAAATCCTTGCAATGAGCTTTAAAAGCGTGGATTTACCGCATCCACTTGCGCCAAAAAGCGTGAGAATTTGTCCTTTTTTAAGGCTGAGATTAAAATTTTCTATCACAGAATTTGTAGCGATTTCATAGTTTAGATTCTTTATTTCAAGCACATTTTGTGAATGTAAATCTTGCTTCATCAATTCATCTTTGCCAAGGCATAAAAATAATTCTTAAAGGCTTGATAATCAGGCTTTCAAAAAGAAAAATGAGCGCCACCATCAGCACCACAAAAGCAAAAATTTGCTCGCTGTCCAAGAAATTTCTCGCATCATTAAGCCTTGCACCCACGCCATTTACAGCACCTAAAAGCTCCGCCATAACGACAATTTTAATCCCCATTGCAAAAATCAAGCTTAAATTACTCAGCAAAAAGGGTAGCATCGCAGGCAGATAAAACACACGCAAACGCTTTAAAATGCTTAGTTTATAAGCCTTACAAAGCTCGCTTAAGTTTTTATTTAAATTAAACACACTCATAAAACTTGAGCCAAAACAAAGCGGTGTAAGTGTAACAAAAACGACAAAAACCACGCTCACATCGCCTATGCCAAACCAAAAAAGCGCAATCACAACCCAAATGATAGGCGCTATGCCTTGCAAAATATCCACAAAAGGCTTGATAAAGGCGGCAAAGCTTTTGAAATTCGCCGCAACAATGCCAAGAGTTGAGCCTACAAAAAAAGCTAAAATAATTGCCAAAAAAGCCCTTTTTGAAGTGATTAAAAGCGTGTTTGAATCTGTGTTTAAAATCTCAAGCGCCTTTTTAAGCACACTCAAAGGCTCAGGCAAAATGAGTGCACTCGTAAAAGTCGCGCCAAATTGCCACAATGAAAGGCATAAAAGCACCACACCAAGCGTATTAAAAGAGCTTAAAAAATGCTGAAAAAGCCTTTTAATAGGCGCTTGCCTTAGCACCACGCCATCTTCTAAAATCAAATTGACTCCTAAATTTCTTTAAATTTTACAATAAATTTTTAAAACTCGCGCCGCTGTTTTATAAATTAAATTCGGTGCTGTTTTGTGATTTTATCAAAATTCTATGAAATTTCACGCTCCGTTTTGTATCATAAAAACAAGCTTTTATCAGGCATTTTGCCGCCTAAGAATTTAGGATTAAAATCATAAAGAATTTTATAAAATTTCAAAAGTTCATCGCTCATTGCCAAAGCTCTTGTCGCGCTTAAATTTGCATAATCTAGGGCGATTTTTATCGCAGGAACTGGAGCTGGCAAGTATTTTGCACCAAAATCTGCTGCTGAGTCTTTATTATCATTTATCCACACTAAAGCCTGCTCTAAGTCCTGTTGTAAGGTATTTACAAAGGCTTCATTTTGCTGATAAAAGGCATTTTCCACGATGAGACCAGCCTGGGCAATGCTTGTGTTAAACTGCTCTTGCCACAATTTTTGAATATCAATTTGTCTAAAAACTTTTACACCGTTTTTGCTTGCTAAAAGCCCTAAAGCTGAGGCTAGTGGCTCTTGGCTAAGTACAGCATCAAATTCTCCTGTGATAAAAAGCTGGGTTGCTTGGGGTGGATTTGCTGCGTAATGAATATTTATTTGGCTTATATTTACACCTAATTTTTGGCATAGAATTTGAAAGATTAAATCAGGCAAATCATTTTTAAAAGGCACGATAAGCTTTTTACCCCTTAAATCATCAAAGCTTTTTATGTCCTCATCTTTGGTAAAAAGGTAGTTTAAGCCCCTTGTGAGTATGTTTAAAAGCTTGACATCAAGTCCTTGATGAGCTAGAGTTATGCCTACATTTGATGGGGCTGCGCTGATTTTAAAATCCTTGCTCGCAAAGCCTGCTCTAAGTATATCAGGGCTTTTCCACAGATTAAAATCAAAGCTTTTTATCTTTTGCGCATTTCCTTGCTTGTAAGCTACTGCTAAAGGCAAAGAAATGAGAGCTGGAGCGCCCCAAAGTGTGAGTTTATCCTCGCCAAAGGCTAAATTTGGCAAAGAGCCTACGCCAAGCAAAAGCGCTAAAGCCTTGCTTTGTCTTAAAAACTTGCGTCTTGAGTGTTGCATTTTTTCTCCTTTTCAAATATTTTTAATTTTAAGCTTTATAGTTAAATTTTTAAGCACTTATATTTGTTTTAAACTTTCTTTATAAATTCGATTTACGCCGAATTCTTAAGGGAGCAAGGGGGCGCTACTTGCGAAGCGTCGCCCACTTTCCCCCTTGCACGCTATACTAAAGTTGCTGCTTCGCAGTCTTTATGGTGGGCTACTTCGTCAATGTTTAAAACCTGTCACCTTGCTACTTACCGGCTTGCTTGGTAGCTATGCGCGAGCGGTACGTTGTTTCCTAATGCAGATTTTAGGTTGCTTCTTTTGTGGCGTGGTTTTGAAATTTAAAGTTATAATTTTCAAAACCGCCATCTGCTTTTTGTAATCTATGTTTTGTAATCTGCATTAAAAACTTCCGTGAATACTAAGATAATAAATTCTACCCGGTGCATTCACAACTCTTGTAGGTGCGATGGCTTCTACATGCGAGCTTGAGATGAATTCTGAATATTTTTTATCAAAAACATTGTCAATTCCAAATTTAAGCCCGATTTTATCATAAAGTGTGATACCTGCATAAAGATCCATTACGCCAAAGCCACCCATTTTTCTATCAATACCAAGCCCAGTTTGTGTGCTAATATCGCGACGCTTTTGCTTAGAAACAGCGCGAAAGGCTGAGCCTAGATTAAACTTACCAAAAAAGGCATAATCTTCATAGTCTAAATTAAGCAAGGCTTCAAGCGGATGGATTTGATACAAGGGGCGCTTGTCGCTTTCATTTTCGCCATAATTATACCAAATATGAAATTTCAAACCAAAATTGCCTAAAAAATTATAGGCTAAATTTGCATTTAAGCTATAAATTCTAGCATCAATATTGCGCGAAATGATATGAGTTCTTAAAAGCTGATTTGAAGCGGCGTGAAATCTATCGTAAATGATAAAATTATTTGCAAAATCAGCCATAGCGTAAGTGCCTATTTTAAAAGCATTTGCGTCTAAATTTGAGCTTAAATAATCTTTGAAATTTTCATCCTTAAACTCGGTTTCAAATTTAATCCTATTGTGTCTTTCATTTTTCAAAAAAGGATTGCTCACCCAAGCCTGCGCGTGCGCTTGCGCGGTGTTGCCCGGTGGATTTACAGAGACAAAGCGCTCATTATTGCTAGCAATGCGCTCTAAACTTTGTAAAGTCAGTGTGTATTTTTGAGTATCCACTGGGCTTAATTCATAGGCAAGTGCAGCCGAAAGGGCGTCTTTTTTTATCCTGCCTTTAAGAGTTTGTCCATAATGAGCTAGCCACATATTATTTGGCGTTACGATTTGTGCGCCGTTTTGTGCGACAATGGTGTTTCTATCCTTTACATTTGCTTCATTATGCTTGTATTCAAGTCCAAATTTAAAGCTATTTATGCCACTTTTTACATCAAATTCTTGTGCTAGTGCGATTTCATTTATATGTGCGTTAGGGATTCTAAAGCCATTTCTAGCAAAATCAGCCGCAGTTGGCGCTCTCATAAAGCGCGTCGCCTTGTGTTTATCATTTGTATAAGTAAGCTCGCTTTGGCTATGTAAATTTAGGCTTTCAAAAAGCTCTTCAAACTTGTAATCATATTTCGCACTTAAATCTAAAATATTTCTATCTACTTGCATTTTTGTTCTCGCAGGCTGAACAGGTCGTAGTTCAAAATTATTTGCCCTTCTTGAAATGTCTCTATAAAGAAGATTTAAATTTAAGGTATTTGACAAATCTTGCTCTCCAAGCCTATAATTAAGCCTTGTAACATAACGCGTTGTTTTGATAGCATCCATTATATAATGAGGTTGCTTATCATCAGCGATATTATCATACAAAAAAGTTGTGCCCACTTCATTATAAGGGTTAAAAACATAGCCTAAAACAGCGTTTAATCCCGTTCTTTTATAGCCAAAGTCTATTTTTTCATTAGCACCATCTTTATAAGAATTTGCCTTTGTATAATGAGTATTAAGCACGCCAAAAGCATTGCTAGCACGCTTTTTAAACAAGAAGCTATTATAAGTAGAATTACCGAAAATACCGCTTGCAAAATGAAAAGGATTTATAGAATTATCAAGGATATTTAAACTTGAGTAAAAGTCTAAACGGTAGGGGTTTGAAAACTGATTTTCAACATTTGCTGAAAGGCTATTTAAAGGAGTGATTAAAGGTGGGGGAGAAAATTCTTTCAAGGGCTTAATTTGATTTGATTTTGCTATATTTTCATTCGCAAAAAGTGCTGAAGAAAGAAGCAAACTTAAGGCTATTTTAAATTTCATCTTATATCCTTTTTTGAAATTTAAAGAAAATTATAACGAAAATCAAAGTTTTAAAAATTCACAAAGGTTAATTTATAAAAATTTTAAGTAAAGATTTTCAAAGCAATAAAACATTTGAAGTAAATTTAAATTTTAATGTTAGATTTGAAAAACATTTTGCTTTTAATTTTAAAACAAAGTCGCAAAATCAAAGCCTTGCACTTTTTAATCTTTTTTGTTTTTAAGCCCTTGACTTTTGCTTCATTTTTTTATATAATTTTGCCTTTATTGTGATTTCTCGGGGTGTAGCGCAGTCTGGTTAGCGCACCTGGTTTGGGACCAGGGGGCCGAAAGTTCGAATCTTTTCACCCCGACCATTTTCAAATGGTGAGTGTAGCTCAGTCGGTTAGAGCATCAGATTGTGGTCCTGAGGGTCGTGGGTTCAATTCCCATCACTCACCCCACAAAAGCGCTCGTAGCTCAACTGGATAGAGCGACAGACTTCGGATCTGTAGGTTATGGGTTCAACTCCTATCGGGCGCACCATAAATTTGCGCGCTCATAGCTCAGCTGGATAGAGCAACGGCCTTCTAAGCCGTAGGTCAGAGGTTCGAATCCTCTTGGGCGTACCACTTTTTTAGCTCCTTTTATGCGGATGTGGTGAAATTGGCAGACACGCCAGACTTAGGATCTGGTGCAGCAATGCGTGAAGGTTCAAGTCCTTTCATCCGCACCACGAAAAAAGCTTTATAATCCCCTTAAAATAGGCACTTAACTAAGTTTAAGAAAAAATTAAAAAAGTCATTTAAACGCAATAAAAGCTAATAAAAATTATAATAAAATGGTATATTTATGAGTTATTTTCAATTCATAATAAAAAATAACTCACACATTTAAATTTTATTTTGAATAAACTTTAATTGTTCTTTAAATATTTCTTTATATTTTCTTAAAGAATTACCTAAATTAAGTAGTTTTTCAAGTTTTATATGTCCTTCATAATTTTCATCAAGATGAAGTTTTATGTGTTCAGCTCCTCGACCTTTGTCTTCTTTAAAATTATGATAGCCCTTAACAAACATTACAATTTCATTAATCACAGCATTTTCTACACGCTCAATATCATTTAAAGGCGTTGAAGTCTTATTATTAAAAGTTGTGTTATATATACCGCGTTTTTCTTTTTTTTCACTCATTATTTTTCACCTTTTTAAACATTAATAAATGTTTTAAACATTTTGATTTTGAAATGTTTATTCTAATCCTTTGAAAAATTTTTCTATTTTTCCATTTGCATTTTTTATAAACTCTATCAGCTCTTTGTCGATAGAACTTATATTTTCCCTGTATATGTTCGCTAAAGTCTCGTTTAAATGCTTGGCCAAGTTCTCTAGGGTTTGTTTTAAGTCCCCAAGCTCGTGTTTTAAATTTGCTTCTAACTCCCTTTTTTCAAGTTTTTGTCCTTTTTCAGCTTCTTTTATCTTTGCATAAATTCGAGGCTCAACGCGTTTTGTGCCACTTAAACGCTTATCAATACCCCTTTGCATTCCTAAAAGCTCAGCGACTTCAGTTTGTAATTCTCGCATTTTTTGGGGCGGAAAATCACGCATTTTAAAAACTTGCTTGCCTGTTTTTTTATCAAGCGTTATAAATTCTAAATGTGCGTGATGATTGATTTTTTTCTGTCCTTGCTCGTCTAGGTGTCCTTCATCTCTATGTATAGCGATTTGGTAGCATTGAAAGCCATATTTTCATTAAAATGCTGAGCGAGCTTTTTTAAATCTTACATAGTGTGATTTTCGTTCAAATTAACAACAGCAGTTCATTCATAGCTTTTAGCTTGAAAAGCTTTATTTTTAGCTTTGCAAGTTTTAGCGTAGTTTTCTTTAGCTTCTTTGATGATTTATTCTTTAATTTTTAGGGTTTCATAGCCCTTGCAAGTGAATTCTAACGCCCCACCGATAGCATAATCAGGGCGTATTGTGGAGTTATGAAAGACATTAAAAGAACTTGATTTTTTAAAATTAATGCTCGAAATTTGCCCCATTTATAAGCCTTTGTAAGTTTTATTAAGAGACATTGACACTCTTTTCTAAAGATTTTAAATCTTTATTTTCCGCTAAAAGTTCTTCCAAAAAGACCTTGAGATGAATTAATCATTAAAAAGCTCCTTTTTAGCACTTTTGCACATCCAAAATATATAGGCTTTTGAACGCTTGAAATCTTTGATGATGATTTTAAAATTATTGCAAAGCTCTTGAGCTAAAACTAAATAATTCATCAAATCATCATAACTATCACTTTTTAAGTCAAAATCCTTTTGTATAAGCATTCTAGCAAGTTTTAAAGCCAACATTGTTTTTGTAAAATCAAGGCATTCATCTTGAATGCTCTTTGTTTTATTTTCAGGCAAAAGCTCAATTTTTCCTAGACAATAAGAATAAATTTGTATAAATTCTTTATAAGAGCCATATTCTTTAGCCCTTTGTTCTAATAAATATTTTTGTTTATCTGTGAGAAAATTTGTCATTTTTGTTTCCTTTCAAATATGAGTTATAACACCATATAAAATAAGCGTTTCAAGCAAATATGTGCTCAAAAGTATAAAAAATACGACAATATCTTGTTTGTATTCTTGTGCCATCATCTGTTCCAACTTGTCTTTTTTTCCTGTATTTTAAGTGCTTCTAGGTGTAATTTTAAGGACTTTTCAAGCTCGAAATTTTATTTTCTAGTTCTTCTATGAGCTTTCTACAGCTACTAATTTCAGCACTCATTTGTATAGCAAATTCTTTTTCTTTATTCATTTTTTACCCTTTCTTTGTAAATTTCTCATCTATCAAATCCCTTATCTTTCTTAATTTCTTGTGTTTTACTCTTTAATTCTTGTTTTTGCTTAGCTCTCATAGCAGCTT
>CAKVAF010000008.1 GCA_934718785.1 uncultured Campylobacter sp. | reverse complement strand
CTCGATCACTGTGCCATCAATCTCAATGACATCATCTTTTGCCAATGCTTCTCCTTTCTTTTTTAAAATAAAAATGCATATTTTATCAAATTTAAGCTTTAAAAAATTTAAATTTTGTAAAGTGTGAGCGGAAAAACTCACACTTTAAATTTATTGTAAGGCAAAGAGTATATTTTTACCCTCTTGGTAAGATAAAATAAAAAGTTTGCCCGCTTCATCGATATAAAGGCTTCTAGCATTTGTGATCTGGGCTGGAAAAGCGATAGCATAGACAATCTCTTCTTTATAAGGATCGATTAAAACGATGACATTGTGGTTTTTGCTCAGTGCATAAAGGCTGCCATCTTTAAACTGCAAGGCTGTTACATAAAGCTCACCAAGACTTCTGCCCTCTTTTAAAATGCTGGCTTTAGGTGTGAATTCGCCAGAAAGCACCCTATCTTTAAGAGCAAATTTAGAGATGACAAAGCTTTTACTGTCTTTATTATTTGGCACGGTGGCGGTGTAGAAGTAGTTTTCATCATTGCTTAAGCTTGCGATGTGATGAAATTTAGCGCGCACCGTATCAAGCCTAGCCCTGCCTAAATCCTTGCCCTGTCCCTCAAAACGATCAGCCCCGCGTATAAAATCAGCATATTGCAAAGCTTCGTTAGTTTCAGGGTTTTTACCAAAGCGAAGCAAGGTTTTGTTTGAACCTATCAAAATGTATTTATCTTGCATAAAAGGGATCACGCCTACGATAGGATCAATGGTCGCTGAAAAATAAGGATCGATTTCTAGCTCATCCTTAAGATTGAAATCCTTATCCATAAAATATACATCCCATTTTGAGCTTGCCACAAACTCACCATTAATGAAATTTAGAGTATTTAAAGGCTTTGAAATTTCAATTTCTTTTTGTCCTATGATTTCTACTTTTTGAGTGATTTTAAGTGGAGCGTTACTCGCGTCATTGTCAAATTTCACGCCAAGTTTTTCACTCGCAGGAGCAAAGGCATAATCAGGAGCTTTCACATCTCTTTTACCTAAAAATGAAAAGCTCGTCCAAGTGCTTTTCCACCCGTCAGTACTCCAAATGATGTATTTTGGATTTAAGCTAAATCTCACAGGATCGCCCTGCCCTACAAAAGGAGGCACGCCTGTGCTGACAAAGGCTTGAAAGACATTTGAAGCGACGATTAAAGCTGAGATTACAAAGGCAGCCATACTGAACTTACCTAATTTTCTCACGCTCTCGCCGTTCATTTCCTTGTCAAAAACGCTGAGTTTAGGCGCGAAGAAAAACATAATGCCAAGGAGTAACACAATAGCAAAAAACACGATCTCAGCCCAAAAATAAGTGTGTATGCCAAACACTTGCAAGCTAAAGCCTTGATCTAAGTCTCTGTGTGCGTGATTTCCAAGTTGAGCGAAGCTTTGATAAAGTCCAAAAGCTGTCATCACAAGCAAGGTCGCTAAATATTTAGGCTTAAGCCCATAACGCACGATGAAAAGTGCCATCACGCCGATGAAAACCATAGCCTCTCTTTGTCCCCAGCAAAGCGTGCAAGGGCTATCGCCCATCATATAGCCAAAGACGATATTTGCAATACCAACAGGAAGTAAAATGAGCGCAAAGCCCGCCAAACACATTAAGAAATAAAAAGTTTTTGCTTCTTTAAATTCTGCATTCATTTTCACTCCTTAAGGGTTTATGGTGGTTAAAAACGCACCGGATTTATGCCCTACATAAAGCACGATCATAATAAGCCAAGAGCCAAACACCAAAGCAAAAGCCAATTTTTCCTTTTCAGGCTTTTTAATGATGAGGATCAAGGCGACTAAAACAAGTAAAAGTTCTAAGAACTCCATAAAATCTCCTTGAAAAAATTTAAAGTATTATTTTAACAAAGTTTAAATTTATTTTTTCTTAAAATACTAAAATCAAATGCGTATTTAAATCAAACTCTAAAAAGTTAAATTTCATCCTTTTAAAATGAAAATCTTTGCTATAATGGCGCAAAATTTTTTAAAAATTTAGGACATTTGATATGAAATCACAAGATCATCTTTCAAACTCGCAAAATTCAAATTTTCAAAATCCGCCCAAACGACTTGGCAAGGCTGAGTTTAAAATTTTAGGGCTTTCATCATTAGGTGGGACTTTAGAATTTTATGATTTTATCATTTTTATCTTTTTTGCAGAATATATCGCGCATGTGTTTTTTCCACCTCAAATTGGCGAGTTTTGGGCGATGTTAAATACTTATGGAGCCTTTGCGGCGGGTTATTTTGTGCGCCCGCTTGGTGGCATTGTGATGGCTCATTTTGGCGATAAGTTTGGACGTAAAAATATGTTTATGCTCAGCATTCTTCTTATGGTGATACCGACCTTTTTGCTCGCTTTTATCCCGGGCTTTGAAGATCTTGGCTATCTTGCGCCGGTGCTGCTTCTTTTGGTGCGTGTGTGTCAGGGTATTGCCATTGGCGGCGAGCTGCCCGGAGCATGGGTTTTCATACGCGAACATGCCCCACAAAATCACAAAGCCTTATATCTTAGCTCGCTCAATTGTGCGATGGCACTAGGCGTTTTACTTGGAAGCGTGATTGCTTTATTGATAAATTTAAGCTTTTCGAGTGAGCAAATCGCTGAATGGGCGTGGCGTGCGCCATTTTTTATCGGCGGGATTTTTGGCATTATCGCGGTATTTTTGCGCCGCTTTTTACAAGAAACGCCTGTATTTGTGCAGATGAAAGCCACGCAAAGTCTTAGTCAATTTCCGCTTAAAGATATTTTTAAAAAGCGCGGAATTTCAAAAAGTATTATCCCCTCAATGCTGATCACTTGGGTGCTTACAGGCTGTGTGATGGTGCTTTTGCTTTTGATGCCAAAACTGATGCCTGAGATTTTAAAACTCAGTAAAATCAATATGATTTACGCGCAAATGGTAGGCATTTTCGCGCTTGCGCTGGGCAGTATCGCAGCTGGCTTGCTGGCTGATAGAATTGGTGTTTTTAAAGCTTGCGTGATATTTTCGCTGTGCTTTTGTGCTTTTTCACTTGGCTTTTTTCACTTTCTTTATGCAAGTAGTGTAAGCATAGCGCTTGTAAGCTATTTTGTGCTGTGCTTTTTTGGTGGGCTAAATTCTTTTGCGCCCATCATTATGGCTGAAATTTTTAGTCCTAATGTGCGCTTTTCAGGCATTTCTTTTTCTTATAATATCGCCTATGCCATAGCTGGTGGCTTCACGCCCCAGCTTGTATTTTTTTTAAATGCTCTAGCTTTAAGTGGATCTTTTACGCAAGGTATTGCGCTTTATTTGTGTCTTTTGGGATTTGTAGCGATAGTTTCTGTGTGGCTTGTGAGAAAAAGAGTGTGATTAAATCTAGCAATATTTATAATTAAGCAAATTAATCAAAGCACCATAAGTAAGGCACCGGTGGCAATGAGTAGAGTTGCGATGGCTGTTTTTAAACTCAAGCTCTCGCCTAGAAAAATCACTGCAAAAATGATAGTAATGACAACGCTAAGCTTGTCAATGGCCGCGACTTTTGCCACTTCGCCCATTTGCAAAGCCTTGTAATAACACAGCCACGAAGCCCCCGTAGCAAGCCCTGAAAGCACGAGAAAAAGCCAGCTTTTACGGCTAATTTCGCTAATCGTGCCACCCGCACCGACCGCAAACACCATAGCCCAAGCCAAGCAAAGCACGACAGCAGTGCGAATGGCGGTGGCTAAATGCGAATTCACACCTTCAATGCCAACCTTTGCTAAAATCGCCGTAAGTGCCGCAAAAAAAGCAGCTTCAAGCGCATAAACAAGCCACATTTAACACCTTTCATTGCACATTTTCATATCAATTTAAGCTTATATGAAATTTAAGCTTAAAAACAAGCTATTGATAAACTTAAAAAATTGTTTTAAAACAAAAATTCACTTCAAAATAATAAATTTATTTTAAAAAATCAATGCAAAAAGTGGCGCACGCCGGTAAAATACAGCGCCATGCCCGCTTTATTAGCAGCTTCGATGACTTCATCATCTCTAATGCTTCCACCAGGCTGTGCGATAGCGCTCACGCCTACTTTTGCCGCTTCTTCAATGCTGTCTTTAAAGGGAAAAAAGGCTTCGCTGGCTAGCACGCAGCCTTTTAAGTTTAAGCTCATCTCGCGCGCTTTATTTATCGCAGCCTTTGCCGCGTCAATGCGGCTTGTCATCCCCATACCGATGGCAACGAGCGCGCCATTTTTCACATAAGCAACATTATTTGATTTGGTAAGAGCTGCGATTTTAAGGGCTATTTCTAAGTCTTTTAGCTCGCTCTGGCTTGCCTTTTTCTCGCTCACGCATTTTGCATTTTTAAGCTCATTGGCGCCGACTTCATCGCTATTTTGATACACAAAGCCTCCGCTAATGTGCTTAAAATCATACTTATCAAAAGCGCGCACTAAAAAAGTGCTTTCTTGGGTGAAAATCTTTATGCGCTTTTTGCTCTCAAAGACTTTAAGCGCTTTTTCTTCGACACTTGCTGCGAGGATGACCTCGACATAAATTTCATTGATTTTATGCGCGAGCGCTTCATCCAAGCAGCCATTAATCGCCACCACGCCCCCATAAGCACTGATACTATCGCATTTCAAGGCTTCAGTGTAACTCTCAAGCAAATTTGCTTTAATGGCAAAGCCACAAGCATTGCCATGCTTTACAATGGCTACAGCTGGGGCATTTTCAAAGCTTGAAGTAAGGCTGATAGCAGCGTTTATATCGGTCAAGTTATTAAAGCTTGCTTCGCCTTTGAGCGCCTTAAAATGCTTGCTGAAATAGTCTTCAAACTCATAAAGCGCGCCTTTTTGGTGTGGATTTTCGCCATATTTGCACTCAAAGACCTTGCGCCCTGTGATGAATTTAAACGCGCCAAAACCAGCATTAAAGCGCTCGTTCATATAATTTGCAATGAAACTATCATAATTTGCAGTGTGTTCGAATGCCTTTATCATCAAATTTCGCCGAAATGCTTCATCCACCCTGCCCGCTTTTAAGGCTTCTATAGCGCGCTCATAATCGCTCAAATCACACAGCACCAGCACATCTTTATAATTTTTTGCCGCACTTCTAAGCATTGCCGGACCGCCGATATCGATATTTTCGATAATCTCATCAAAATGAGCCCCACTTTGTGCCACTTTTTTAAAAGGATATAAATTCACACAGACTAAATCAATGCTTGAAATATCATGTTTTTTGGCTTGCTCAAGGTGCGTTTTATCACTTCTTTTGTGTAAAATAGCGCCGTGAATTTTAGGATGTAAAGTCTTTACGCGTCCTTCAAAAAGCTCGGGACTATCTGTAAAGTCGCTCACTTCACGCACCTTTAGCCCAGCTTCACTTAAAAGCTTATAAGTGCCACCTGTGGAAAGCAAGCTAAAATCAAGCTCTAAAAGCTCGCGCGCAAACTCCACAATGCCCGTTTTATCACTCACACTCAAAAGCGCTAGTTTTTTCATTATTTTTCCTTGTAACTTTCTTTTCTATGTGCAATTTTAAGAATATAAATATTTAAATTTTGCTTTAAATAAATGATTCTAAAATCCCCTGCTCTTTTACGAAATTTGCCCTTATAAAAGCCTTTTAAAGCCTTGTCTTTATGAAAATTACCTACTTTTAAATCTTTGATTTTTTCTTTGATTAAGGCTTGATTTCTAGGGCTTTGTTTTAAGATAAATTCAATACTTTCATTTTCAAATTCTAAATGAAACATTAAATTTTAAGCCTTTTAGCCGCCTCATCAAAGCTTACAAGCTTTCTTTTGCTCATTTTAATTTCATCAATGATTTTGTCAGCTTCACGCGCGTCTAACTCATCATTTGAAAGTTTTTTAGAGCTTTTTTCAACCCTGATTTTCACATCAAACGCCTTAGCCATAGCCTTGAGCACTTTAATAAATCTATCATCGGCATTTTCTAATCTTAAAAGCATTTTTTCTCCTTAAAAGAATTATAGCATTTAAATTCCCAAATGTGCCTTAATGAGCTCGTAAGCTGCATTGATTTGTCTAAATTTTTCAACGCCTGCTTTAAGCTCACTTTCGCTTACATTATTTGCGTTTAAAATATCGGGATGATATTTTTTTGCTAGGCTTCGGTAAGCCTTTTTTACTTCGCTTTCGCTGGCATTTTGATTAAGTCCTAAAATAGAATAAGCTTGTTCTAGGCTTAAATTTGAAGAGGCTTTGTTTTGTGAGCTTTTTGCCCCGCTGATAAAGCTTTCAAACTCGCTTTGAGAAAAGGAAAAAGCTTTGGCAATTTGCTCTAAAAGGCTTATTTTAGCACTATCAAGCCCACCATCAATGCTAGCAGCAAAAACAAAAACGCGAAAGACATTCAAACGCTCATTTTTAGGCAAAGGCACCTCGCGCATAAACTCAGCCGCCACAGCGTAAGCATTGCTTAAATCATTTTTATGCTCGTTAAAACAAGCTTTTAAAAAATCACGCTCTCTTAAATCAAGGCTATTTGCATCGAGCAAATCGCTGATTAAATCCGCTTCTTTTTGACTGACCCTGCCATCGCTTTTGGCGATTTTGGCTAAAAGTGCGATGACATAGTAATTCATCCGCCTTTTGTATTCATTGAGCCGCTCTTGCATAACGCCCGCAGAAAAGCTATTTTTAAAGCTTCTTGCAGCCTTAAAAAAGCGTGAAAAGCCGTTTTGTGATTTATTTGAGTTATTAAAGCTTGAATTTGTAGCATTTAAATAATAATTTTTATAATACCACAAAAATGCGAAAATGGCTAAAAGTAGGAGTATAAAAATCATTCAAACTCCTTTTTAAAGCTCTCAAAATAGGCACTTTTAAGCTCATCTTTGCTTAAATTTATAGAATTTAGCCTAAATTCTTCACTCTTTATTGTCGTGCCTAGTTTTTCAAAGTCTAAATTTAAAGCCAAATTTTCAAAGCCCTTTTCATCTAAAACGCCTAAAATAGCGCGAGTGGGTGCTTCTTCAAAAAGCAAGGCTTCATTATCTTTAGCTGTACTTAAATTTGCACTTACGCCAAATTCACTAATTGCACACATTTTAGCAAGACTTAAAGCCACGCCGCCTATGCCCACGCTGTTTGCAAAGGCTAAAAATCCCGCCTCATTTGCCTTTTTCAAAAGCTTCCACAAAGCAAGCTCTTTTTGAAAATCACACTCTTCTAACTTCCCGCATACCTTATCATCAAGCACCCTAGCAATGAGTGAGCCTGAAAAATTTGGCTTTTGCTTTAAATTTCCTACTAAATAAAGGCTGATATTTTCCGAGCTAAAGGCTGATTTAAGCGTGTTTTTCGCATCTTCATTAAGCCCAACACAAACAATAGTAGGGCTTGGATACACGCTAATGCCTGCTGTTTCATTGTATAAAGACACATTGCCGCTTACTACCGGCGTATTTAAAGCAGCGCAAGCTTCTTTTATGCCCTCGCAGCCCCTTGCAAACTGCCACATCACTTCAGGATTTTGTGGATTGCCATAATTTAAACAATCACTTATGGCTAGGGGCGTAGCGCCCGTGCAAGCGACCTTGCGCCCTGCACTCATTACATTTAAGCTAGCTCCTATTTTAGCGTCGATGAAATTTAGCCTTGAATTGCACTCCACCGCCATAGCTAAAGCCGCGCCGTTTTCTTTGACACGAATGACGTTTGCTCCTAGTTTGCCGTCTGCTTTAAGTGTGTTTGTGCCCACTGTGGCGTCAAATTGCTCGTAAATAAAGCTTTTATCATTTGCGTTGTCATTGCTTAAAAGCTTTAAAAGGGCTTGTTGTGCGGAAATTTTAAGGCTAAACTCATAAGGCTTTGCGTTTTTAAAGCTTCGTGGCTCTTTTGTAGGACGGTTTAAAATAGGTGCATTTGCGCTAAGCGGAGCAATAGGTAAATTTGCTACTAATTCATCATGCCAAAAAAGCTGCATTTGCCCTATGTCAGTTACCTCGCCAATGACTGCACAGTCAAGTTGGTATTTTTCAAATATTTCGATGATTTTTTCTTCAAAGCCTTTTTTAGCGCAAATAAGCATGCGCTCTTGCGACTCACTAAGCATTAATTCATAGGGCGTCATCGCTTCTTCTCTCATTGGCACTTTATCTAAATAAAGCTTCATTCCAGCCCCGCTTTTGCCAGCCATTTCAAAAGAACTTGAAGTAAGCCCCGCCGCACCCATATCCTGAATGCCCACGATATAATCTGTCTTAAAAAGCTCCAAGCAACTTTCCATTAAAAGCTTTTCAGCGAAAGGATCGCCTATTTGCACCGTTGGACGCAGGCTTTTATTAGCTTCATTAAAGCTATCACTTGCCATCACAGCCCCGCCAAGTCCGTCTCTGCCTGTCTTTGAGCCTACATAAATGACGACATTTCCAGCATTTCCAGCCTTAGCATAAAAAATATCTTCTTTTTTAGCCACGCCCAAAGCAAAGGCATTTACAAGGATATTGCCATTAAAACAAGGCTCAAATTCCACCTCGCCCCCAATGGTCGGCACACCCATACAATTTCCATAATGCGCAATCCCACTCACAACGCCTTTTACTAGATATTTTTGATATTTGCCTATTTTTTCATCGTTTAAATCCCCAAATTTCAAGGAATTTATAGAAGCTACAACGCGAGCACCCATAGTAAAAACATCGCGCATTATACCGCCAACGCCAGTAGCAGCGCCCGCAAAGGGCTCGATGAAGCTTGGATGATTATGAGATTCTACCTTAAAAACAGCTGCATAATCTTTGCCAATGTCTATCACGCCGGCATTTTCGCCCGGTCCTTGTATCACCCAAGGCGCTTTTGTGGGAAAATTATTTAAATATTTCTTGCTTGATTTATAAGAACAATGCTCGCTCCACATCGCAGAAATGACGCCAAGTTCTAATAAATTTGGCTCTCGCTTTAAAATCTTTAAAATTTCTTTATATTCTTCATCGCTGATTTTATGGGCTTCAAGCAGCTTTTTATCTATCTTCATCATCTCACCTTTTTATGAATTTTATCTCATTTTCCTAAACAAAACTCGCTAAATATACTATCTAAAAGCTCGTCATACTCGAAATTGTGAGTAAATTTTGCTATTTCACTTAAGGCTAAATTCAGCTCAAAAGCAAAAAGTTCTAAATGATTATCACTGATTAAATTTTTTGCTCTAAAGAGTGCTCTACTAGCTCTTTCAAAGGCGTTTATAAGCTCTAAATTAGGCAGTATAAAATCCGTGCTTTCTTGAGTGTTTAAAAAATGCTCTAAACTCTTTATAAGCTTAGAAATATCATCTTTAGCACAAAGTTTAATGGCGTTTTCAAGCTCAAATTTAGCCTTTAAATCGCTTTTATTAAGCACCAAAAAAACCTTTTTTTGTGAATTTAAGCTTTTTTTATCATTTTCTAAATAAGGGCTTAAAAGATTTAAAATTTCTTCATCTTCGCTGTCTTTTGCGCGCGAGCTATCAAAAAGCGCGATGATGATATCAGCTTCTTTGATGGCTTCTTTTGAAAGTTCTATGCCTTTATTTTCTATCTCATTTTGCGTCTTTCTAATGCCTGCTGTATCGATGATTTTAACTAAATGTGTGCCTATTTTAAGCTCATCTTCAATGATATCTCTTGTCGTGCCTGCTTCGTTGCTTACTATGGCTCTATTTTTGTTTAAAAAAGCGTTTAAAAGCGAGGATTTGCCAACATTTGGCTTTCCTATGATAGCGATTTTAAAGCCTTGAATTAAAGCTTTTTTTGAGAGTGAAATTTGAGCAATACGCTCTAAATCCCTAGCATTTTGCTCACACATTTTAGTAATATTTTCTAACATATCAGTGGGCAAATCATCCTCAGCATAATCAATGCTCGTTTCAACAAAAGCTAAAGTTTTTACTAAATCAAGCCTGATTTTTTCTAAAAACTCGCCCAATTTGCCTTCTAAATTTCTAGCGATAATTCGCGCTGCGTTCTCGCTTTTAGCACTAATAAGACTTGCTGTATTCATCGCTTTTAAAAGGCTCATTTTGCCATTAAGCAAGGCTCTTTTGCTAAACTCACCAGGCTTTGCAAGCTGCGCGCCTTTTTTAATCAAGGCTTCAAGCAGCAAGCTAGCCACGCTAAAGCCTCCGTGCGTTTGAAACTCGATTACATCTTCGCCAGTAAAGCTTTTAGGAGCTTTAAAATAAATCACTATGGCTTCATCTAAAAACTCATCTTTTTCATCATAAATTTTAAGCAAATGCGCGTATCTTGGGCTTAGCTTTTTAGCGTGTGTTAAAGAAAGAGCGATTTTAAGGGTGTTTGGCCCACTTAAGCGCACTATGGAAATAGCCCCAAGCCCGTTAGCTGTGGCGATAGCGGCTATAGTTTTTAAATCTTTCATTTTATGAAATTTAATTATTCATCTTTTTTGAAAAAATCATTCACCACGACAAATCTTTGCTCACCATTTTGACAAATGCCTACATATTTGTTTGGAAAATGCGCGCGCAGCTGCTCTAGCGCGATTTTAATTAAAACGCCGTCTAAATGCTTTGTTTGCGCTCTGCCTGTATTTTCCACCTTTTCGATGATATTTTTAAGATAAAACTGCATGGCTTGTTCTTGATTTTTCAAAAACTCAGCGATTTCAAGGCGCACGAGCAAATTATATTTTGAATTGATCCAGTTGTGAAGCAAGTAAGAAAGGGCTTTATAGCGGTAAGCTTCCTTGCCGATTAAAAGCGCAGCATCTTCTCCGTCAAGCTTGATATAAATGGTGTCATTGTCCCAAACGCTTATTTCAAGCACTTTGATGTCAAACTCTCCTGCCCTTAAAAGCTCGGTTAAATCTTTTTTAATCTCTTCTATGCACTCTTTAGCCTGCGCTCTTTCTTTTACAGGGCTTTTGTGGTGTTTAAAATCTTGCTTGTGATGCGCTTTCTTTTCATCTTTGAAATTTTCTTTGTGAAAATCATCAAAAATAGGCTCGCTTGTGATCTTATAGCTTGGCACTTTTGCCTTTTCTTTCAATTTTTCACTAAAATTTTGATTTTCTTCTTTTTCAGGCTTTTTCTCAAATTTAGGCTCGTTTTTAAACTCTTCTTTGTAAGTTTCATTTTTGAAATGATTTTGCTTTTTAAAAGCCCTTTTATCCTGCTTGTAAGCTTTCTTTTTAGAATGAGCTTCAATGATGGCATTTTTCTTAAAAAGCCCTAAAAAGCCAGAGCTTGGGCGCTGAATGATCTCATATTCTACATCCAAAACCGAGCATTCAAGCTCGGCTGCTGCCTTTGTGAGCGCACTTTGCAGATCTTTTGCTTCAATTTTCATCTTTTTTAGCCTCTTTTTCTTTGTGATGCTCTCTTGCAAAAAGCTTATTGACGATGAATTGTTGCAAAAGTGAGCATAAATTATTCACGCACCAATAAAGCGTGAGTCCGGCTGGAAACCACAGAAAAAAGAAAGTAAAAATCACCGGCAAGAACTTCATAATCTTAGCCTGAGTGGGATCTTGTATGGCCATAGGCGTGATGAGTTGTTGTAAAAACATCGTCGCACCCATGAAAATCGGCAGCACATAATAAGGATCAAGTACTGATAAATCATGTATCCACAAAGCCCACGCCGCGCCCTTTAACTCCACCGCATTAAGCAAGACGCGGTAAATGGCAAAAAAGATAGGAATTTGCAAAATGATAGGCAAACAGCCCGCAAAAGGATTTGCGCCGTGCTTTTTGTAAAGCTCCATCATTTGCACATTCATTTTTTGCGGATCGCCTTTGTATTTTTCGCGAATTTCTTTCATCCTTGGGGCTAAGTCTTTAAGTTTATTCATCGAAATCATTGATTTATAGGTTAAAGGAAAGAGTATCACGCGCACGATAAGCGTTAAAACGACTATGCTCCAGCCCCAGTTGCCTAAAAAGCCATATAAAAATTCCAAAAAGCTGTAAGCTGGCTTGGCGATGAAAGTAAACCAGCCATATTCTACCGATTCGATAAGCCTTTCATCTATACTTCTAAGCGTACTGTGCTCTTTTGCGCCGATGTAGCCTTTAATCTTTAAGTCTGCGCTAGAGCGCACAAAAATCAAAGGATTTTCATTGCCCGCATTACTGACTATAGTATCTAGTGGCTTGTCAAAATCATAAAAAAGCGAAGTATAATAAGCATCAAAGGCTGAAACGATGATCGCGTCCTTAATCTCAGTGTTTGAACTCACATCGCCATCTTCAAAAGTCTCCACCGTTTCATCAGCCTTAACGACTAAGCCCCCACGCACCACATAGCTTTCTTTAGCTGTGTTTGGACGCGCTCCTGTGGTGATGAAAAAGGCATTTGGCTGGCTTAATTTGACTTCTAAATCATAATTTCCATTTTCATAAAAACGCAGCACTTTTTGAATACTTAAATTCTCACTTAAGTTTTGCTCTAAAACAAAGCTCACGCCTTTATCATCTGTGATTTGCAAATTTGAAGCTGAAGCTGTGTAGGGCTTTTCAAAAGCAAGTTGATTAATTGAAGCGTCACTAAAGCGAAGTTCTAAAGGCTTTACGCCTTGTGTGTCGATAAGCTCTAGGGCTTCGCCCTTTTCATCTTTAAATTTCGAGCCCTTAAGCTTAAAACTTGCAATGCGCCCAAAAGTATCAATTTTTGCACTAAAATGCTCACTTTCTAAGCTCACAAGCGCGCTTTGTGAATTGAAACTTTGAATGGGTGCTGAACTATTTTCAGGGCTTTGCAAAGCAGGAGCTTGAGTTTGTGGTGCGCTAGTAGCTGTATTTTGTAAAGCAGTGGCGTTATTGCTAGAGTTTAAATCAAGCGGTTTTGCCTTTTCTACAAAAAATTCACTATAAACGATGAAAAATAAAAAGCTCAGCACCACGGCTAGAATGATTCTTTTTTGCTGGCCTGGATTTTGTTGATTATTCACGAAGTTCCTTTAAATTTTTTAATCATTATAAAATCTTTCCCGCAAGGGATATAAAAAAACTCAATTTTTGAAATTTTTTCACTCTTTAAATTTAATTTTTTTAAAAGCCTTTTTTGCTTTATTTTTGGATAGTCAAATCCGCCCTTAAAATAGGCATTGCAGCGTAAAATTCTCAAAAGGCTTTTAAAAAAAGCGATAAAAAAATGATTTTTCTTAAACTGCATTAAAGCATACTGCGAGCAGCTTGGATAATAGCGGCAGCACGCGGGCTTCAAGGGGCTTAAAAAAAGCTGATAAAAGCGTATAAACTTGCTTACAGCTTTATTTACAAGGCTTAAATTTAAGATTTTTCTATACTCTTTTTGTGGGCTTAAAAGCTTGTTTTGCAAAATTCTAGGGCTCTGAGAGCCTACCGCCTTAAAATTTAAATTTGACATTCTAGCCTTCTTAAACTCCATTTCAAATCCTTTTGAATTTGGCTTAAATGAAGCTCTAAAATTTCAGCCTTTGCCACAAGAGCATAATGCCCCAAAAGCACTTTGCCAACACTTTTAAAGGCTTCTCTTAAAAGCCTTTTTGCTCTGTTTCTAAGCACAGCATTGCCTACTTTTTTACTCGCTATCACGGACATTTTAAGCTCATTTTCTTTTAAAAATATCACTACAAAGCCCTTTGTATGCCAACGCTTACCCTGTTTATAAAGCTTTGAAAAATCTTTTTCATCGCAAATGCTTGTTATACGGCTAATCTTTTACGCCCCTTTGCGCGTCTTGCGTTAATGACCTTGCGTCCATTTTTGCTTTTCATTCTAACGCGAAAGCCGTGAGTGCGCTTTTTAGGCGTGTTGTGGGGTTGAAAGGTTCTTTTCATTATCTGTCCTTTTTTAAAAATAAAGTTTAATTCTAGCCAAAATTTACTTAAATTTGCTTTTAAATTCAGTGA
The DNA here is from genome assembly GCA_934718785.1 of uncultured Campylobacter sp. Classification (GTDB taxonomy): domain Bacteria; phylum Campylobacterota; class Campylobacteria; order Campylobacterales; family Campylobacteraceae; genus Campylobacter_D. The sequence goes on along the minus strand of CAKVAF010000008.1, from coordinate 66,900 downwards.
AAATTTTATTTTTCTTTGCTAAATTTTTAGTTTTAATTTTTTATTTTATATTGAAATAAAGCTTTAAGCTAAGTCAAAGCTTGAAATTAGTTCAATTTTAAGGATAAAAATGAGTGCGAATTTAAAGATAAAAGAAGTTACAAAAAAGGATTTACCCACCTTACTCGAGCTTGTAAAAGAGCTTGCAGAATATGAAGAAATGACGGACATTCTCGTGGCTACACCTGAAATTTATGCAAAAAGCTTGTTTGAGGATAAACTTGCCACAGCGCTTTTGCTTGAGATTGATGGGCAAGTTATAGGATATGCGATATATTTTTGCACTTTTTCATCTTTTTTGGGGCGTGGGGGGCTTTATTTAGAGGATTTATATATAAGGCCAGAGCATAGGAAAAAAGGCTACGCAAGGGCTGTTTTTAAACAGCTAGCAACAATTGCTAAAAGAAAAAATCTCAAAAGGCTTGAATGGGTTTGTCTTAACTCAAATCAGCTTGGCATAGACTTTTACGAGGCTTTAAAGGCTGAGAATTTAAATAAAATTTGGCGAACTTACCGCCTTGATGATAAAAATTTAGAAAATTTAAGCAAAGATTAAAGCATTTAAATGAGTGAGCTAAGAAGCCTTTATTATCTCAAAGCCTTTGGCTATGATTTTTGCGCTAAAGATTCTTTAAAATGGGATGAAAATTTTAAGAGCTTGAATGAAAACTTAAATTTTTCTCAAAGAAAGCAAAAATTTAGGGCTTTAAAGGCTCAAATTTCAAATTGCCAGCTTTGCGCTTTATCTAAAAAGCGTTCAAAAAGCCTTTTTAAAGCTGATTTTAAGCCCTTTAGCTTGATGATTATTAAGGAATTTATAAGCAAAAAAGAGAGTCAAAACGAAAGTTTTTTTCAAAGCACTCAGGGCAAGGAGCTTGAAAATTTGCTTTTAAAAGAACTTGATTTAAAAGAAAATGAACTTTATCTAAGCTCTATTTATAAGTGCTTTAATGATGAAAAGCCTGATTTTAACGCCTTAAATCAATGTCTGCCTTATATTTTTGAAGAAATCAAGCTTTTACGACCTAAGTTTATTTTAATTTTAGGTCAAGAAGTCTTTGAAGCACTTGGATTTATTGGCTTTAAAGAGCATAGGGGCTATTTTTTAAAGCTTTTAAATGCCTTAGCGCTGCCAAGCTTTGATTTGGATTTTTTAGCCAAAAATCCAAGCCACAAGCAAGAATTTATCAAAGATTTGCAAAAATTTAAGCCCTACTTGCAAAATATTAAGCAAAATTAAGCTAAAATTACGAATATTTTGCGAATTTTAAAAAGCTTAAAAATTACTAAATTTAAGCTTTTAAGCTAAGAATTTAAGGAAATTTTAATGAAAATAAAGCTTTATTTGTGCTTAATTTTAGCCCTTTTTATCAGTGCTTGTAGCCTTACTCAGCCTTCTATAAAGCACCCTAGCACGCCAGTTACTACGACTACGCCCCCGCCAAGTAGCGCGCAACAGCCTGTTTTATCAAACGATAAGCTTGCTATTATTATACCTGAAAAGAGCATTAAAAGCTATTCAAGCATAGTCATAAACGCTAGCCTTGCTTATATTTTAAGAAAAGACGCGAAAATGAACACTGAAATTTTTTTAATAGGCAGCGAAGATGAGCAAAGCATAAGAGCAGCACTTGAAAAAATCAAAGCAAAAGGCGTTAAATTCATCATCGCAGCCTTTACGACAAGGGGTGTGAATTTTTTAAATGATTATGAAGATTTCATCTTTTATATCCCAACCCTGCATAAAAATAACACACAAATCAAGGCTTCAAATGTCTATTTTGGCGGCATTGATTACAAAGCTCAAGTTGAAAAGCTAAGCCAGCAAGGAAGTGCTAAGATAGCCAGCTTTTACGATGATAGCACGCTTTCAAGCTATCTTAACTCCATTCTTTCAAATTATAGCGCAAGGACTTATTTTGTAGGCGGCAAAAAGCTAAATTATATCAGTTTGCTTTATTCTAAAGGAAGTTTAAGCGGTGCGAGCATATTTTTAAACACCCCACTAACTAAAAGTGCCATCATCGCTTCACAGCTTCGCGTGAATAATATCACTCCAAGCGCTATTTTAGCCACGCAAATTGCTTACAATCCCATATTATTGAGCCTTACTCAACCAGGCGATAGAAAAAAAATGCTCATCGCCAATTCCATTTCAAACACTGATGAATATCTAAGCTATCTTAATGAAAGCTTTGAGCAAAGCATTGATTACAACTGGGTGGCTTATTCTACCAGCATTGGCGTAGATTTTATCTATACAAGCTTCATTGACAAGGGCGCTGAAAGGCTTTTTAAAGAGCCTATGAAAGACAATCAAATTCTCTATGATATAAAGCTGATGAAAGCCCTTGAATTTGGCTTTGAAGAAGCAAATGGCTTGTGAATTTAAACAATAAATCATATAAAATTTTTAAAATTTATCGCTATAATTAAGGTGGAATTATGGAGTTTTTATCTGTTTATTTAAGAAAAATGTTAGCGCAATTTGTTTCTTCTTTTTTGCCAACAAGAAATTTAAGAAGAAAATTTAGAAGCAAATTTGGCGGCGATAAAACTATATTTTTAAATCAAGTTGATAGTTTTGTGCCAAAGCCTGTTTTAAAGGCTATGAGTGAGTTTAGTAATGAATATTTCATTAAAGCAAATCAAAAACTAGCTTCAAATTTAGTCACTAAAGCACAGGGGGAGGGGCATTTAGGTTATTTTAATTTTGATGAAAGTGCTAAGGATAGTAAATCTCCCCGTAATCCTTGGGCATATATTCGCGTTAAAAACGAAGCTATCACACTTAAATCAAGCCTTGAAAGCATACTGCCCGCCATTCAGCGCGGAATCATCGGCTATAATGACTGCGATGATGGCAGCGAAGAGATTATTTTAGAATTTTGCAAGCAATATCCTAGCTTTATCCCTGTAAAATACCCCTACGAAGTGCAAATTCAAAACCCACAGAGCGAAGAAAACAAGCTTTATAAATACTATGATTTCGTGCTTAGTTTTATCCCTAAAAATGAATGGTTCATTAAAATCGATGTCGATCATGTATATGACGGAGCAAAGCTTTTTAAGAGTTTTTATTTGGCTAGAAAGCCTTGTGATGTGGTCTTTGTCTCAAGAATAAATTTTATCATCAAAAATCAGCAAATTTATACATTTAAAGTAAAAGATACCTTAAATAACATTGATTATTTAGCATTAGGAATGGATCATTGGCTTATTTTTAATAAAAATATCAAAACGATTGAAACAAGAACAGCAGATGGTGGCTACTATGAAGGGCTTAAATACAGCAATCAAACACACAGGTTCTTTCATACCGAGCTTAATAATTGGCATTTTCTCCTTGTAAAAAATTCAAGAAGAGCTCTTATAGAAGAGTTTCTTAAAAGCTCAAACATTATTACCATTGATGAAATGAAGAAAAGCCCTCTCGTTGGCACTAGAATCGATCCTAAAATGCTAGATGAAAAGAAAATCCTAGAAATTTACAATAATTTTAATTGGCAAGGTGTGCAAAAGCCTTGAAATTTTATTGATTATTCATAAATTTATAAACTACAATTTACCACTACAATGCAGCTTATCCTTGCGTGATAGTCTTTAGCTCGAGTCATTGCAAAAAAAAGACATAGACCAAACCTAGCTCAAGTCATTGTAAGAATTTGTAAAAGCAAATTCGTGCCAATCTAAAAAAAATTTACAAAATATTTATGAATTACTTTGCTAGCGCTCGCAATGACAAAAAATGCAATACATTGAGCTAAACTCTACACTTCATCATTAAGAGCCGATTTTACTGACAAAACAATCTATAATTTATTTTTAAATTGAAATCTCGTGCCGCTGTTTTGTGATTTATAAATTTAAATTTAAATCAAGTAGCGGTTTTAAAGCAGGCTTGATTTAAGATTCATCCTTGGTAAAAAGTTCTTTAAATGCGGTGCTGATTTTCTCACTCATCGCACTTGCCTTGCCACTTTTGACAAAAGCAAGCGTGAAAATAGCCCTAAAAATCAGCGTTTCATTTTTAAAAATTTCTTGCTTGAGCCTTACAGAAGCCTTTTTAAGCTCTAAAAGTGTGCTTTTAATTTCTAAAATATCGCCAATCTTGGCACTTTTTTTAAACTCGCATTCTGCTTTCACAAGCAAAAAATGCCCCATGCGAGCGTCAAAAATCTCAGGCAAACGCTCGAAAAAAAGCTCACTCCTAGCTCTTTCGCAAAAATTTAAATAATTGCTATGATAAACAACTCCGCCAACATCGGTGTCTTCGTAATATACGCGAATTTTCATCTCTATCCTTGTTTTGAAATTCATTGATTGATATAAATTTTAGCAAATTTATCAAGGAATTTTCAACAAAAATAAAGCAAAAAATGCTATAATTACACTTTAGCTCATCACAAGTAGGGACACGCAAGCCGAACGGGTGGCTAGAAAGAAAGGATATTTTATGAAAAAGTTTATTTTATTGGCGTTAGCCTTGAGTGGTGTGGCTTTTGCAGCTCCAGCAGCAAGTGCTGTGATCGAGCAAGAAGCTATCAATGTGTGGATTAAAGCCTTTTCCGTGCTTGCAGCAGGCGTGGGCTTAGGCGTGGCAGCACTTGGCGGTGCTATTGGTATGGGACATACTGCAGCAGCGACGATTGCAGGAACTGCTAGAAACCCAGGACTTGGCGGCAAGCTGATGACAACGATGTTTATCGCTCTTGCGATGATCGAAGCGCAAGTTATCTACGCTCTTGTTATCGCCCTTATCGCACTTTATGCAAATCCATTCATTGCTTTTGCTGCAGCAGCGTAAAATTGATTAAGCCCCTAAATTTGGGGCTTTAAAACTCTTGCGGTTATGGTGGAATTGGTAGACACGCTATCTTGAGGGGGTAGTGCGCATCGCGTGTGCGAGTTCAAATCTCGCTAACCGCACCATTTTAATTTCTCTTTCTAAGATAATTTTCAAAGTTTTAACAATCTTTTCAAGCTTCAAACACTTAAATTTATCATTATCAAAATTGTCATTTCAAAGCTTTTAAACATGCAAATAAATTTTAATTTTTATATTTAAAAGTTAATTTTTTTAAAAAAATGTCGATATAAATTCAAGCAAGGAGTTAAAATGCAAATTTCAAGTGCTAATTTTTCATTTTCACCGACAGAAAATTTAAATAAAACGCAAGATTCTTCAGCTTATCCAGCTAAAAGCGAACAAACAACGCAAGCGTTAAGAGAACTCAATCAAAACTTAAAAGGCGAAGATGAAAAAAGCACAAGCTCAAATGCTCTTGCAAAGATACAACAACAAACTATCGAGCTACTTTTAAAGCAAATCAAACAGCTTGAAAATTAACTCGCACAAATCAATAAAATGGCAAAGCACCGCTCAAAGTCTCGAGCTTAAAGCTCAGTTCAACGCACAAGCAAGTCAAATTATGTCTCAAATCATCAAGCTCTACGCCCAAATTGCCGAACTTTCAAACCCTAAATAAATTTAAAACAACGCTATTTTTCTTACAATTTTAAAGCAAATTAAAAAAATAATAGCTTTTAAAAATTTATTAATTGAAATTCACACTCTAAATAGAATTTAAAAATTTAGCTCGAAAATACAAATCTATTATTACCTGATACAAAAATCCACTCAGCAAGCAAATATCTTGCTCTACACCGTTTTTGTGTTATTATAAACCATGCTCATCAAAAGTGCTGAGATAAAGGCGACAAGGGCGATGACAAGCACATAGATGCTTAAGCCATAATTACTCACAAAGACCTCAAAGCTAGAACGTGCGATTTCATTGAGATTTTCAGGCTGTTTATAGCCCTTGAAGCATTTTGCTAGCTCGCTAGATTCTGCACACACATAAAGGACTGAATTTTTCAAAGTCTCGGCATTAAAATACGCAGCAAGTTGTGGTGTAAAGCCACCTGCAATCGCATAAGCGATATTGTAAGCAAAAGAAATTCCACTAAAACGAATATGCGGCTTGAAAACATCGCTCATAAAAATCGGGCAAAATATCATAATGCCCGCGCAAAAGCAAGTGAGAAAATAAAGTGATACAAGATTTACGATGCTTGCTTCAGGCGAAGTGAATTCCTTAAAAAACAAAAAGCTAAACAAGCCAAAGCCGATAGCAAAGACGATACAAACCTTATGTGGCGCGAGTTTATCACTCAAAACGCCCACCAAAATGATCGAGCTCACCAAAGACACAAGCCCTAGAATTTGAAAATAAGTCTTTTCAAAAGGCGAGAAAGCAAATTGCGGCATCGCGCTTGTAAAATTTGGAATAAGCAGGATAAAAATCACAATACAACAAGTAAGCACCCAAGTGATGAGCATCGACACGACAATGCCAAATTTCGAGTTTTTAAGCACTTCTTTAAGCGGAAATTTCGCCAAGGCATTATCGCTTTTCATCTGCTGAAACACAGGCGTTTCCTCAAGGAATCGACGCAAATATACCGAAATAATGCCAAACACCCCACCCAGCGCAAAAGGCACACGCCAGCCCCAGTCTGCGACTTCTTTACTATCAAAAAGTGTGTAAGTAAGTAAATACACAAGCGAGCCAAGCATGATACCACCGACAACAGAAGCGGTTAAAAAGCCTAGATAAGTGTTTTTCTGTCCCTTTGGCGCGTGCTCATGCACGAAAACCCAAGCTCCCGGTAGCTCACCGCCCACAGCAATGCCCTGACAAATGCGAACGAGAATCAAAAATATAGGCGCCGCATAGCCAATAGTCTCAAAAGTCGGCATCACAGCAAGCGAGAAAGTCGGTATTACCATGAGTAAAATGCTGAGCATAAACATATTTTTACGCCCAAATTTATCGCCAAAATGCGCCATCACAACCCCGCCCAAAGGACGCGCCAAATACCCTGCCGCAAAGACTCCATAAGTATTAATCGTCTTCCAAGTCTCGCTCAAATCCGCAGGGAAAAAATGCTGCGAAATAATACTGGCAAAAAAGACAAAAATGATAAAATCATAAAATTCCAAAGTCCCGCCAAGCGAAGACAAACCGAGTATTTTGACTTCTTTTTTGCCTAAAGTTTTAGTTTGCATTACACTTCTTTCATATAAAATCAATAATTTTATCTTATTTGTATTTAAAACTTTCTTAAATTTTTAATATTTTTTTAATAATTTACAATCGATTTAAAGTTTTAAATTTAGAAGAATTTCCAAAACAGCGGCGCGAGTTAGAATTTAACTAGGCGAAGTCATTGCTGGGCTTTGAAAAACGCGAAACAATCTATACTTTATTTTAAGAGAAAATTTAATATCCGTCATTGCGAAGCCTTTAGGCTGAAGCAATCCATAGTTTATTTTACAAATTTAAATTTTTTCTAATACAAAAGAATGGATTGCCACGAAAATCCTGCGGATTTTCTCGCAATGACTGGGTTAGCTTTGTCATCGCAAGAAGCGAAGAGACAAAGCAATCCATAACTTCTTATTAAAATCAAATTATGAATCGCCGCATCATTGGTAGCGGTTTTAAAAAATTAAACTTAAATCTAAATAATTAATCTAAATTTTGAAATTAAAATTTCATTTAATTTTGCAGTTTTTTTGGTAATTCTCGCCCCAAGTTTCAAGGCTTGTTAAAATGCTCTCAAGGCTAAGCCCTAGCGAAGTAAGCGAATACTCCACGCGTGGTGGCACTTCAGCATAAACCTTGCGCTTGATGATTTTGGCGTTTTCAAGCTCGCGCAGGTTTTGCGTTAAGACATTTTGAGAAATGCTTTGATTTTTGGTCGCGCCCAGTTCTTTTTTAAGCTCGCCAAAGCGCTTCGTGCCTTCAAGTAGCTTGCTGATAATCAGCAGTTTCCATTTGTTGCCGATTAAATTCAAAGTCGTTTCCACAGGACAAGGCGAATAATAAGCATTCATTTTCAAACTCCTAGCAGGGATAAATTTTGCAAATTATAGAATTTTTTACTGAATTTATCTTTAAAATAAAATCAAATTTTAAAAAATTTTATTTGATTTAAATCATTATTTTTTCATAATAGTTAAAATTTAGATACTAGATTATAAATTAATATCTACTTGATTTCATAAACTAAATCTTATAAAATTATATTTATCAAAGTTAAGTTTAAAGCATATTTTAAAACTTAGCTTGAATTTAAATCAAAGGAGAAAAAATGAAAATAGCCGTTTTAGCCGCTAATGGCAAGTCAGGTTCTTGCATCGTCAAAGAAGCTATGGGAAGAAATTTGCATGTGAATGCCTTTATCCGCAGTACTTGTGCGAATTTGCCTAAAAATATCGAGCGCGTGAAAAAGGACATTTTCGAGCTTACAAGGGAGGATTTAAAGGGCTATGATGTAGTGGTCGATGCATTTGCTGAGTGGGAAAATTTAACTTTGCATAAAAAGCATATCGAGCATTTGGCAAAGATTTTTAAAGACCTTGGCGATACGCGCCTTATTGTCGTGGGCGGGGCGGGTTCATTGTATGTGGATAAGGAGCATAAAACGCGCCTTTTAGACACGCCTGAGTTTCCAAAAGAGTATTTAGGCGTGGCCAAAGCAACAGCCGAAGTTTTGGACTTTTTGCGCACGCAAGATTTTTACTACACATATATAAGTCCAGCAGCTGATTATGATTTTAACGCGCCAAAAACGGGAAAATACACGCTTGGCGGCGATGAGCTGATTTTAAACTCAAAGGGCGAGAGTAAAATTTCTTATGCGGATTTGGCTGTGATGATAGTAGATCTCATCTTTAAGGGTGGCAACAAGCAAAAAAGACTCACCGCTATAAGCGAGTATTAAGCCTTTTGAGCTAGAATTTAATCAAGGAGAAAAAATGAAAAAACTCATACTTTTTGGGATTTTTAAGCTTTATTTTGGTTTGCAAAATGAGCGCAAATGATGAAAATATAGAGCTTGCAAAAAGCTTTTTAAACGCTTTATACGCACAAGATAAAGTCCGCGTTGAAAGCTTATTAGGAAGCACTTACACGCAGCACAATCAACACTACGCAGATGGCAAAAGGCGATTTTAGAGGCTTTGCCTTATTTTGAGGACGAGATGAAGATCGTTAGAGCCTTTGGCGAGAATGATTTAGTCGTGCTTCATAATGAATTTAGCGAAAACAATCATCAAGGCGTGGGCTTTGATATTTTCCGCATTAAAAAGGGTAAAATTGTCGAGCACTGGGACAATCTCGCCCCTAAAATGCCCCTAAATTCAAGTGGCAGAAGCCAAATTGATGGCACCGCCACTTTAGATAAAAACGCGGACACAAAAGCGAGCAAAAAGCTTGTCAAAGGCTTTGTAGAAGATATTTTAATGGGGAAAAATCTCAGCAATCTTGAAAGCTATTTTAACGCGCAAAATTATATCCAGCACAATGCCTTTGTAAGCGATGGTTTGCAGGGCTTCAAGGCTTATTTGAGCTCGCCTTTGAGAAAGACAAAGTATAAAAAAATTCATAAAATCATCGCGCAAAATGACTTCGTGCTAGTTGTGGGCGAGATTGAGGATAAGATGGGCAAGCAAAGGCTTGCAAGCTATGATTTATTTCGCGTGCAAAATGATAAAATCGCTGAGCACTGGGACATCATCGAGCCTATTTTAAGCCCAAAAGAAGCTAAAAATCAAAATTCTAAATTTGGCTTTTAATCAATTTAAAAAACAGCGGCGCGAGTTTTAAATTCCCATACATAACGAAATAGTGCATTGCCAAAGCAAAACTAGCCCAGTCATTGCAAGCGCAGCGAAGCAATCTGTATTTTTATGAAAGTAAAAATAAAATTTAAATTTGTAGATTGCCACGCGTTGTAGGCAAGGCTCGCAATGATGATTTATGGATTGCCGCGAATTTTGCAATGACGGTAAAATAATTGCCACGCCGTTTTAAGAAACTCGCTCACGATGATAGAAATCATCCTGTGGATTTTCTTGCAATAACACAATTTTTAGTTTTTTTGAAATTTCAAACCCGAGCCGCTGTTTTAAATTGATTTAAAGAAATTTTAATAATAACCCACACATAAACTAGAAGTGAGTTTTATGCGCTTTTCAAGGGGTGTGGGGCTGAAAAAATGGCACTTTTCAATGTAAATGTATTTGTCATAACTGAGTTTTAAATCATCATAAAAGCGCTTTAAATTCACAAGTTTGACACCACAAAGCTCTTTAATCTCTAGTAAATGATAGACTTGTGAGTTGTTTTTAGCGACTAAATGTGAGGGGCTTAAGGTGGTAAAGGAGCAAAAAGCACTTGCCAGCACAAAGCCGCTCAAATCATCGCATTCATAGATATTTGGCGCGTATTTTAAAGGAAGGCTATCTTTGCGTAAAAATATAGTCCTAGAGCCACTATACCTTGCCACAAAGCATTTTTTCCAAAATTTAAAGGCATTTTTAGACACGCCGGCAAGCTTGTGAAACTGAGCGTTTAAAACATAATCATTCAAAAAGGCATTGGGTGCTAGCGTGAGACTTGGCATTGAAATTTAGAGCTTAAAAGCGCTTTAAAGCTCTAAGTTTTTGCGCGCAAAGTCTGGTAATTTGCTTAAAAAATTCTCTGTATTAAAGCTCACGCCTTGCCCTTTGGCTTCTTTTATCAAAGAGAGTGCGTGGCTGACGCGAAATTCTGAGCTGCTATCATAAAGAGCAAAAATATCATTTGCAATAGCCAGAGCATAGGCATTTCGCTTGATATTGCCATCTGCTGCGTGCGGGGTATTGACAAAAGCCACTGTTTCGATTAAAACTTCATCAAAGTTCCATTTATGAAACAAATAAGAAAGAAAAGAAATGTGATCCACGCCCAAAAATTGCTCTTCCACCGCCGCGATATTAGAAAAATTGCTGTCTTTTAGAGCCTTTAAAAACTCAGCGTCTTTTTTGTTTTGTATCAAAAAATTTGAAAAAACTATCATCCCAAAGCGAATGAGTATCGCGCAAGGCACGAGCAGGTAGGACAGCTTTTTATCTTCATTTAAAAGCCAAGTGGAGATGAACTGCGCTTCTTCGTTTGAGCTTTTTAAAAATTTGTTTGTATCTATGCCATATGCGGATATATCGACTTTGAAATTGCTTTGTATGCTTTGAGTGGTGATGATATTTTTGATATTTGAAACGCCGAGTAAATTAACAACTTGATATATCGTCGTCACTTCTCTTGAAAAGCCATAATAATGCGAATTTGCAAGCTGCAAAAGCCTTGTAGTAACGACAGGATCGCCTTGTATAATCTCAGCGACCTTGTCAATGCGCATATTCGCGCCCGCCTCGCTCACATAAGTTTGAAGTTCGCGCACAGTCTGCGGCAGCGGTGGCAGCTCTTCGGTGCTTTTGAGTAAAAGCTCATTCATATCGCCTGTTTTATTCTCTAGCATTTTACATCCTAAAATAAATTTCTAAGTTAAATTTTATAATTTTATCCTTAATCGTAACTAAAATTTAAACAAATTTTAGCCTTTTTTAATGAGTGTGAAATTAAGGTCAATATAAAAATTTAAAGTAATTTCATCTAAATTTTATGCTTCATTTTATCGTTTTGAAAAATTTTAAAATTTTTTCAATAAATTTTTTATGATTTTGAAGCGCTATTTTATCGGCATTTTAATCAAAAAATTCCACTATTTTCTTAAAAATTTCTTAAATTTACTCTTGATAATATTTTTTTTTTTTTTGTTATAATTTGAAAAATTTATTTAAAAAAGGAGAAAAAATGAATTGTATAACTCATACAAGCGAGCCTGCAGTAGCAACTTGCAGTGAGTGTGGTGTGGGTCTTTGTGCTAAATGTTTCAAAGATACTACTCTAAAAGCTGGCACAAAGCCTATTTGTAGTCCTTGCGCTATCAAATTACAAGAAGCTTATATCGATGAGTTGGAGCAAAGGCTAGGTGGAGTACTGGGTAAAAAAATTCTTTATGCGATTTTGCTTGTTTCAGGTTTGGTTGTCTTTTACTTGCGGTCCAATGAATATATAACGAGCGGATGGTGGTTTGTGTTATTTTTCTTTTTGTGGGGATGTCCTGGTGCTTTAGGGTATTATGACTGGAGTAATAGAAATACAAGCATAAGCGCACAGGTAAGCGATGGTGTTTTTGCTGCGCAATATCCATGGATGAGCTTAGGATTTAAAATAGCGGGCGTAGCTATCGTTTTTGTTGTTTCTAGTATCCTTTTTCCTGTGTATTTCATCTTTTATGTGCTTTTTGCAGGCAATTTTGTCAAAAAAGACATACAAAAAGCTAAAGCCTTTAAGGAGACTTTAGAGACTGAAGAACTAGCGTCCATAGAAGCAAATGCGCAAAATACACACATTCAAAATTAAAATTCAAATCTCGCTTTATAAGCGAGATTTTTAAATTGAATGAATTTTAAATCATCGCTCGCAGCTGTGATTTAAAATTTGTGATTTTAAATGTAAATTCTACAATCTACATTTAGTTTTTTGAAATTTACGCCCTGTTTTTCATATCAGCCGCAGTTTTATAATTTAGACTAAATTTCTATGAAATTTTCTAATGCGCTCTTTGTTTTTTTGTAATCTGTTTTTTGCTTTGCATAATTCATCTCAAGCCCTGCTTTTGACTTCATCTTCCACTTCAAGCAAAAAGCGCTCGACAAGCTCGTTTTCCTTAAGTTTTGCCACCACTTCGCCGTGTCTTATAACTAGGCCTTGTCCTTTACCAAAGGCTATGGCGACATCTGCGCCCTTTGCCTCGCCTAAAGCATTGACTACGCAGCCCATCACGCTGATATTTAAAGGCTCTTTGATGTGCTTAGTTTTTTCCTCAACGATTTTAATGGCTTTTACCAAATCACTTTGTATGCGCCCACAAGTAGGACACGAGATGATATTTATCCCGCTTTTTTGCACCCCGCTATCTTGTAAAATCGCTTTAGCCACGCGAATTTCTTCTTCAAGCTCGCCCGTCATCGATACTCGCATCGTATCGCCAATGCCCTTTAAAAGTAAGTTTCCAAGGGCTATGGAGCTTTTTACAGTGCTGTGAAATTTCGTCCCCGCCTCAGTAACTCCTAGATGAAAAGGATATTCACACAGCGGACGCAAGCGCTCATAAGCTTCTATGGTCTTCTGCGCATCCGAAGTTTTCATAGAAATTTTAATGTCTGTGAAGTCAAAATCCTCTAAAAGATTGATATTATACAAGGCACTTTCAAGCATAGCGTCAATGCCATATCCGTATTTATCGGCAAATTGCTTTTCAATAGAGCCGTGATTGACGCCTATTCTTATAGGTATAGAGCGTTCTTTGCACGCTTTTACCACTTCTTTGACATTTTCCTTGCCGCCTATATTGCCCGGATTTATGCGCACTCCATCGATAAATTCGGCACAAAACACCGCTAATTTGTGATTAAAATGAATATCCACAATCAAAGGCAAGGGGCTTTGCGCCTTAATTTCTTTAAGCGCTCTTGCATCAACCATATCAAGGCAGGCTAAGCGCACGATATCAGCACCCGCAAAATAAAGGCGGTTGAGCTGCTCTAAGCAACCTTGAATGTCGCGCGTTTTGCTAAAGAGCATGGACTGCGTGGATATAGGCGCGTCCCCTCCTATAAGCACATTACCCACTTTAATTTGCTTTGTTTTAAACCTTTGATAAGCCATAATTTCTCATTTGTAAAAAAAATTGCGCGCTTATTTTAGCGCTTTTTTGCTTTAAAAAAGATTATTTTTAGCCGAAAATGACTTGAATTTGGATTTAATAATTTGCATTTTGCTATTTAAGGCAATTGTAAATTTATTTTGCATTTTGCTAAATGCGTCATTTATAAAGCACAAACAAAGCAATTTCCAAATCTACAAAAACAAAATTGTAAAATTGTAAAATAAATTTTAAAACCGCTGCTGATGATTTAGAAATTTATTTTACAATTTGAAGTTTAGAAAAAATCAAAATTCAATTTTAGAAAAATCAAAGGAAAATCATTGTTTAAAAAGCAAATCACGCAGGATTTAGCCAAATTTTCAAGCATTAAAAATCTTAAAAATCCTATCACTTTTTTTGGCTCAGCAAGGCTTAAAGAAGGCTCAATGCATTATAAGCTTGCTAGAAAACTTGCTTTTATGTGTGTGAATGCGGGCTTTAGCGTTGTAAGTGGAGCTGGCGGGGGCATTATGCAGGCTGCAAATTTAGGCGCTTATGAAGCATGCAAAGCCCTAAAATTAGAGCTTAGTCAAAGATCCATTGGCTTTAATATCCACCTGCCTTTTGAGCAAAAATCAAACGAATTCGTGGGCTTTAATCTCACTTTTGAAAACTTAGCCGTGCGTAAAATGGCGCTCATTGATAAAAGCCTTGCGTTTGTGATCTTTGCGGGCGGTTTTGGCACACTGGATGAGCTTTTAGAAGTGCTTACCTTAAAGCAGCTTGGCTTTAAAAAAGTGCCGATTTTTCTCGTTGGCAGCGAGTTTTGGCAAGGACTTGATGAGTTTATCAAAGGCACTTTGCTGGGGCTTGAAGTCATTTCAAAAGGCGATGAGAGCTTATATCAAATCAGCGATGATTTAGAGTTCATCCTTGAAAGTTTGAAGCAAGAATTGCTTTAAACTTAACTTTAGGTTTGTAAAATTTAAGATTTTTTTAGCCCTTTATTTAAAAAAGTAAATGTTTTTTAAGATATAATAACGCTTTAAAAAAAGCCTTTGCAAATTTTGGCAAAGCGCAAAGCCCTATTTAAAGGGACTTTAAAAGCTTAAAGGAAGAGCTATGAAAATCTTAGTTGCAATGAGCGGTGGCGTTGATAGCACCGTTACAGCTTATACCTTGCTCAAGCAAGGACACGAGGTCGAGGGCTGTTATATGAAGCTTCACGGCAAGCCCGGTTATCACGAAGCAAACATCGCAAAAGTCAAAAAAGCCGCGAAATTCTTAGGCATCAAACACCACATTTTAGACCTACAAGAAGACTTCAAAGAGCGCGTTTATATGCCTTTTGTCAATACCTACAAAGAGGGCAAAACGCCAAATCCTTGCGCTTGGTGCAACCGATTTATTAAGCTTGGCAAACTGCTTGAATTTGCCAAAAGCCTTGGCTGTGAGAAGCTTGCTACTGGGCATTACGCGCGCATTGAAGATGGCTTTATCAAAACCGCGCACGATGAGACTAAGGATCAAAGCTATTTTTTAGCCAGTGCTGATAAAGAAGCGCTAAAATATCTCATTTTCCCACTGGGCGAAAAGCGCAAAGAAGAGGTCAAAGCCTTTGCCGCGACGATTAAGGAGCTTGAAAGCTTTGCCACGCAAAAAGAAAGTGCTGAAATTTGCTTTGTAGAAGATACTTATGTGCAAGTTTTAAATCAATTTATGGATACAAATATCCCGGGCGATGTGCTTGATAGCAGTGGCAAGGTCGTGGGCAGACACGAGGGCTACATGCACTATACTATCGGCAAAAGGCGCGGCTTTGAGGTGCGAGGCGCGCATGAGCCGCATTTCGTGCTTAAAATCGATCCTAAGCACAATCAAATCATCGTCGGCAAAAAAGAAGAGCTTAAAATCAAAGAATTTGAACTGGATAAAATCAATCTTTTCGTGGATAATGCTACAAATTTAGATTGCGAGGTTAAAATCCGCTACCGCAGCAAATCCACGCCTTGCAATGTGCAAATCCTGCCAAATGGCGGCGCAAAAATCGCTTTAAAAGAAGAAGTGTATGGGCTTGCCAGCGGTCAAATGGCGGTGTTTTATGATAAAGATAAGGTGCTTGCCAGCGGCTTTATCAGCTGATTTTTGCCAAGAAATAGCTTTGTGTTTTTTAGAGAATCTGATTTAAAATTTATCTTTGCAAGACAAAACAAAGTTTTGTCGTGGCAAGGCATTTTTTATCTTTGCTATTTAATATAAATTGCTTTGCTAGCGCTCGTAATAATTGGATTAAAAAACTCGTGCCGCTGTTTTAAATTTTATTTTCAAATCCTTTGAGTTTTTAAATTCCTTAGAATTTAAACTAAAATGCGCTTAATATAGGGGCTGAGTTTGGCTAGAATTTCATAATTAATGGTGTTAAAATAGCGCGCGAAAATATCTGCGTCTTTAAAAACACAAACTTGAGCGCCCACATCCTCGCACGAAAAACTATCCATAGACATACACCCCAGCAAGCTTTTGTCATTAGCTAAAGTGAGTTTTTGAGTATCTTTAGGCTTTAAAAGCGAACTTTGATCAAAACTAGCACCATCAAAGCGAAAAAGTCCGTCCGCATAACCTAAATCATAAGTGGCGATTTTAAGGGGCTTTGACGCGCTAAATTTGCCGCCATAGCCTACGCATTCGTGGCTTTCAAGGATGCATGAGCTGAGTTTTTCAGCATAAAGGCTCAGCACTTTTTTAAGTTTAGCAAAATCATTGTAGCCAAATTGTGCCAAGCCCACTCGGCAAAGCTCATCAGTAGGGATTTTGCTGCTGCGAAACAAAGCGGCTGAGTTTGAAGCGTGAAAAATAAGCTTTTTAAAGCCTAAATTTAGGGCGGCTTTCTGCGCTATTTTTTTAGCTTCATCAAATTTTTGCCTTTGCACAAAAAAGCTCGCATCCATTTCATCACTGCCTGCAAAATGTGTGAAAATGCCTGTGATTTCAAGCTTTAAAGCCCTTGCTTTTTGAAAGGCTTTTTCTATGTCTTTAAGCAAAACGCCATTTCTGTGCATACCCGTATCGATGACTAGATGAAGCTTTGTGCCTTTTTTAAAAGCTTCAAAGCTCTTTATATCATTAGCTGCGTAGATGAATTTGGGATTTTCCTTGCCATTTGGGATATGCGAAAGAATTAAAATATTTTCAAAGCTCGCGTTTTTAGAGATTTTAGAAGTTTTAGAAGCTGAATTTGGGCTAGAAAAAGCGGGGTGGCTTTCATTTATTTTATTTAAAAAAGCAGGATTTAAAAAATCTTTTTTGATATTTTTTGAGGCTTTATTTAAAAACTCAAAAAAGATCTCAAGCTCTAAAGCCTCTCTTTCATTTTTAAGCGCGATAAAACTCACGCCCAAAGCCTTAGCAATGGGGGAAAGCAAGTTTATACCATGAGCGTAAGCGTTGTTTTTAAACACACAAATGAGCTTTTCAAAGCCCCCTGCTTTTTTGGCAATTTGCGTTAAATTTTGCGTGTAAGCCTTAAAATCAAGTCTTATGAAAGCCATTATTGTTCTGCTAGGATTTTCATCTTTCCATTATCAAGCTTAACATAAAGCAGCTTATCGCCCCTAAATTGATAGCTTGGTGCGTAATAATCCTCATAAAAAGCTATGCGAAACATCTTTTCGCCCTTGGCATTTGGGTAAGGGCTGATTGAAATTTTAGAAAATTTAATGCTTTTGCGCTCTTTTTTAGCAAAAATGCGCTCTTTCATCGTTGCAAATTCGTTGAATTTCTTTCCATCAAAACGGCGAAAGTCCTTTTCATCGTAAAATGTGAGATAAGTTTTGGTATCATTTATCGTCCAGCTGTGCTTCCATTCAAAAAGTGAAGCGACGATAGAAGCGATTTCATCAGCGTTTGCGCGCACTTCGTCCTTTTCTTCGGTCATCGCATAGACATTTTTACGCCCGGCGATGAGCTTGCCAAAACTTTGAAGATTATCATTTAAAAGCGCCACGCAACCCCTAGTTTTGTATTCATCCAAGCGTGTGCCATCAAGCGGATAACCATGTATCCATATCCCGCCGCCTGTTTTGCCCTGAAGTTGATCGTATAAATTAGGATAAGTCGTCGCAAAAGCAAAAGGCCCATAGTAAGTATTTTTAGGGTCAAACTGACGCCCAAGCTCGTAAAATCCTATCGGCGTTTTTAAATCGCCCTCAACTTCTTTATCGCCCATAAGTCCTGTGAGTACATTTTTTTGCTCAAACTCTTGCGTGAGCTTGCCATTTTGATACAAATACACGCGAAAGGTCTTATTTGTCTTATTTACAAGAGCGATTGTCGCTTCATCATCGTAATAACCTAGGCTCACATCCTTGCCCTTAAGCTCTTCAAGCCAAAAGCTTTTATTTGCAAGCTCTTTTTCAAGCTCTCTGCCCACAGCCTCAAGACCTTCATTAAGATAAATGCGCGCTAAATCCGCAGCACTAAGGCTTGCTAAGTTTATCAAAATCATCAAAAAAATACAAATTTTTTTCAACACTTTTCTCCTATGTGTAAATTTCAAAACGAAATTATACAATAATTTTTGTTAAAATAACTAAAATCTAGCAATAATGTGCTAAAATAAAATCAGCTTCAATCTCTCAAAAAAAAGGCTTGATAATGATAAATTTTTCGCCCAAAAAAGCTTTTAAAAGTGCAAATTTTCTCAAACTCATCTTTTTTGCTATTTTTTTAATCGGTGGCTTTTTTGCATTTAAATACTCAAACTCACAAAATCCCAGCGCGCAAAATTTAGCACAAAACACTAAAGAAATGGCTAGAGAATTTATCGATACACAGGATTTAAAGCCTTTGGCGTGTGATTTAAATACAAAGGCTTGCGAGTATGAATTTCAAGGGCGTTTAGTGCGTGTAGAGCTTAAAAATAAACCTTTGCGCGCTATGCAAGAAAACGAGATTATCATCAGCAATCTAGGTAGTTTTAAAGATTTAAACGCCAAAATTTACGCTTTAAATATGTATATGGGCGAAATTTCATCTTCATTTCAAGCACTGAATGAAAATGAATATAGTGCAAAAGTCATCTTTTCAGCTTGTGTAATGGATCTTATGCGCTACCGCATAAAGTTTTTTAATGCAAATAAGCCTTTGGGCTTTTATTTTGATGTGGATATGAAGCAAAATGCTAATAAGAAATGATTTTGCACCATTTCATGGTATCACTGAGAAAAATTTGCAAAAATTTTACTACAATCTAAAAATTAAATCCCAAAGATAATTTTTAAAACCCTGCGCTGGGGTTTATGGGTTTGTTTTAAAAATTTGTTTTAAATTTTAAAATTAAAAGAAACTCAGAAAGAATTTGCAGATTTTATCCGCAAATTAAATAAACTTAAAGCTTGTGAGTGTGAATATCACAAGCTTTAGAAAAATACGCGCGATCAATTATCACTCAGTGTCGCAAAAAGATCGGTTGAGAGATAGCGCTCTGCGGTATCATTAAGCATGGTAACGATGATTTTATTAGGATTTGCTTTGGCGATTTCGCTAGCGATGAAAACATTTGCCCCGCTTGAAATGCCCACCATAAGCCCATTTTGACGTGCTAAAGTTTGTGCTGTTTTGATCGCATCTTCATTGCTTACGGTTTTAATCTCATCAATGACTGAGCGGTTTAAGATCTCAGGCACGATATTTGCACCTATGCCTTGAATTTTATGCGGTCCTGCTTTGCCTTCGCTAAGAAGTGGTGAAGCTGAGGGCTCAATCGCGATGATTTTAACCTTGTCGCCAAGCTTTTCTTTTAAGACTTCGCCCACACCGCTAATCGTCCCACTCGTACCTACACCAGCGACGAAATAATCGATCTTGTCGTCTAAATCATTTAGAATTTCAACCGCAGTGTGTTCTCTGTGTGCGTTTTTATTCGCTACATTTTCAAACTGACTTGGGATGAAAGAATTTGGCGTTTGCTTTTGAAGCTCAATGGCCTTATCATAAGCACCTTTAACACCAAGACTTGCAAGGGTTAGCTCGAGGCGCGCACCAAAAAGCTTCATCATCGCGCGGCGCTCTAAGCTCATAGACTCAGGCATTGTGATGATGATTTTAAGTCCTAAGCTTGCTGCAATCATCGCTAGAGCGATGCCCATATTGCCGCTTGTTGATTCGATAATCGTTGTATCCTTGTTGATTTTACCTTCATCCAAGCCCCTTTTTATCATCGCATAAGCGGCTCTATCTTTGACTGAGTGACTTGGGTTTAAAAACTCACATTTTCCATATAAATTTTCACCAAAACCTTTCAAAGCCACTAGAGGTGTCCTACCGATCAATTCGGTAACGCTGTTATAAACTTTCATAAAAGCTCCTTAAATAAGATTTTTGCAAGGATATTTTACAATGTTAAGCTTTAAAAGAGATAAAATTACGCTAAATTTTGATAATTTTACGCCTTTGATAGAGCATTAAATAAGTTTAAATTTGAGTTTAAAACTTATTTGTAAAAACTCGCGCCGCTGTTTTGGAATTTATTTTTAAATTTAAACATTAAAATTTAAAAATAAATTGAGCGATAAAAATAAAATTTAAAATAAAGTTGAAATATATAAAAATAGGAGTTTGAAAAAGGCTAGAAAGCTCTAGCCTTTTGAAAAATTATTTTTTCTTTTTAACTTTGCCAGCGGCAACAGCTTCTTTAAGGTTTTTACCTACCTTAAATTTAGCAACTTTAGTCGCAGGAACTTTGATAGTCTTGCCTGTGCTTGGCACTCTAGCAGTTCTAGCTGCTCTTTGCGCAGTTGAGAATGTACCAAAGCCGATGAAGCTGATGCTATCACCTTTTGCTAAAATCTCAGTAATTGCACCCACAACAGCGTCAGTTGCAGTTGTAGCGTCCTTTTTTGTAAGCCCAGAAAGTTGAGCAACTTTTGAAATGAAATCTGCTTTAGTCATAAAAGCTCCTTTTTTGAAATAAAGTATGCGAATTATAACACATTGTTATAAGCTTTTGCAAGGCTTTTTTAAAAAAATTTGCGAAAATTTAGCGTTTTTTTGCAAATTTTATCAAAAAAAGCGCGAAAAACAGGCTTGTTTAAAAAATATTTAATGAAAAAATGAGAATTTGAGCGCACTTTTTAATGATTTGAAGCTTCAAAGTCCCTTTTTAAGCCTTCTTATTAAAAATCTTGCAGGATGAATTTCTTTGATAAATTTAGCCTCAAAGCCTAGTGGTTCGTCATTTATAAGGCTTGCAACAAAGCGCGCTGCTAATATGCTGTAAGCAAAGCCTCTTGAGCCAAGAGCTGCGATGAAGTATAAGCTTAAAGCTTTAGGCGGGATGATTTGGGGCTTGTTTTTACTCCAAAATAAAGATTTATAAGCATTTTTATAAAAACTCTCATCATAAAAGGCTCCTACAATGGGAAATCTATCGCTTGAATAAGAGCGAAAGCCGACCTTTGAGCCTGTGATTTTGATATTTTTTAGGCTTTTTTTTGCTTCTAAAAGCTCGTTTTGAGATAAATTTAAAACCTTTAAAATTCTATCATCAAAACTATTTAAAAGTTCGCTTAATTTGTTTAAATTTGCTTCATCATCGCTTTTTAAAGGCTCTTTATTTTGATTTAGCCTATCATAGCTTGCGCCAAAAACTTGCAAATCATCATTTACAGGGCAAAGATAGCCCGCAGCACTTAAAGCAAAAGGCGTGTTAAAAAAAGGTTTTGCGTGTGTTACTTGACCGCGCACGCTGCTAAGCTTCATTTCATCATAGTTTAAAAAGCTTTTAATGTCTGTTCCCATAGCAAAAACTAGAGTATCAAAGCCTTTTAGCTCGCTCTTATCTTTGAAATTTAAGATAAATTTATTTTTTTCATCAAGCTTAAAGCTTATAAATTCAGCATTTAAATTAAGTTTTGCATTTGAAAGGCTTAAAAGATTTTGCACTATTTTAAAGGGCTTTAAAGTGGTGCCATCTTCTAAAAAAGCGTGATTTTTTTCTATTTTAAACAAAGAATTTCGCGCTTGCAAACAAAAACGCTCAAGCATTAATTCATTATAAGCAAACTCAAAAACTCCTTTCATCTCAAGCCCTAGAACCTGCCTATAAAAGCGCGAAGCCTCATAAAAGGCATTTTCACTAAATTTAGCCAAACTCACCTCAGGCTTTAAAATAAGCGCGCTTAAAATTCCGCTTAAATTCCCACTCGCCCCACAAGCTAGAGCGTTTTCTTTTTCAAATACTTCTATTTCAAAGCCACGCAAAGAAAGCTCATAAGCTAAACTCGCCCCTGCGATGCCAGCTCCTATAATGGCGATTTTTTTGTTTTTGAAGAATTTAGAGTTTAAAGAGTGATTTAAATTTAAAGGACGTGCAAAATAGCCCTCATTTTGCTTATTTTCATCATCAAAGCCCTTAAAAACAGCCCTTATCATCTGCCTTTTTTTAAAGCCTGCAACTTTTTCTACCTTAAAATTTAGCTTTTCTAAGCCCTTTCTTAAAGAAGAGGCGGCTGAAAAGGTGCAAATTTTGGCATTTTTATCACAAAGTCTAGCCACTTCTTTTAAAATTTCATCATTAAACATTGAAGGATTTTTACTGGGTGCAAAGCCGTCTAAAAACCACACATTTGCCTTGAAATCAAGTTCTTTAAGCATAGTTTGAGCCTCGCCAAAAACTAAATCTAAAAAGCAATTTTTAAAATAAAAACGGTAAATCCCAGCCCTTTTTTTAGGATAAAATTTCAAAAATTGCTCTAAATTTGGCTTAAATCTTTCATAAAGTCCTAGTTTTTGATAGATTTCTCTAAGTAGCTCAGGCTCAATATAAAAGGCTTCTAAACTCACATAAAAAAGATTTTGCGGGCGTATTTTAGAGTTTTCAAAACGTTCTAAACTTAAGAAAAAATTAAGCCCTATGCCAAAGCCAAGCTCGGCGATGATGAAAGTATTTTGCTGCTTGTATTCATAAGCTTTTATGTAGATAAACTCGCTTTCTTTGACGCCGTCTTTTGAATTGAAATAAAAGTCTTCAAAATCAAGCGAATAAGGCGTGTTCTCTTTAAAAATGAGCCTTGCTTCTTGCATTGAAAATCTTATGGATTATTGATAAAATAATTTTGCACCCCATTTGCTATACCCTCGGCTAAAAGCTGCTGATAAATATTATTAGCAAGTCTTTTGCTTTCTTCAGGATGCGTGATATAGCCTATTTCTATAAGCACGGCTGGCATATCTTGCGCGCCTACTAGCACCCAAAAAGGTGCTTCTCTAACGGCTCCGTCTATTACTTTATATCTTTTACGCACAGATTCAAGCAAATTCTTTTGAATGTCTATGGCAAGGCGGTTTGAAGCGATGATTTTTTCACGGCTTAGAGCTGAGAGAAAATTTTGCTTTAAGAAAAAATTTGCTTCTTCAAAATCAGCCTGATTTTCCTTTTCAGCCACTTGTTTGCTGCGCTCACTTCTAGCTGGACTTAAGAAAAAGGTTTCAACTCCTTGCATAGAATCAGCCTTAGCCTTGTTTGGAGCAGCATTGGCGTGAATGGAGATAAAAAGATTTGCTTTCTTATCATTAGCTAGCTTAGTCCTGTCTCTAAGATTGATAAACTTATCCTTATTTCTCGTGTAAAAGACCTTGTAGCCTAGCCTTTCAAGCTCTTTTCCTAGCTTTAAGCTCACATTTAAAACTATATTTTTTTCATAAAGCTTGCCATTTATCGCGCCCACATCCTTGCCGCCGTGCCCTGCGTCTATGACGATGATTTTATTTTTGGCTAAATTTGCAGGTCTTTGCGCACTTTTTTGTGTGCTTTTTGAGCTAGTTTTTGTAGTGTTTTGCGCTGCTTTTGTATTTTTACTAGAATTTGTTTGATTTTTTGAGCTTAAATTTGAGCTTTTTTCAAAGCCAAAAAAGGCTCTTTTATTCTCTAAATCCTTAAAAAGTTCAAAATCATCAGGGCTTGAAAGCACCACACGAACGATTTTTGGCGTGTATTGAGTTAGGGTGATGAACTTTTTATTTAGGGTGAAGTTTTTGCGTCCCCCTTCTAAAACGCCCTCAAAGCTTAAAATTTTTCTATAAAGATTTTTATCCTTAAAGCTTACTATTTTTAGTTCATCTTCGTCTAAATCTCTATTTAAGCTTAAAACAACTCCCATTTCACTTGATTTGCTTGATAAAATATAAAGTTTTTTAGTAGAATTTGTCGAGTTTTTTTCTAAATTTTCTTTTGAATTTGTTTGTGAATTTTCTTTTAAGCTTTCTTGTGTGCTTTTTTGATTTTCTTTTAAAGTGTTTGAATTTTTTGTTTCTTTTAAGTTTTCTTTATTTTGTATGCTGGGGTTTTTTGCTTCTTTTAAATTCTCATCAAAGATTAAAATAAGGCTTTTATCTTCAAGCTTTAAATTATAAGCACTTTCTTCTTTTGCATTGATGACTAAGCGCGTGATTTTGGGATTAAACTGGGCGATATTGATAAAAAAATCTTTAAATTTAAAGCTTAAAGCCCCTGTATCAAGGGCTGCGTTAAAGTCAAAAATGTAGCGCACATTATCTTTTTGCTTGAGTATGCTTTTTTTGATATCTTTTTTGTTTAAATTAAAATTTAAGCTTAATTTCACCCCATTTTCAAGCTTGCTAGCCTTTAAAACAAAGGGTTTTTGCGTGATTTTTTCATTTTCTTTTTTTTGATTATTTGAGTTTTTAGCTTCATCATATTCTTGCTTTTTTAAAAAATCTTGCTCGCTATCTTTTTTATAAGCGTTTTTTAAACTTTGAATATATTCATCTTTAAAGCCAGCATTTTTAAGCTCTTTTTCATACTCACTACTGTCTAAATTTAGCGCATTTGCACCTATTACTAGCCTTTTTAAAAGCTCTATTTTACTCTTTTCATCTTCATTGATAATGCTTTGTATATAAAAATTCTTAAGCTCTAAATAAAGACTTTGCTTATCCTTGCTGCTTGTAAAAGTGCTATCAAAGCGACTAAGCTCCTTTTCGTAGGCTGCAAAAGCAAGGCTAAAAAAAAGTAAAAAGAAACAAAAGAGCCTAAAAAGCATTAAACATCTTCCCCATTCACAAGCTTATATATCAACTCTTTTACGCTGATGAGTTTATTTAAGCGGTAGCCATTAGCCCCTGTGAAAAAAAGCCCCGTTTCTTTTTTACCACTCCAAGCATCATAAAGCCTATCGGCTATACAGTAGCCTACCTTTGTAGCTTCTTTGCCGCGCTGACAAGGAGCGACACAGTTACTAATACAATTTATCTTTGGACCCATTCTTTTATCCACTAAATCAAGCAAATTTGTGCGAACCCCACGCGCAGGATAGCCCACAGGCGATTTTAAAAGCTCGATATCTTCTTCTTTGCAAGCTAGAAGCACTTCTTTAAACTCAGCACTTGCATCACACTCAAAAGTGCCTATAAAGCGCGTGCCTATTTGCACGCCACTTGCGCCTAAATTGATCACTCTTTCAATATCGCTTTTATCCCAAATCCCTCCTGCTGCCATGATAGGAAAATCGCCCCATTCTTTAACCTCTGCCGCAATTGGTGGGATAATGGCTTCAAGCTGATAATTAGGATCTAAGCACTGCTCGTAAGTAAAGCCTTGATGTCCCCCACTTTTAGGCCCTTCAACCACGATAGCATCGGGCAGACGGTTATAGCGGCTTTGCCACCTTTTGCAAATGATTCTTAAAGCCTTAGCAGATGAAACTATAGGCACAAGTGCGACATCGGGAAAATCAGCCGTAAATTCAGGTAAATTTGTAGGCAAGCCCGCCCCACTTACAATGACATTAAAGCCTACTTCACAGGCATCATGAGCAATTCTTGCATAATCATTGCTCGCACATAAAATATTACAGCCCAAAGGCGCATCTCCACAAACCTTGCGCGCGTTGTTAATCACGGCTTGCAAGCCCGCTTTAGAATAGAAATTTTCACTGCCATAGGGCTTTGAGTTGAGTTCTTTATAAATATGGCTTCTGTTTTCATAATAGCCCGTGCCCACTGATGAAATAATGCCCAGTGCGCCGTTTAGTGAGACGGCTGAGGCTAATTTATCCCAGCTTATGCCCAGTCCCATTCCGCCTTGAAAAATGGGATATTTTATCGTATGTTTGCCTATTTTTAGAGGTTTTAACTCCATTTATAACACCTTTAATTTTGCAAATTTGCGTTTGCCCACTTGCAAGATATACTCGCCCCTTGCAAGCTGAAAATTTTCATCTTCAATTTTTTCGCCATTCACGCTCACAGCCCTTGCTTTGATGTCTCTTCTTGCATTAGAACTTGAGCTTTCTAGGGCGCATTCCACAAGAGCGCGCACAAGCCAAAGCTCGTTTTTATCATCACTTTGTAAGCTAAACTCGGCCATATCGCTTGGTAGGGCGTTTTGAGAATGCACGCGGTCAAATTCATCTTTTGCCATTTTAGCCTTTTCTTGTGAATGAAATCTTGCTACAAGTTCTAAAGCTAAATTTTCTTTAGCGATTTTTGGATGAAGCGCGCCATTTTCTAAATCGAGTTTGAGTTTTTCAAAATCCTTGCTTGAAATTTCGCTTAAAAGCTCATAATAAGTAAGCATTAATTCATCGCTAATGCTCAGCACCTTAGCATACATTTCATTAGCACTTTCATCCACGCCGATGTAGTTTCCTAGGCTCTTGCTCATCTTTTGCACCCCGTCAAGTCCTACTAAAAGGGGCATCATCATCACAACTTGTTCTTTGCCTACATTATAAACGCGCTGTAAATGCCTACCCATAAGCAAATTAAATTTTTGATCGGTGCCACCCATTTCTATATCGCATTTCATCGCCACGCTATCATAGCCCTGAAGTAGCGGATACATAAACTCGCTTACTGAAATAGGGCTTTGCTCTTTGTATCTTTTAGCAAAATCATCACGTTCTAGCATTCTAGCCACGCTAAAAGTAGAAGTTAGCTCTAAAATGCCCACAGCGCCCAGCTCGTTAAGCCATTTTGAATTAAAGCAAATTTGTGTCTTTTCTTTGTCTAAAATTTTAAAAACTTGTTCTTCATAAGTTTTAGCGTTTTTAAGCACGCTTTCTTTATCAAGCTTTTTGCGCGTGGCGTTTTTACCGCTTGGATCGCCAATTTGACCGGTGAAATCGCCGATTAAAAACTGCACGATTGCGCCATGCTTTTGTAAAAGCGCCATTTTTGCTAAAACCACGCTATGACCTAAATGTAAATCAGGTGCACTAGGATCAAAGCCTGCTTTTACCAAAAAGTTTTGCCCCTTTTTATAATAATTTTCAATCAAGCTTAAAAGTCTTTCTTCATCGATAATCTCAGCCACGCCCTTTTTAATATCAGCCATAGCTTCTTTAATCTTTAAATCTGCACTCATTTTTATCCCTTAACTTTATCATAAGCATCATTTAATGAAGTAAAATCAATGATTTTATAACGCGCTTTTAAACGCTCTTCTATGCTTTCTATCTTAGCGTTTTCGCTAAATTCAATCTTAGCGGTAAAATAATCCACGCTCGAGTTTTGCGAGCTTGTAAGATTAATGCTTAAAACATTCGCCCCGATTTTTGCCAAAAAGCCTAAAAACTCAGCCAAAACGCCCTTTTTATCCTCAAGCGAGAAGATGAGTTTATAACTTTTTCCTTGTTTCACGCTCCACATAGCAAATACAGCACTTTCGCCATTTTCAAGCATTTTATCCGCCTTATCACAAAGCTTGTGATGAATGATGGCTTCGTTTTTTTGCACAAAAGCAATGATTTGATCGCCTCTTTTAGGACGACAACAATAATCAAAGCTCAGGCTTGAAATTTTATGATTGCTTACAAGGCAAATGGTGTCAAAAATTTGCTCTTTAAGCTCGTATCTGTCAAAGATATAAGACTTTCTCGCGTATTTTTTCAAGGCTGCGATGACATCTTTAAAATAAATTAAATCCGTGCTTAAGAAGCGAATTTTTTTATTCAAATGCTCTTTTTCTATCCAATCTTGAATAACTTCAATCTTTTCATTGAAAACAAAGCTTAAAATATTTAAAGCCACTTGCAAATTGATCTCTTTAATCTTTTGCTTGCAAAATTCTCTTATATTTGCCTTTGCCTTGCCTGTTTTCACACTATCAACCCAAGAACAACGATAAAATTTATCATTGCTTGTAACCACGCGCACGATGTCGCCATTTTTAAGCTCGGTTAAAAGTGGCACTTTTATGCGGTTTACATAAGCACTTTTTGCGTGAAGTCCTATTTTAGTATGCACTTCATAGGCAAAATCAAGCACGGTCGCCCCACGCGGTAGGGTAAAAATCTCGCCCTTTGGAGAATAAACGGCGATATCTTCGACATAAAGGCTATCTTTAGCGTATTCATAAAGCTCGATAGCGTTGTAATCTTCGGTGTTTTCAGCCTTAGTGTGTGCAGCTTGCATAGAAATATCGCTGATCCAGTCCAGCTTTGGCGTGGCGACCGAGCCGCCTTCTTTGTATTTCCAGTGCGCTGCGACGCCGTATTCTGCGATTTTGTGCATATCAAAGGTGCGAATTTGAGCTTCGATGATATTTTTAGTATCAAAAAGCGTGGTGTGTATGGTTTGATAGCCATTTTGCTTAGGCAAAGCGATATAGTCTTTAAAGCGCGAGACTAAAGGATTAAAATGCGTGTGTAAAATGCCTAAAACAAGGTAGCAATCAAGCACATTCTCAACCAAAATGCGAATTCCAAGCAAATCCAGCACCTCTTCAATGCTGATGCCTTTTCTTTGCATTTTAAGATAGACTGAGTAGCTGTGTTTGATGCGTTTATGAATTTCAAAGCTGCCTTGTCTGAAGCCATTTTTTAAAAATAAAAGCTCGATTTTTGAAATGAACTCGTTGAAACTGAGTTGCATGGACTGATCGTTTGCGTTGATGTAATTATTAATTTGAGCGTATTCTTCAGGCATTAAATACTTAAAGCTTAAGTCTTCTAAATAATTTTTAATGCTTGAAATCCCAAGCCTATGCGCTATAGGTGCATAAACGACGAGAGTTTCTTCGCTGATTCTTTTTTGTTTATCTTCCCTTAGGCTTTGTAGGGTAAGCATATTGTGAAGTCTATCACAAAGTTTTATCACTAAAACGCCCACATCTTCAATGCTTGCTAAAAGCATATTGCGAAAAGTGAGGGCGGATTTGGTGAGATTTTTACTCGCACGAGTGAGATTATCTTCTCTTATGGCTGTGATTTTGGTAAGTCCTCTAACAAGCCTTGTAACCTCGCTTCCAAAAAGTTCTTTAAGCTCTTCTTCGCTGTGCTGCGTGTCCTCAATGACATCGTGTAAGAGTGAAGCGATAATCATGCTTTCATTAGAGCTTAAAAACGCGACGATAGAAGCCACAAGCAAGGGATGAACCGCGTAAGGCTCGCCGCTTTTTCTCAGCTGTCCATTATGAGCGTCAATGCAAAATTGAATGGCTTTTAAAATCAGCTCATCTTCCTTGCAAACGCTAGAAAGAATTGCTTTTGCAGTATCTAAATCCTTGCACTGCGTGATTTTTTCAATGAGCGTTTCAAGGCTTAAGCTTTCTTCTTCATTTTTCAAATTTTATCTTCCAAAGAAATTTTATTTTCAGCGATTTCAAGCAGGGCAATATCTGCAAATTTCATCGTTTTTTTATCCGCTTCAACCAAAGGCAAAGCCCCATTTGCAAGCTCTTCAGCTCTTTTTGCAACCACAAGTGAAAGCTTGTAGCGATCATTGTTTAAATTCTTTAGCGCTAGAGCTGCGATTTCTTCTAATCTTTGCATTTTTTCTCCTTAAAATATTTATTTTTAAAATTAATCTTTCAACACTCTGCCGCATTTAAAATTTAAAATCATCGGCAGCGGTTTTTTAATGTTTAAATTTAATCTAAATTTAATCAAGCTCAATTTAAAGCTAAATTTTAAGACTTGAATTAAAAATATTATTTATTCAACCACCGAACAGGTGCTGGTATCTCCTTGTATGATTTTAAGCAAATTTCCCTCATCAAACATATTGCAAACTATGATTGGCAGTTTATTGTCCTTTGCTAAAGCGATGGCTGTATCATCCATAACCTTGATATTATCTTTCATCGCTTCTTCATAGCTTAAAGTGCTTAAGAAATTCGCATCTTTATACTTTTGCGGATCCTTATCATAAACGCCATTGACCTTAGTCGCCTTGATTATAAGGCTTGCTTCTATCTCCACAGCGCGCAAAATCGCCGTCGTATCTGTGGTGAAATAAGGATTTCCAGTGCCTGCTGCAAAGATAACGACGCGTCCTTTTTCTAAGTGCCTTTGAGCACGGCGCATAATGTAAGTTTCGCAGAAAGCTTCCATTTGTATCGCACTTTGAACGCGCACTTCAAGCCCCACGCTTTCAAGGGCTTCTTGCATGGCAATGGCATTGATTACAGTAGCGAGCATACCCATATGATCGCCACTTGTGCGCTTTATCAGCCCTCCTTTTGCTGCAGCTACGCCTCTTATGATATTTCCCCCGCCAATGACTATACCCACTTCTATATCATTGATTACAAGGTCTTTAATCTCTTTTGAAATATATCTAAGCACGGAATTTTCAATACCAAAGCCATTTTCCCCCGCCAAAGCTTCGCCTGAAAATTTCACTAAAACGCGTTTTTTCTCACTCATCATTTTCTCCTTTTAACTTGACATTATAACAAAAAAAGCCTTTAAACTTCATTAATTTAATGAGATTAATTCTAAAGGATTGATATGAAATTTTTCTTGCGTGACTTCAAAAGTAAGGTCATTTTTCACGCGTCCTAGAATTTCTCCTTTTTTGACATTTTTGCCCACTTTCACTGTGGGCGCGATTTTATCAAGGTGTGCATAAATGGTGTGTAGGCCGTTACTGTGCTCTACTATAACTACTCTTTGGAGTAAATTTGTTTCTTTTGCAAAGACGATTTTGCCATTTAAAACGCTTTTAACGACGGCGTCGCTGTTTTTTGAGTGTAAAATCACATTTTCATTAAAAAGCTTGATTTGATAAATGGGATCGGTGTAGTTGCCAAATTCTTGCTTCACAGAAAAATTATCAAGCGGGGCTATGGTCTTTTTGCCTGTATAGCGCTTGATATTTGAGCCTTGATAGCTTGAGCCTAGCTGGCGCACGCTTTGGCTTGAGCTTGAAGCAACTTTTTTATTTTCTTTTTCTTCTTTTTTATCATCGACAATTTTAAGCTCAGCTAAGGTCTTTCTAAGCTCATCTTGCTGCTTTTTCAAATCATCAAGTTTTTTACTATAAATTGCTCTATCTGTTTTTTGCTGATTGATTTCTTTAAGCTGAGCTATTTTTAAATCTTCAAGTTTTTTAAGCTGATTGTTATAAGTTTTAAGACTGTCTTTGATCTGTGAAATTTGACTTTCTTTTTGCAAAATTTGCTTTGAAATGCTTTCATAATCTTTTGAAATTTTATAAAACTCATCTTTAAGCACCGCATCAAGACTTGCTAGCACTTCAAAGGCTACAAAGCTATCCTCAGCCTCGATATAGCCTTGTGGAACAGGCAGTTCAAAGGCAAAATCCTTAGCGATTAAATCCACAAGCTTATTTTGCATACCTTGCCTATCTTTAAGTAAGCTTTGATTTTGCGAGTTTAAATTTGCTAATTCTTTGTTTTGCTCCTTTGCACTTGCTTCAAGCTGTGAAGTTTGAGTGCTTAAATTTGAAATTTGCTCGCCCAAGCTCTCAAGCTTTTTTTCTCCATTTATAATATCAGCTGCAAGTTCTTCAAGCTTTTTATTAAGCTGCTTTGTTATGCGCTCATTTTCTTTTAAATTTTTATTTTTTTCTTCAATTTCATCAGCTATTAAGACAGAAAAAAGAAGCAAAAAAACGAAAAAAAATTTCATCTTTTCACCCTAAACATCACCACATTAACACAAAATAAGCTAATTGCAAGCGTAAATGCAAATATTATGCTAAGCTGAAGTAAAAAATTAATTTGCGGCAGGCTTAAATCAAGCGCGCTTAGCATAGCTTTTACAAAGTCAAGCTCATAAATTTGAGTGAAAAACAAAAGCAAAATTAAAAAAGCGATGAGACAATCTACAAAGACTATTTTAACGAGCATTAAAGAGCGAAACCAAAAAGGCGCACCAAATAAACACATAATCTCAACCCTTTCAGTATGCTCAAAAAGCCAAATTTTCATTTGCTTTAAAAATAAAACAAAACTTAAAAGTATAATGATAAAAAGGAAAAACCACAGCACAAATTGAATGAAAACAAGCAAGCTATGCACTTTTTCATAAGTCTTTGAAAAGCTTTCTATTTTGACTATGCTATTAAGTTTTGAAAGATTATTTTTAATGTTTTTAAGCTCACTTTGAGAGGGAAAGTTCTCAAGCTTTATACTATAAAATTTAGGCAAAGACTTTTCTAAATTTGCTAAATTTGCATTTGAAATGTCATTTTTAAGTCTGCTTAGCATACTATCTACGCTTAAGGCATTTAAAGCACTTATTTGTGGCACATAAGGCTTAAGCGTGGAAGCACTTAGCTCGTTGGTGCTAGCGATGATGATGTTATAGTCTTTATTTAGCACTTTTTCATAGTGATTTATAGAAGCGTTGATGATGAGAATAAACTCAAAAGCAAGCATCATAAAAAGCAAGGGTAGGATGAGACTAAGATGAGTTTTAAATGATTTCATTCATTTTTCCATTTTCTATATTAAAACGGCGGTAATTAAGCCTTAAATTTACGGGAATTCTGTGAGTTACCACGACAACGCAGGTGCCAAGTAGTTGATGAGCGGATTTTAAAAGCGTCCAAATGATATCTGAGCTGTATTCGTCCAAATTTCCTGTGGGCTCATCGCAGAGTAAAAGCTTGGGATTGTGCGCAAGCGCTCTTGCCATCGCAGCGCGTTGCTGCTCGCCACCGCTGAGCTGAGCAGGCATTTTATCAGCTTTGAAGCTGAGTTCTACATGCTTTAAAAGCTTTGCCGTTTGTTCTTCACAAATTTTTTTACTATAACCTTTTATCATTAAGGGTAGCATCACATTTTTAGCTATAGAATACTCCTTAATGAGCTTATAATCTTGAAAAATAATGCCAAGCCTTTGCCTTAAATCCAGTAAATTTTGCGTGCTTATATCATCTAAGCTTTCATTACAAACAAACAAAGAGCCTGAAAGTGGGGATAAATCTCCATAAAAAGACTTTAAAAGTGTGGATTTACCGCTACCGCTTTTTCCAGTGATAAAAACAAAATCATTATCCATAAAGGTAAAATTCGCCCGCCTAATGACCATTTCATCATAGCCTAAGCACAGATCTTGGGCTTTTACAAGGACACTCATTCTTTGCCTTAATTCTTTTTAAATTTCATAATTATGCTTTAATTTAGCTTAAAATTTAAGAAATTTTAGAAAAAATTTAAGATTATTTAAGAATTTGGGATAATTTTTTAGCAAAATAAAAATAAAGCACACAGCCACTGATGATACATACACTCATCACAAGGGCTAAAATCAAAGGATTGTTTGCATTTAAAAGCCCTACGATAAAGGCTAAAAGCCCAGCAAATGCAAATTGAGAAGTGCCAAGTACCGCTGAAGCTGTGCCTGACATATCCTTAAAACGCGCCATAGCTAGAGTTGTGATATTTGGAAGCAAAAAGCCAAGCATAGCGATATTTAGAAAAAGTGCGATTTCAAAACCTAAGAAAATTTTAAAACTTCCAAAAATCAAAAGTAAAATCGCGCTTAAAAATATCATCAAAAAGGCTTTAGTTAGAATTTTAAAAGGCGAAATTTTAAGCACAATTTTAGCATTGATATTCGCACAAATCACAAAGCCAAGTGCGTTAAAAGCAAAAAGCAGGCTAAAACTTTTCTCACTCAATCCAAAAAACTGCATAAAAACAAAAGAAGAACCGGTAATATAAGCAAACATCGCCGCCATCACAAGCCCGCCCGAAAAGACATAAATTAAAAAAATCTTATCGCAAATGACCTTTTTATAACGCTTTATCGTGTCTTTGTGTGAAAATTTTGCCCCTTTTAAATTAGGAGCGCTTTCTTTAAGTCCAAAAACAATGAAACACAAAAGCAAAATTCCTAAAATGAAAAGCGCCATAAAAATGCTTTTCCACGCAAAAAAGCCCAGCAAAATCGAGCCAAAAAAGGGCGATAGCATAGGAGCAAGCGAAGTTACAACCATCATCAAAGCAAAAACAGACGCCGCTTCTTTAAGCTCGAACAAATCATTTGCCACCGCCCTTGCAATCACCACTCCAGCACAACCGCCCAGCCCTTGTAAAAATCTAAACGCCACAAAAACATAAACATTATCTACAATCACACAGGTAAAACTTGAAAAAATAAACAAAACTATGCCTATGCAGGCTAATTTTTTACGCCCAAAAACATCACTCAGCGGTCCATAAATGAGCTGACCCAGTGCAAAAGCGATAAAAAAGCTCGCTAAAGATAATTGGGTTAAAAACTCGCTCGTTTCAAAGCTGTGTTGCACGGATGGCAAAGCAGGCAAATACATATCCGTTGAAAGTGGCGCCACTGCTGACATAAAGGATAATACAATGATGATTTTAAATTTTTCAAAGCCTTTGATTTGCGCTGGCATTTACTATCCTTAAATTTACTTTAAAAATGTAATTGTGATTATACAAAATAAAACTTAAAATAATGTTAGAATTTAAATTTCAAATAAAACTCACATTTTTTTTTAATATTTTCTAAAATATTGTATAATTTTGCATTTAAATTTAAGGCTAAATATGGGTTTAAAAGCAGATAACTGGATAAGAAAAATGGCGGTTGAAAAAAAGATGATCGAGCCTTTTTGCGAAGCAAATATCGGTAAAGGCGTCGTCAGCTACGGTCTTTCAAGTTATGGCTATGATATACGCGTGGGTAGGGAGTTTAAAATCTTTACAAATGTCAATTCCACCGTAGTGGATCCAAAGAATTTTTTAGAAGAAAATGTGGTCGATTTTGTGGGCGATGTGTGTATCGTGCCTGCAAATTCCTTTGCGCTTGCAAGGACGGTGGAGTATTTTAAAATGCCTGAAGATGTGCTGGCCATTTGCCTTGGCAAAAGCACCTATGCAAGATGTGGGATAATTGTCAATGTAACGCCTTTTGAGCCTGGTTTTGAAGGGCATATTACGATTGAAATTTCAAATACAACGCCCCTGCCTGCTAAAATTTATGCCAACGAGGGTATCGCTCAAGTGCTGTTTTTACAAGGCGATGAGAAATGCGATATCACTTATGCGGATAAAAAGGGCAAATATCAAGCTCAAAGGGGCATAACTTTACCTAGGATTTTAAAATAATCAAAGCTTAAATCAATTTAAATTTAAGCCATAAGGATTTTCATGCTCTTTAATTCAGCGATTTTTGTTTTTGCATTTTTACCTATAACACTTGTGGTTTTTTTATCTTTTAAAATATTTTAAAAGATTCATCGCCGCTAAAATTTTTCTTGTTTTAGCCAGCTTTTATTTTTATGGCTTTTTTGAGCCAAAACTTGTGTTTTTGCTGCTTTTTTCAATTTTAATCAATTATTTCATCGCTTCAAAAATGCTTCAAAACCTAGCTTCAATCAAGCTTTTAAGCTCAAATATAAATGACAGAGGGGGGGGGGCTTAAAACTCAATAAGCCTTTAATTATCCTTGGCGTCCTTTTTAACCTGCTTCTTTTAGGCTTTTTCAAATATACAGATTTTTTCTTAGAAAATTTCAATCTTTTTACAAAGCTTTTAAATTTAGATTTTAATGTGCCCTTACCTCATATCATCTTGCCACTGGGGATTTCATTTTTTACCTTTCAGCAAATCGCCTTTTTAATAGATACTTACAAAGGCGTTGATTTAAGGGATTTAGAAGAACTTAATCCTAGTCAAAATTTAGATAAAAACTTCAAAACCCGCGCCGCTGTTTTAGAAATTTCTCAGTCTAAATTTAAAAGCTCAGTCCGCATTGACTTTTTAGATTATTGTCTTTTTATCAGCTTTTTTCCACAACTCATCGCAGGTCCTATAGTCCATCATAAAGAAATGATGCCTCAATTTGCAAACTCGAAAAATGCGCGCTTCATTGCTTGGGATAAGTTTGCAAAAGGCGTTTTTATCTTTATCATTGGGCTTTTTAAAAAAACAATCATCGCAGATACTTTTGCAAAGCACGCAAGTCTTAGCTTTGACGCGACTTTAAAGGGCGAAGTGCTAAGCATTGCAGAAGCTTGGGCGACGAGTCTTAGCTATACTTTTCAAATTTATTTTGATTTTAGCGCATATTGTGATATGGTAATTGGCTTGGCGCTTTTATTTGGCATTGTTTTACCGCTTAATTTTAACTCGCCTTATAAAGCGCGCAATATCGCTGAGTTTTGGCGGTGCTGGCACATTACCTTGGGGCGCTTTTTAAAAGCTTATCTTTATATCCCACTGGGCTCAAACCGCTCAGGCAAGTGGCTTAATTTGCGTAATCTTTTCATCGTCGCTTTTTAAGTGGTATTTGGCATGGGGCTGGCTGGGGCTTTGTGATTTGGGGCATTTTACATGGTATGGCTCTTGTAATTTGCCGAATTTATAAGTTTTTCTTAGAATTTTTAAGTTCTAAGGGCCTAAATTTAGGATTTTTGCACTCTAAATTTTATCATTTTTGCGCGTGGTTTTTGTGTTTTAATTTTGTGAATTTAGCTTGGATTTTCTTTCGTGCTGAAAGTGTGAATTCTGCCTTAAGTATTATTAAATCAATGTTTGCGCTAAACACCTGGATAGAGTTGCCACAAAAGTTTTGGCGCACAAAAGAGCTTTTTGCCGCTATTGATGGCGATAATGCCTTTTTGTATTTTCTTATCATTTCTTTTATCATCGTGCTTGGATTTAAAAACTCGTGGCAAAAGCTAGAGAGCTTTAAGCCTAGCTTAAGCTTTGCTTTTTTGATGGCACTTTTGTTTGCACTAGCTTTAGTGGCAATGCTTGGGGATAATTATAGCGAATTTATTTATTTTAATTTTTAAGGAATTTTATGAATGCTTTTAGGAAATTTAGCCTTTTAGTGCCATTTTCTGGTTTTTTAATGTTGATATTTTTGTGTATTTTACTTTATATTTATGATGCGGGTATGCTCTTTCATAAGCCTTATTTTAGGGATATGAGCTTTAAAGAAAGGCTGAGCGAGCGCTATATTATCGAAAATTTTGATTTTGATAGCGTGATTTTAGGCAGTTCTATGCTTCAAAATACAGAGCCAAAAGAAGTCAAAAGTCTGCTGGGTGGCAAGTGGGTAAATTTATCTATAGGTGGAGCAACACCAAGTGAAAGGGCTATACTGCTTGATTTTATATTTAAACACAAGAAAATCAAACGCGTGATTTATTCTTTAGATATATATCTTTTAAATGCAACATACAAAAATAAGTTAAATGCTAAGATATATGGCAGTTTCTTAGAACGTATGCGCTTTTATTTAAACCGCCATTTTATAAGCTGTGCGATTATTTATTCTCGCAGTGGCAAATGTATAGGAAGTAAAGATGTAGATATTTCTAATATCGCCACTTGGAAAAATGAGCAAAAAATAATACGCCTTTTTGGCGGCTTTGATAAATGGCTTTCAAAGGATTATTATCTTCCAAAAGATTTGTTTTATATTAAAAAAGCAAGCAATGAATTTCAAATTATTCAAAACAAATTTGATCTAAAAGAGCAAGAAAATCACATCGATAAAAATCTTTTTTCTTTTATCAAAAGCAACCCTAATGTAGAATTTGAACTCATCATTCCTGCTTATTCTAAAGCATTTTACAAGGCATATAAAGGAGAAGAGCCTGCGCAAGTTTTTGGAAAATGGCGACAACTGCTTGAGTTTATTATCACTCAAGCAAGCAAATATCCTAATGTGCGTATTTATGGCTTTGATGATTTAACTTACACCAAGGATTTGGCCAATTATAAGGACTTAACTCATTATAATAATGATATGAATTCAATACAACTTCAAGCCATAAAAAATCACCAGCACATTTTAAATGCGCAAAATATGAGCGACTATTTTAACACACTGAACCAAGAAATTCAAAACTATGATTTACACCTTTTATAAGAAAAAATCAAAGAATTTGAAAGCAAAAACGGCGAGATTAAACCCTGATTTAATAAATTAATATAGTATTTAATTTTATAGATTATCACTAATCCTGTGGATTTTCTTTTAATAATAAAATTTCAACTTTTTATTATTAAAAGCGTTTAAAAACACGAAACAAGGCATAAATTTAACTCACACAAAATTAAAATATCGCGCAAGGATAAACGAGAGTTTATTAAAATTTTGCAGGAGTGCAAAAATGAGTTTAAGGTTTTACACTCTGCAATTTCTATCTAAACAAATTTTTATAATCAAATTTCGCTTCAGTTTGCGGTGTAGCAAAGCTTGAGCCAAGTGTGATTGCAGTAGCTAAATCTAAAAGCAAGGCTAAAATTTCTTCTCTTTTATCTTGCACATAGGCTAAAACACCTTCAA
This sequence comes from uncultured Campylobacter sp., assembly GCA_934718785.1. Lineage (GTDB taxonomy): Bacteria > Campylobacterota > Campylobacteria > Campylobacterales > Campylobacteraceae > Campylobacter_D. The sequence goes on along the minus strand of CAKVAF010000008.1, from coordinate 28,708 downwards.
AGCCGTTGTTTTCGAGTAAGAGCATAGGATTTTGTATCTCAAAGCCAAATTCACGCCCGCCGACATTGACCTTGAAAGTATTATCAAATAGGCTCTCGCCCATAAAAGCACAATTTGAAATGAGCTTCATCGTGCTGGCATCAAGCGCGCGATTTGCCATCTCATCACTGCCGCGCTCTTTGATATTGTTTTCGACCTTTTTTAGCGATATATCAAGCACCTGCAAAGCGCCGATAAAGTCATTTGCATCATTAATCTGCAAGCAAAGTTGCTTGGCCTCAAAGCTTGCCTTACCTTCAACTTCACCCAAATGCTTTTTTAAAATCTCAAGTTCGCTACTCATTGTCTATCCTTTCAATTTACTTAAGAAATTTCTAAACATAAAGCAAAAATCGTTCCAAGATAGAAAAATGATTTTTTAAAATTGAAATTTTTATAAATTAAAAAATTTAAATTTCACAAAATTTAAGATTTAAATAAAAAAAATTAAAATTTTTAAAACTTGTAAGAACTTAAATTTATAAATTTTAAAAGACTAAGAAGTCAATTTTTTGATTTTCATAAAAATTTGTGGATTGCCATGCGTTGTAAGTAACGCTCGCAATGATAAATTCAGCCCATTATAAAACCTCACTTGCAATGACACAAGTTTTTAAGTTTTTTTTAAAAATTTATATATTGCTGCGCTGTCAACAAGCTGGCTCTTGATAATAAATTTAAACTTCGCGCCGCTGTTTTGTGATTTTAAATTTTGAAAGTTTTATTCAATTTTGAAAGCTTTTAAGAATTTTAAAAATCAAAAATTTTAAGATTAGAAATTTAAACCTACACGTGAATTTATTTAAACTCAAGTCAAACGCGACTTGAGTTTAATCCAAGATTACTAGACCCGCTCCACACTCCCTTGAAAAGTAACGCTACATCAAAATAACGCTACGCTAAGGCTTATTTGTTCTCTTCGCTTTGAGTACCGCTGTTTTGCTCTTCTGCCTTTTTAGAGCTTTTGCCTTGAGCGATATTGATCATTTGTTTGAATATATCAAAAAGCTTGAGTGATGATTTTTCAGCTTCCTTACACTTATCAAGTATTTCGCCTGTATTTGCCACCGCGTCTTGGTGTGCTAGATCTATAGCAGCATTGATAGTCTCATGCACATTGGCGTGTGGCTCGTTGATTTGAGAGAACATTACATTACTTCCAAAGCGCTTTTTGCCATCATTTACAAGCCATTTGCCTAAGCGACATGAAAAATGATCGCTCAGCTTATTGCCAGAGTGCGCAAAAATTTGCTTATAGCCATTAAGTTTAAACACGACATGATCGAGCTTTGCAAGCGATACAAAGGCTTCTGAGACGATATTTGTCGCATTGACATTATTCTCGCTTGCCTTAGTTTTTAGCTCATTAAAACGTTGTGAAAACTGCATAATGTGCTCATTAGAGTCCATTGACACCTTTTCGACTTGCTCGCTTTGAGAGAACATTTCATTGGCATTTTGCTTGAGTAAGTTGATATTCATTTCAACTTCAGCTGTTGCTTTTTGTGTCTTTTCAGCAAGCTTTCTTACTTCATCGGCAACGACTGCAAAGCCACGCCCATGCTCACCTGCGCGCGCTGCTTCGATCGCTGCGTTAAGAGCGAGCAAATTGGTTTGATCGGATACATCTTTGATTAAATTGATAACATTTGTGATCTCATCAACGCTTCTATGTAGTGTGCCTGCGGTGTCGCGCGATTTATTGGCTGATTCGATGATATTTGAAAGCGAACCATTGATTGAGCTTGTGATTTCATCAAGTTCGTCCATTTCGTGAAGCGATGAATTGGATGATTCTGAGATGACTTCAGCTTTATTGACATTTGCAAGCATGTCCTCTTGCACGATAGCGATATCTTCAAGCGCACCTGAGAGCATAATTTCAAGCAAATTGTGATTGAGATTTTTTTGTGCGTCGTTTTTCATCGCATTTTGAATTTGCTTTTTCAGCTCGGCATTTTCGACCCTAAGTTGCTGAATTTGAGATTGTAATTTTTGAATTTCAGCATTGCTTGCGGCTTGATTTTCCCCGCTTTTTCCTAAACCAAACAAAGCCTTGTCCCCCTATTTTTTCGAATAATTAGCCAAATACTCGCCAAGTTCTTCTTTAACGAGCAATTTTTCTTTTTTAAGTTGTGAAATTTCAAGCGAATCTAGGAAAATACGTCCCGCTTCCGCATCCTTAATCTTATCATCCAGTTCATTGTGTTTGTCAAAAAGCTTGTCAAAGTGCGCATCCTTGCCCTTTAATTCACTCATCAACTCCCTATACTCGTGCCACATAAAAGCTCCTTTTTGATATTAAAAGCCTTATTATAACCAAAATTTGCATAAATTCGCATAAAAATAAAGAAAAATCAAAATATAAAGTAAATGCGTAACAAAAAATCAATGACAAAGCACAGATTACGAAATTTCATAAAATTTTAAATGCAAAATTATAAAACAGCGGCGCGAAGTTTTGGGGCTTTGCAAGAAAATATGCGATAAATTTAATAGTTTGTCATTGCGAGAATTTGCGTCAGCAAATGCGTGGCAATCCATAAATTTATATGAGAAAAAATTTGAATTTTGTAAAATTAAAGTATGGATTGCTTCAGCCTAAAGGCTTTGCGATGACACTAAATTTAAACTCGCGCCGCTGTTTTGAAATTTATTCCACAATATTATTTTAAAATTTATCCTAAATTCTATTTAAATTATCCCAAACTCACAAACAAATCTTAAAACTCCCGCTAGCGCCAAGGCATTAAAATTCCATCGCCCAGCTTTTTTGCCGCTGCGTCGCCGCACAAATAGCGCACCAAAGCCAGTGCAAAGTCGCTTGCTACCGCCACGCCAGCCCCTGTGATGATGTTTTCATTTACAACAACGCTTTTGCTGATAAAATGCCCATTTAGCCCCACTTCACAGCCCGGATAACAAGTAAAATCGCCTTGTAAAAGCCCTGCTTCATTAAGCACAATCGGCGAAGCGCAAATGGCTGCTATAAGCTTGTTTTGCGCGCTCATTGCCTTTAAAAGCTCCAGCACTTTGGCGTTTTGTTTTAAATTACACATCCCTTCATAGCCACCAGCAAGGGCAATGGCGTCAAATTCACTGGCGTCAATTTCTTCCAAAAAGCGCTCAGCTTTGATATAAATTTCGTGTGCGCCCTTGACTGAAAGCTCGGTATTTAAGGCTGTAATGCAAACTTCAAGCCCAGCTCGGCGCAGTAAATCCACGATATTGATAAACTCAATCTCTTCAAAGCCCTGTGCCAAAGGCACTAAAACTTTTTTACTCATCTTTTTTCTCCTTAAATTTGATATTTTTTGCTTCGCGCTCTTTATTGCGCGCCATCATTTGGCGGTTAAAGCCCACGACTAAAATCACAATAAAGCCTATAAATAAAATCATCATCAAAGCATTTAAAATCCCCATTTTATAGCCTTTTTTATCTTTATTGCTTATAATTTTTTTAAATTCAGCTTCTTTTGCCCAAATTTCAACGAAGCCCTAGTCTCTTTAATTTAAATCACTTTAAAATCTCGGCAATTTGCTGCCCAAATTTCACGCTTTCATAAGGCTTTACGCAAAGTTTAAAATCATTTTTTTTAAACAAAAGCACAATGGTCGAACCCAGCTCAAAATGCCCCAGCTCATCGCCTTTTTTAAGCTCTATTTTATCATAAAATTTTGAAAAATTAGCCCCGAGGTACGCTTTTTTTTGCAATTTTTTATCAAAATTAAAACACATTTTACCGACATTTAAAGCACCAACAAAGACCATAAAAAAGCGCTTTGAAGCATTTTTTTGCTCGCTTTTTTCTAAATTGTCGTTTAAAATCCTATCTAAAGTCTCGCATTCTAGCACGAAACGTTCGTTTCTAGCATACAAATTAGCCACTTTTTCAAGACTTTTTTCACTCACGCTTTTAAGCGCACCGCTGATGTAAAAAGCAGCTTTAACGCGCATATTCACAGGGCAGTGATAGCGATGATAATCGCGTGGCGAAAGATAAATATTCACATACTCAAAGCATATTTTCTCGCGCTTTTTACTACTTTGTGTTCCACTTTCATCACTTGCGCCTTGATTTTCAAAACTCGCGCCGCTGTTTTTTAAGTTATTCACCTTTTCATTATTTGCAACGCTTTTTAAATTGATTTCATCTTGAGATTTTTTTCCATATTCAAAGCTTGCCATATCTTGCTTTAAAGCACCACCTAAAAGCTCATCAATGCTATATGTGAAGCCTTTAATGCTGAGTGCTACTTGCTCATCACCAAGCTCGCTGCTTGCGCCACACTCTAAAATCTTGCCATCGCTTGGGCTGATAAAGCCAGACTCAAGCGCTCTTTGACGCGTTAATTTGCGCGTAAAAAGTGCATTTAAGCTCTCATAATGCTCTAAAGGCCCAAATTCGCTTAAATCAATCTTAAAATATCTCACATACCACGCATTGATAAAGCGCTGTAAAAAACTCGGCAAACGCGCACTCGCCACGCCACCAAAAAGCCTTGAAATGAAATTTGAGAATGTCATCATTTGCCTTAAATAAATCTTAAAACTAGCTTAAATCCCATAAATTTCATCCAAAATATAAATTCTCAAAGATTTAAAACCGCGTTTATTTTATCTTAATTTTTCTTAAAATTTATTATGAAAGTATAATTTTAAAACTTGCGGTGCTGTTTTGTGATTTTTAAAATTTCAATCAGGTTCGAGTGGGCTTTAGATTTGTTTTATTGTAATTTTATTTGAGAGTAAATTAATATTTTGACAATTCATAGTATTTTAAATTTTATAAAAGCAAAAGATAAACAAAAATTCAATTATTTTTTAAAACTTCACATTCAATTCACAAAACTATTCTACAATTTCACCAATTCAATTCAAAAAGGAGAAAAAATGAAAACTAAACTCGTTTTAGCAAGTTTATTATGTGCATCAGCACTTTATGCTGATAGAGACAGCCTTATCGTTGCGCCAAATGCGCTTCCAGCCCCAGCTCAGAGCTTTTTGAGCCAGCATTTTAAGGGTGCAAATATCGCACTTGTGAAAAAAGATATGGACTCTTACGATGTTACGCTAAATGACGGCACAGAAGTTGATTTCACACTAAATGGCGACTGGAAGGATGTTGATGGGCAGTATAAGCCTATACCGACGACATTTTTGCCAAATGGACTTGCTGCAAAGGTGCAAGCAGCACATAATGGCGCGCAAATTATCGATGTAGAGAGACAAATTTCAGGCTTTAAGCTTAAGCTTAATAACAGGATGAAAGTTTATACCGACACTGCAGGCAATATTTTAGGGCAAAAATTTGACGATTAGTCTTTGAAATTGCTACACAAACTCGCAATGATAAACTCACGCTTGTAAGTAGGTCATTGCGAGCGTTTAAAAAATCCAAACAAGACATTCTTTACTTGGCAATTTATTTTTTTAATGTAAAATTAAAATTGCCCCTAAATCTAGCAACTTTTCTCAAAATAGCGCGATTGTTAAATCATTACAGGATGCAAAATCAAACAATTCATTTTACATTCAAATTTAAATTTTCAAATCTCGCGCCACTGTTTTAGAGTTTATTTTATATTTCGAAGTTAAATTTAAATCTCAAATCAAGCGTAGGGTTTGGGGATTTTTAAAGAATTTAAAATTTTTACAATTTACATTTGGTTATTTATCCTTTTATATAATGCTTGCAAGCGAAAGCTTAATTTAAAACAAAGGATAAAAGATGAGTTCTGTAACTTTCAAAGGAGGCTCGGTAAAACTGAGCGCAAATACCCTAAATGTCGGCGACAATGCTCCTGTAGTAACGCTCAAAGCACAAGATCTAAGCGACATCGTTGTAGGCGAAAAGGGCAAAACACAAATCGTGCTTAGCGTGCCAAGCCTTGATACACCAGTGTGCGCGAATGAAGCGAGAGAATTTAATAAAAAAGTTGCAAGCTATTCTGGAGCTGAAGTTATCGTGGTTAGCGAGGATTTACCTTTTGCGATGGGACGTTTTTGCGAGACAGATGGCATTAGCAATTTAAAAGTAGCAAGTGATTTTGTGTCAAAAGAATTTGGCGAAAAATATGGCGTTTTAATCGCTGATAGTGCTTTAAAAGGGCTTTTAGCACGCGCTGTGTTTGTGATAAAAGATGGCAAAATTGCTTACAAAGAGCTTGTTAAAGAAATTACAGAAATGCCTGATATCGCGGCGCTTGATAGCTTTTTTGGTGCTAAAAGCGGTGGATGTGGATGTGGCTGCTCACATTAGGCTTAACTTAAATAAATCTAAGCCTAGCTTTTAGTATCTCTTTCATAAATTGCCCTTTAAAGACTCAATTTAAAGGGCTTTAAGCTTGCCTTATTTATAATTTAAATAGCCTTGATTTATGGTGATTTTGAAATTTTAAATTTTCAAAACAGCTGAGTGCATTAAAATATAAATTTAAAATTAAACTTTTTTATATTTTCACAATTTAAGTTTTTCTTATCCTTAAATTTGGTCTTTAATTTTTAATAATGCTTAAAATTATATTATTTTAAGCTAGCTATTATATTTGTTTTAGACATTTTTAAGCCTTTTTAATGATAAAAGAGCTTAAAATAATAAAAATTTATTTAAAAACTCACTTAAAGTATTCATCAGTTGATATGCTATAAATTTTAATTATGAATTTAACTCCGTTTTTATAAAAAAAGGCCGGGAAATTTTCATTATCGCAAATGCGTAAAAGATTAAAATTTTCATCAAGGCTTTTATTTATATCAAGCTTGCTATTTTTAGGGCTTCTTTTAGTATAAAAGCTTTCTTTAGCACCCTTTTTTAAAAGTAATTTTTGAGATATAGGCCTTAAAATTGAATAATTTTTTAAAAACTCTATGCACATTTTCACGCACATTTGCCCCTGCTTGCTGCGAAGTTTATCAAAAAGCTCAAGCCCTGTGAGTTTTAGCGTTTTTTGTAAATAAATGTCCCCACTATCTACGCCCACACTAGCCTTAAAAAGAGTAAAAACAATTTCTTTTTTACCCTCTAAAACCTGCCAAAATAGAGGCGACCAGCCCTTTCCTTGCGGTAAGTTTGAAGCGTGTATAATGAAAAATGAAGCCTTGTTTAAAAATTCTTTTTCTATGATTTTATGATAGCTTAAAACAAAGATTATATCGGCATTTTTTATATCTTTATGATTTTCATAAAAAGGGGCTTTAAGCCTTTTGCTCAGTGCTTTTGCGTAGGGGATGAACCATTGATTTGGCGAGCTTAAAATGGCTATTTTCAAGAAGCTAGCCTTAAATTTATATGACTTGAGTGTAAAATTAAAGTCTTTGAAAGTATAAAAAATGCTAAATCACAAGGATCTAATCCCCCCCCCCCCTGTGAATAAAATAGCTCATTTGCGCATCTTTTTTTACAAGTTTAAAGCCGTTTTTAAGATAAAGATTTTTCGCTTTTTCGTTAAAATTCATCGCATAAGCTGAAATTTGCTTCATCTTTAAATCCTTAAAAGCATAATCAAGCATAGCTTGCATTAAAAGCTGGCCGTAGCCTTTTAAATTTGGATTTTGATAAAGTCCAAACTCACAAGTTTCATTCTCAATCTTTGTAAAATCAATCACGCCTATAATTTTTTCATTTTCAAACACGGCAAAATAAAACTTTGTATTATCTTTGCTTAAATTTTTTATAAACTCTAAATGCTCTTCATAGCAAAAATGCGCCGTTTTCATAAAGCTAGCCACTCTTTCATCATTTCTAAACTCCCAAATGAGCTTTATTTCAGCCTCGTTTAGCTCGGTAAAATTTTTAAGGCTAATGCTCATTTAAGCTCCTTAAAATGGCTTAAATTAATCCTCATAAAACTCCACCTCGCGCCCTTGCATTTTAAGCCAATGCGCTAATTTTTCTTGATTTTTCGCCACGCAAATTGCTTTAAATTTAGCCTTTAAAATCAACGCTTCATTCACAAGAGAACTAGCCGTGATGATGAGCTTTTTACTCTCATTCATTAATTTTGCTATATTTTTGCTATCTACTGCTAGAGCTATATTTGAATGCTCTTTGATAAATCTTTCAAGCTCTTTTAAATGCTTGTTTGCGTTGCTTGTAGCGATGATGATTTTATTTTCTCGCCCTAAATTTAGAGCAATATTAGCGGATAAATTTTTCACATCCACCCCACCCATACAAATAAAAAAATCATAAATTTTCTTTCGCTTTTCCTTAGCTTCAGCATAAAACTCATCCCCGACTAAAGCATAAGCAAAGCCACACCTAAGCTCACAGTCCTTTGGCACCAAGCCCTTGTAAAATTTAGGCTTTGCATAAGCATTTACGTTGAGTAAAATATCGCAAAAATGAGGCTTTATCTCATCATCAAAGCTTAAAATTTTAATCTTTGTAACCTCTTTGATATATTTTTCATCTTCATAAGTGATGGCGTAATTATCGATGATTAAAAGCTCGAATTTTTCTTCTAAAATGAGCTCGATTAAAAAGCGAATGCCCTCATTTTCTAAAACATACACAGGATAGGGAATTTCATCGATTAATGAGCCTTTTAAATCAAGACAAGCAAAGCTCACATCATCATATTGCTTGGCTAATATCAAATCGCGTTTAATATGTCCGTAGCCTATTTTACTTGAGCTATCGCTTCTAAAAAGCACTTTCATAAAGCCTCGCTTTTTAAAATGCTTTCTTTAATCTCACTGCTTTGAAATTTAGCAAATTCAGCACTCGCATTTTTAATATTCATCAAAAAATCAAGCGCACTTAAATACTCTAAAAAGCCCTTTCCTTGTTGCTTATAAACAGGATGGACAAAGTCAAAATATGAAATTTCCACCCCGCTGTCTTTAAAAATCTTTCTTGCAGCTTCTTTTTCTAAATAATTTTTAGAACCCTCAGGGCTTAAATAGCTATCAGCCTTTAAAGCCTTGCAAATTTCAAGCAAAAGCACTTCTCTTTTACCACTAAGCTTTAAATTTGAAGCCTTTTTTAAGGGCGTTTTTATGCCTAAATCCTTGCAAAATTCAGTGATTAAAAAGATATTTAAATCACACAAATGAGTGAAATTAAACAAAGCCTCGCGCAAAAGCATTTCATAGCGCGCATAATTTAAAGCCTTAGAATAAGCATGATGAAATGTGAGTAAAAGCTTATTTTTCCACTTTTTTTCATCATTTAAAAGCATATTTGAGATGAGTGTTTTTTGAGGTGCTTTTTTAAGGCAAAGGCTGATAAAAAACTCCTTATCATTAAGCTTGATTTTATTGCGACTTTGCCAGCTTCTTTGCTCAAATTGCACGCAGTCTAAAAAAACAAAAATATCCACATCCTTAATCATCTCAAAATAGCCAAGCCAAGGCAAAAAAGTAGGCTGCATAATGGCAATTTTCATTGAATTTTTCCATACACCACTATATCACTATCAGTAACCAATCTATCATCAGAGCCCATTACATTCGTGCTTTCATAATGAAGCACCTTAAAATCATAAAGCCCTAAATATTCTTTTAAATAGCCTACAAGCTCATATTCTTGATAAAGCGTGTTGATACAACCTCGCTCGCCTGTAATCTCATCATTTTCTATTAAAAAGCTATTGTGCGCAATTTTCTTGCCAAGCCCGTAGCGATAGTCTTTAATGTCTCTTGTTCTTATAAAAAAATGTGCGCCTTTTTTATAAAGTTCATTTTCCTTAGCGTCTTTTAAAAGGCTTAAAAAATCTTCTCTTTTAAGATAATTAATCACATTTGGAATCATAAATATATCAACCTTAAGCCCCTTATTTTGCTTTACAAACTCAAGCATATTGGCATTAAAAAACTCAAATTTTTTAGCCTTTATCACTTCTTTAAAATTGTAATTTGCATTACTTATATTTTCAGAGCTTAAATCAACGCCCAAGCACTCATAATCATAATTTGCAAAAAGGCTTAAATTATTGCCATTAGAGCAGGCAAACTCAAGCACTCTTGCGTTATCTTTTCTCACTTCTTCTTTGTGAAAGCCAGTTTTAAAAAAAAACTTCACCACCGCCAAATCAGGAAATTTAAGCCCTTTCAAATCCCTTAAATACATGTTTTCTCCTTTTAAGATATTTTTCCATAAACGATAATATCGCTATCTTTGATAAAAATTTTATCCTTGATATTGATATTTTCACTTGTAAGCACTTCAAAATCATATAATTTTAAATATTTTTGTAAAAGCTCTACCAGCTCCCACTCCTCATAAGCCGTGCAAATTAAGCCTTTTTCTCCACTAAACTCATCATCATCAAGCAAAAACGAGCCATTTTTTAAGTTTTTGCCAAGCCCGTAGCGATGATCTTTTATGCTTCTTGCTCTTAAGAAAAAATGAGAATAATCAAATGCCCCCCCCCCATGCCTATAAAGGCGGTTTTTACGCGAGTTTTCAAGCAAGCTTTTAAACTCATCTTTTGTTAAAAAATTAATCACATTAGGGATTAAAAAAACATCTGCTTCAATGCCGCTTTGAGACGCTGCAAATTCTTTAATATCTGCATTAAAAAACTCGCATTTTTCATATTTTTCAAGCTCTTTAAAATTATAATTTGCATTTTCTATATTTTTTGCTTCAAGTTCAACGCCCAAACATTCATAATCAAAGCTTGCAAAAAGGCTTAAATTATTGCCATTATGGCAGCCAAACTCAAGCACCTTTTTATCTTTAAGCTCGTTTAAATGGCTTTTAAAAAACCATCTCACAAGCTCTACATCAGGGTATTTAAAGCCCTTTACCTTACCTACAAACATTCATTTTCCTTTATTTATCATAAAAAGCTTCTTAGCAAATTCCAAATCTTCTTGCGTGTCTATATCACAAACTAAGTGTCTAGGCAGTAAAAACGCCTTTGCATAGGGCTTAAACATAAAATCCTTTTCAAACCAAGCCCTACTTTTACCAAAATAAAACGCCCCAGCATCGTGATATGCAGGCGTTAAATCCTGACTGCGCGCATAATATTTACTCTCATCAAACATGCTCACTCTATCATCATCAAGTAGCCCAAAAGCTCTTTGTATGGGATAATCAAAAGCAGTTGCGGCAAATAAAAACTCGCATTCTTCATTTAAATTTGTTTTTAAATTTTCATTCACATTTTTATTTTTTTGCTTTGAATTTTCATTTGAATTTTTAGTTAAAACTTCGTTTTTAAAAGCACTTTTTTTAAAGCTTTCAAAGGCTTGTTTTAAAATTTCAGCTGATATTAAAGGCGCAGTCGCGTATAAACAGCACACGCTATCATATTTTAAGCCCCTTTTTTCAAGCTCTTTTATCATAAATTTAACAACCTCGCTTGAACTACTAAAATCATCGCTTAGCTCGCTAGGACGCTTTATAGGCGAGCTTGCGCCACAACTTAAAGCCACTTCGATGATTTTCTCATCATCGCTGCTTATCATCACCTCATCAAAAATGCCAGAATTTAGCGCATTTTCAATGCTTCTAGCAATCAAGGGCTTACCACAAAAATCAATGATATTTTTATGCTTAATGCGCTTTGAACCGCCGCGCGCTGGGATAATGCAAAGATTTTTCATAATTTCCTTAAAATTTTAAAAAGAATTATAGCTTAAATTAGGACAAAAAAAGTAAATTTTAGATAAATTTTAAAAAATGTAAGCCCAAATTTCAGGCTTACATTGCAAGAAGGCTTCAAGCAAAATGGCTAAAAAGCTTATTTTTTCAAGCTTTCGATATAGCTTTCAATGGCTTTGAAGTCTTCTTCGCTAAGGTTTTTGACATTAAGAGTCATTAATTTACCTTGTCCGTAGCTGTTTTTAGTGCCAGCAGCGTATTCTTTAAGTGCAGCGAGTCTATCGGCTGAGCTTAAAGTATTAAGCGCAGGCACTTTGCCTAAATAAACTTTTTCAGCATTAGCGCCATGACAAACCGCACATTTTTTATAAAGTGCTGCTCCATCAGCCCCAAACGCACTCATACAGGCTCCAGCAAGCAAACTTGCAAATAAAATCTTTTTCATTTTCTCTCCTTTTTGAAAATTTTTGCGCTTTAATTATACACAAATTTAGCCTATATTTACATAAAATTTAATAATTTTATATTATAATTTATCTATGACTAAGGCTTTGTTTTTAGATAGAGACGGCGTGATTAATGTCGATAAAAATTATGTTTATAAGCGTGAGGATTTTGAGTTTTGCGAGAGCATTTTTGCTCTTTGTGAGTTTTTTGCTAAAAAGGGCTTTAAAATCGTTGTGATAACTAATCAATCAGGCATAGCAAGAGGTTTTTACAGCGAAGCTGATTTTGAGAAAATCACCGAGTTTATGCGCGCTGAGTTTGCAAAAAAGGGCATTAAAATTGACAGAGTTTATCACTGCCCACACTTACAAAACTGCCAATGCCGCAAGCCAAAGCCCGGTATGCTTTTAAAAGCGCGTGATGAGCTGGGCATAAATTTAGAGCAAAGTTTTTTTATAGGAGATAATTTTACAGATATGAGCGCAGGCATTAATGCGGGCGTTAAAGGGCTTTTTTTAGTGGGAAAGCACGCTTTAAATTTACTTGAGAAAAAAGAATTTAATGAAGATTTTGAAAAAGGCAAATTTAGGACTTTTTCAAATTTAAACGAGCTTTTAAAAGCCGTGGAAAATGAAAAATTTAAGTAAAAATTAAATGAAAATTAAAGGAAAAAAATGCGTATTGTAATCACAGGCGGTGCTGGCTTTATAGGCTCAAATTTAGCCCTTAGCTTGCAAGAGAGTAACGAAATTTTAGCTATTGATAAAATGAGAAGTGATGAGCGCTTTGAAAATGGAAATTTAAAGGCTTTAGGGCATTTTAAAAATCTGCTTGATTTTAAGGGCGAGCTTTTTGTGGGCGATATTTGCGAGAGTGAAACTTTGCAAAAAATTGAAAGCTTTAAGCCTGAAATTATCTTTCATCAAGCAGCCATTTCAGATACCACTGCGAGTAATCAAAGCGAGGTTTTAAAAGTCAATTTAAACAGCTTTCAAAGCTTTATTGATTTAGCTTTAAAGCTTAATTCTAAGCTCATTTACGCTAGCTCAGCCGCTGTTTATGGCAATGCGCCTAGCCCGCAAGCAGTGGGCTTTAGCGAAGCACCGCGCAATGTTTATGCCTTTTCAAAATTAATGATGGATAAACTTGCCTTAAAATACCTTGATAAGCTTCATATTGTGGGGCTTCGCTATTTTAATGTCTATGGTAAAAATGAGTTTTTTAAGGGCAAAACGGCCTCAATGATTTTGCAATTTGGCTTGCAAATTCTAGCGGGCAAAAATCCTCGCTTGTTTGAGGGAAGTGATAAAATTTATAGAGATTTTGTTTATATCAAAGATGTTGTGAGTACGAATTTAAAGGCACTTGAGAGTAAAAGTGGGGTTTATAATGTAGGAAGTTTTAAGGCTAGAAGCTTTCAAAATATAGTGGATATTTTACAAAATGAGCTTGGCACAAATTATAAGAGCGAGTATTTTGAAAATCCTTACAAAAACGCCTATCAGTTTCACACTGAGGCTAAAAAAAGTGAGAGCTTTTCTTATGAGAGCGCATTTAGCCTTGAAGATGGGATAAAAGATTATCTAAACGAAATTAAAAGAATTTATAAAGAAGAAATCAATGTTTGAGTTTTTAGAAAATAAAAGTCCTAAAGTGCTTGTAGTGGGCGATTTGATGGTGGATAATTATATTTGGTGTGATTGTAAGCGCGTAAGTCCTGAAGCGCCTGTGTTAATCGCAAGTGCAAAGAGCGAGGATCGCCGTCTTGGCGGAGCTGCTAATGTGTATGCGAATTTAAAAAGCCTAGGAGCTGATGTTTTTGCGCTTAGCGTGGTAGGCGATGATAGCGAGGGCAGGTTTTTAAGCAAGCATTTAAGGGCTAAATTACTCGTTCAAAAGGGGCGCAAAACCTCGCTTAAAAACCGCATAATCTCGCACAATCAGCAAGTGCTAAGACTTGATAGCGAAAGTAGCGAAGATATCGAGCTTGAAAAGGATCTTTTAGCTGAGTTTGAAAAGCTTGTTAAGGGCTTTGAAGCTGTGGTGCTGAGTGATTATGGCAAGGGTGTTTTAACGCCTAAGCTGTGTCAGGGCATTATCAAGTACGCAAAAGCCTTAAAAGTGCCTGTATTAATTGATCCAAAAGGAAGCGATTATAGCAAATACAAAGGCGCGACCCTTTTAACGCCTAATAAAAAAGAAGCCCTTGAAGCCTTGAAATTTAGCGATTTAAACGGGGCTAATCTTAAATTTGGCATTGAAAAACTTAAAAAAGATTTAGACTTAAAATACTCCATCATCACGCTTTCACAAGATGGTATCGCACTTTTTGATAAAAGCTTAAGCATTATTCCTGCGAAGGCTAGAGAAGTTTTTGATGTAACAGGGGCTGGAGATAGCGTCATAGCTAGCCTTGCCTTTTGTCTTGCCCTTAAAATAGACATTCACACCGCTTGTGAGTTTGCAAATAAAGCTGCAGCAGTGGTTGTAGGCAAGGTAGGAAGCGTGAGTGTAAGCCTTGATGAGATAAAAGATTTTGAAAAAACTCCTTTTGAAAGCAAGATTAAGAGTAAAAAAGAGTGTGAAAAATTGCTTCAAAAGGCTAGAATTTCTGGGCAAAAAATCGTTTTTACAAATGGTTGTTTTGATATTTTGCATTTTGGACACATAAAATATTTAGAAAAAGCAAGGAGTTTAGGCGATTTGCTCGTGGTGGGCTTAAATAGCGATAAAAGTGTGCGCAGCTTAAAGGGCAAAGAGCGACCTATAAACTCGCAGTTTGAGCGCGCTGCTATGCTTGCGGCTCTTTATTTTGTGGATTTTGTGGTGATTTTTGATGAATTAACGCCACTAAATTTAATCAAAGCCTTAAAGCCTGATATTTTGGTAAAAGGGGCAGATTATAAAAATAAAGAAGTTGTGGGGGCTGAGTTTGTGCAAAGAACTGAACTCATCGAGTTTGAAAAAGGCTTTAGCACCACAAAAATCATAGAAAAAATAAGGAAGCAAAAATGCTAAATTTAATTCAAAAAGAATGGCAAGAGCATTTAAAAACCTTGCAGGCAAGCGAAGTTTTAATGCCACAAATTGCTAAAATGGCTGAAATTTTAAACACCACGCTTAAAAACGGGGGTAAGATTTTAATTTGCGGAAATGGTGGCAGTGCAGCTGATAGCCAGCACTTTGCGGCTGAGCTTAGCGGACGCTATAAAAAAGAGCGAAAAGCCCTTGCTTCAGTAGCTTTAACAACGGATACTTCGGCTTTAACGGCTATAGGCAATGATTATGGCTTTGATGTGGTGTTTTCTAGGCAAGTTGAAGCACTAGGGTGCGAGGGCGACGCTCTCATAGGCATTTCAACAAGTGGTAAAAGTGCAAATGTTTTAAAGGCTTTTGAAAGTGCTAAAGCGCTTAAAATGCACTGCTTGGGACTTAGTGGCAAAGGCGGGGGTGCGATGAACAGCCTTTGTGATATAAATCTAGTCGTGCCAAGTGATGATACAGCGCGCATTCAAGAAATGCACATTTTAAGCATACACGCCATTTGTCAGCTCATCGATGAAGCGTTTTAATATATCCTAATTTGATTTATCTTAATTTTTCAAATTTTTTAAAATTTGCTTCCCATCTTCGCTTAAAGCTTTACCCTTAAAATAAGCCTTAGCAAAGGCGATGATTTGAGCGTGAAAGATTTGATAAAGCTGGTATAATTCTTGTTTGTGATTTAAAATTTCACAAATTTGCTTCGTTTCTTCTTTGATGCCGCTTTGAAAAAACTCTCTTAATTCTTCATAATCTTCAAACTCATAGCCCAAATGAAAGGCAAGCCTTGCAGAATAGCTATCCACGACTAAAATTTCGCGCCTACATAAATAATTTAAAATGCTATCCACACTTTCAAAACCAAGCCCTTTCACATTTAAAAGCCATTTTCTGCTTACTTGTTCTTTGAAATTTTGCAAATTTTCAAAGTCTTTTAAAATACTCTCACAAAGTATTTTCAGCCTTTTTGCCTTAGTGTTATAAAAGCCACTGGGCTTGATAAGAGAAGCTAAAGCCCCATTTTCTAAGCTTACAAGCTTTTCTAAGCTTTCAATTTTAGAATTTTTAAGATTTTTTAAAGCTTTTAAGACATTGTCCCATTTTATATTTTGCGTTAAAATCACAGAAATTAAAAGTTCAAACTCGCTTAAGTTTTTATTTTCCAGCCAGTCAAAGTCTTGATAATTTAGATTTAAAGTGCAAAAATGCTTAAAAATATCCGCTCCATTCATTTTATATCCTTAACTCTCTTTTTAAATTTTATCGCTTGGCTATTTTTAAAATCTTTTACTTCTCTTTTTTTCGCAAAAACTCTAAAATACCCTCAATCACACTCTCATCGTCTTTATATTCAGCTTTTAAAAAAATCTTTTCATCATTAAGCGTTGTAAGCTGGATATTAGCCTCAAAATTACTGATCATTTTAAAGCGGTTCTTGCTTAAAATTTTTATGATAATAAGCTCTAAAAAACGTTTCGTGTAGCTATCAAGCGCGCCAAATCTATCATTAATCTCGCCTTCTATCTCATAAACTTCATTCACGCTCTCACACTTACTCAGCCTTTTATAAAGCTCAAGGCGTAAATTGTCCTCAGCAATTAAATCACTATTTAAAAAAGCACTTACATTTAATTTCAGCTCGCAGTTTTGCGCTTCTTTATTCTGCTTTGAAAGCTCATTTAAGGCATCTTCAAGCATTTTTAAATAAAGTGCGTAGCCAATTTGCTCTATATGACCGCTTTGATCAACGCCAAGTAAATTTCCCCCGCCACGAATTTCAAGATCGTGCATTGCCAAAATGCTTCCAGCACCTAAAAATGAATTGCTCTCAAGGCTTACAAGGCGCTTTAACGCTTCTTCGCTCAGTGCGTTTTTATCAGGAATTAAAAAATAACAATAAGCTTGCCTATCGCTACGCCCTACTCGCCCGCGCAGCTGGTGTAAATCAGCCATTCCAAATTTATGCGCATTTTCTATTATAATAGTATTTGCATTAGGCAAATCAATGCCACTTTCTACTATGCTCGTGCTTAAAAGCAGGTCGTATTGTTTATCTTCAAATTTAAGCATTTCTTCTTCAGCACTTTTGCTCTCAATCTTTGAATGCAAAATGAGAATTCTAAGGCTTGGCACAAGCTCTTTAAGCATTTTAGCACAGCTTTGAATACTTGCTATGTGATTGTGAATGTAAAAAATTTGCCCCCCGCGCCTAAGCTCTCTTAAAATCGCTTCTTTAATCAAGGCTTCATCATTTTCCTTTACAAAGCTTCTGACATCTAGTCTTTCACTTGGTGGAGTGCTTAAAACGCTGTAAGTTTTAATCTTACTTAAGGCTTGATTTAAACTTCTTGGAATAGGCGTTGCAGACATTGATAAAATATGAGCTTCTTTGCTAAATTCTTTTAATTTCTCCTTTTGCTTGACACCAAATTTATGCTCTTCATCTATAATGACAAGGGCTAAATTTTCACACTTAATGCTTAAAAGAGAGTGAGTTCCTACAACAACACAAGGCTTATTTGTCTTTAAATACTCTAAAATAAGCTTTTTATCTTTAGTATTTGTAAATCTATCTAGCCTAAAAATTTCTATATCAAAGGCACTTAAGCGCGCTTTAAGGCTTTTGAAATGTTGTTGACATAAAAGCGTGGTAGGCACGAAGAAAAAGGCGGTAAAATTATTTTTAAGCACGCATAAAAGCGCATTCATCGCCACTTCAGTCTTACCAAAGCCCACATCCCCACTTAAAAGCCTATCCATAACATGAGAACTTTTAAAATCACTTAAAATTTCTCTCACGCTTTTTTCTTGATCCTTAGTGTATTCAAAAGGCGCACTTTGAATAAAACTTTGCTGAAGCACCTCATCAACAACAAGTTTTTTAGGCATTATTAAAGCCCTAGCAGCTGCCATTTGAATAAGCTCATTAGCTAGGGCTAAAAGCTTTTCTTTTAAACGCGCTTTAAGTTTTAAAAAGCTTGTTTTACCTAGCTTATCAAGCACTGGCACGGCATTTGTGCCTATAAATTTATCTATTAAATAAAGATTTTCAACAGGCAGCAAAAGCTTGTCATTGTTTTGATATAAAAGAGATATAAATTCTTTTTGCGCCCCAGCAATTTTAATACTCTCAAGCCCTAAAAACTTACCCACTCCATAATCTTCATGGCTTACAAAATCACACTTTTTAAGCTCGTCAATCAAGAGGCTGGGCTTTTTATTTCTAATTTTAGTCTTTTTAAGGCTATTAAAAGAGCAAATGATGAGCTTAGAGCTGATTAAATTTAAATAAAGCTCACTTTGAATAAAAAAGATATTTGAATTTATAGAGTTTAAATTTGTATTTAAAATTTCATTTAAATTTAAATCATTTTCATTTAAAAAACTTGCACCAAGCTCTTTTAAATCAATATTTTTTTGTTTTAATAAAGCTTCGTTTCTAGCTAAAATGATAATTTTTTTATCCTTATGAAAAGAGAAAAAATCCTGTGAATAAGAGCTATTTAAATCTTTGTAATTTCTAGCCTCTGGCAAAACTTTAGCATTAATAAAGCTTAAATTTTTATCAATTTCTCTTTCATCAAAGCTTTTAATCGCCCTAAAATCAAGGCTTAGATAATCAAAAAAGTCATTCATACACCAAAAGCCTTGTGAGTTTATATCGCTGATTAAAATTTGCGTGTTTGAAGCTAGCTTTTCTTGTAAGTTTTCATAAGATCTTTCATTTAAAAAGGCTAAAAAAGGGCAGATAAAAATGCTTTTTAGCTCTTCTTTAATAGATCTTTGAGTATTTATATCAAAAACTCTTATACTTTCAATCTCATCATCAAAAAATAAAATTCTAAAAGGAGCTTGAGTATTGATGGCAAAAATGTCCATTATATCGCCTCTAAAGCTTACTTCGCCCTTATCTTGCACCATATCTACAAAATTATAACCCATTCTTAAAAGGCTGTCTTTAAGAGCTTTTAAATCAAGCTTTTGTCCTAAATCTAGCCTGAGATTTTTTAAATTTTCTTTGCTTGGCAATTTATGAAGTGCTGTTCTTATAGGGCTTATGAGAAGTTTTTTGCTAGATTTTACATTTTTATTTGAGTTTAAGTTTTGATTTAAAATTTCATCCGTGTTTAAATTTTCATTTAAATTGACTTGAGCCGCTGTTTTGAGATGTTCTTTAGCAAAACTGGGCTTGAATTCTTTGCTATTTTCAAGCTCTAAAGCTTCTTGAGCTTCATTATGATAAGCACTCAGCACAGCACAAAGTTTGAAAAGCTCCTTTGAATAGGGCTTTAAATCCTCATTAAGCTCAGCTCTAAAATCAGGCAAAACAAAGGGCGTAAAGCCCATAAATTTAGCCACTTCAGCTAAATTTAAGGCTTCTTTATCATCTTCACAAAGCAAAAGCTCACAGCTTGCTCCACTTTGTAAAAACTCAAAAAGCCTTGCTTGCATTATTCTTGTGTGTTTTCTATTAAATTTACATTATCATCTTTTATTTTTGATGAGCCATTGAGCCTGCCACCATTTTCTATCGCCATAGTGCGCACGGCTACATTGCCATTGACAAAGCCACCCATTAAAATTTCTAAATGATTTGCATCAATTTCGCCCTCAAAAAGCCCATTTATAACGACTCTATCCGCACTTAACTGACCTTTTAAAACGCCGTTTTTACCGACTACAACAGAGCTTTGCGAATGCACGACTCCGCTGATTTCTCCATCTATATGAAGCATAGAGCTGAAATAAAACTGTCCTTCAATTCTCGCTCCTGAAGCGATTACGGTTGTTTCTGTGTGGCTTGAGCTGTTATCGCCTTTACCAAAGATTGCCATGGTACTCTCCTTTCTTGATTAAAAAAATTATTTAAATTCTTACGCTCTAAGTTTAAAAAATAGCTAGGTTCTAAAGGTTTATTGATAAAGCGCACCTCATAGTGAAGATGCGGACCCGTGCTGGTGCCTGTGTTTCCAGTATATCCTATAAGCTGACCTTTGCCAACGACATCACCAGCTTTTACAACTTCTTTTCTCATCAAATGCGCAAACACGGTTTTAAAGCCAAAATTATGAAGCAAAACGACCATTTGTCCATAACCGCCATTATTAAAGCCGGAAAACTCGACCACGCCATTTGCCGGCGCATAAACAGGCGTGCCAATCTCAGCGCGCAAATCAATGCCTGTGTGAAATTCCTGCCTTTTTAAAATAGGATGAGTGCGCCAACCAAAATTGCCCGAAATAGCACCATTTCTTATAGGATAGCCATTTGGAATTTGAAGCAAAATTTGCGTTTGCTGCTCATTTGTAAGGCTTAATTTATCAAGGCGCGCATTTAAAGTAAGATTATTTTCGCTATCAAGGCCAAGTTGTTCTTCAAAAAGGGCGATTTTATCTTCAATAGCAGCATATTGCTCGCTTTTTTGCTGGATGCTTTTTTGCATCGTAGAGTTTAAAAACTCAAGCTCCTTGCCCTTTTCTATCAGCTCATCTCTTTTTGCATCAAGACTTGAAATTTGCGTGTCTAAATAATGAATATAAAAGGCTGCAAAAATCAAAAAAGTCAAAATAAAAAGTAAAATGTAAAGGGCGACTTTTTTGATGATTTGACTGAGATAAAAATGCCTTGAGCCGTTGATATCTGTGATGGTGATGGTAAATTTACTCAGCCTTTTTTTAGGAGGCTTTTTACTTAAGTCCATGATTTAAAAAATTCTCCACAAGTAAAAAAGAGCCAAAGACAAGATGTGTTTTGCCAGCTTCTAAGCCCTTGAAATTTTCACTTTCAATGCCTAGTTTTAAAGCAAATTCTGCAATTTTTTGCCCCGCTAATTCTCTTTGGCTCTCATATTCATAAATCATAATTTTATCAATTATAGGCTTTAATTTACTTAAAATTTGAAAAATATCTTTATCTAAAAATGAATTGTAAATGAGATTGATTTTTTGTCCCTTAAAATGCTCTAAAATAGCACTTGCAGCGTTTTCATTATGCCCTACATCGATGAAGAGATTTTTTGAAATTTGTTCAAGCCGTCCTTTTAAATCTAATTTTTCAAGCTTTTTTAAGGCTCTTAAGGCTTCGTTTTTAGACACAATTTTTAAAAGAGCTGCCACAGCTAAACTTAAATTTTGTTCTAAGAAATTTGCATAATTTTTCTTTTTAATAAAATTTGAAATTTCTTTTTTAAAACTTGAGCTTAAAAGCTCATCATCAAAGGCTAAATTTACATTTTTTAAAAGGGCGATTTTGCACGCTAAGCTTAAAACTTCGCTTTCTTGTTTGCTTGAAATTATAGCTTTTTTAGCCATAGTTTTAAGCTTTGTCCTTGCGATTTTTTCTAAGCTATCTCCTAAAAGCTCAGTATGATCAAAATCAATGCGTGTAAAAACGCTTAATTTTCTTTTAAACACTGAAGTCGCATCGTATTCTCCACCAAGCCCAGCCTCTAAAATCACAAAATCACAATTTTTAAATAAAATAGCTGCTAAAAAAGTAGCGTATTCAAAATAGCTAAGCTTTTGTAAATCCTTGCCTAAAATAGCTTCTAGCTCACTGTGTGCGCTTTCTAGCTCGCTATCTTTAGCAACGCGCTTTTTATAAAAAAATCTTTCATTAAATTTAAATAAATGAGGGCTACTAAAATGGCCTACATTAAAGCCTAAATTTGCAAGCATTTGCGCTAAAAATCGCCCTGTGCTTCCCTTGCCGTTGGTGCCCACGATTTGAATGGTGTAATTTAATTTAAAATGCTTTTTGTATTTTTCATACATTCTAAAGGCGCGAAATTTATCAATCGCCCTGTATTCAAGTGCGCGACTTTGCAAAAAGGCTTTAAGCTTGCTCTTCTTCATCGAGTCTTTTCTTAATCTCATCGAGTAAATTTAAATGCGGATAAGTTTGTTTGTCTAAAAAAAAGCTGATCACTTTGGGCGTGATAATCTCTTGCTTGTAGATGAACTTAAAATTTTCAATCCTAGCGATTTTATCTTGCATGATATCTAAAATATCCTGAAGATCCTTGCCACGCAAAATGAGCAAATAAGACTTTTCATCGAGCAACCAAAGCTCATCCAGCTCACTAGCATTTTGCTTTAAAATCCTTTTAAAACGCACTAAAATTTCGCTTAAATTCGCAACGCCGTATTTTTCCATAATGAAGCGATAATTACTCACGCTAAAAACGCACAGCGCGTAATTCATTTTGAAATTGACAAAATTTTCATCCAGCTTTAAAATGTGAGATTTTAGGCTGTAATTTTGTCTAAGTTTAGAATCTTGCGTGATTTTAACCTGCTCTTCAATGCCTAAAATGCGCTCTTTTAAAGCCTCAAATTTTTCTTTTAAGCTTGCCAAACTCACGCTCACATCGCCCTTTTCATCACTTTTAAGAGCGCTTACAAACTCAATATTTTTTTGGCTTATGCTGTGAAGTGTGTCTAAAAGCGTGTTTAATTTTTGCAAATTCGCGTCAAAAAAGTTAAGATTTTTTTGTATAAACATATTATCCACATTCACGCGCTTATTCACAATGCTTAAAAGCTCATTTTTAAAACTGTCTTGATTTTCATCAGGTGCTATAATAAAGGGCTTTTGCAAAAGCTTTTTTTCAAACTCATCAATGACTTTACTTTGCGTTAAACTTGGTGCCAAACAAAGCGCGATAAGCTCGGCAAAGCGCTCATAACTTCTAGCTTTAAGCTGAGCTAAAAGCTTTTTTATACTCACGCTAAATTCTTCATTTTTTATGCCAACTTTTAAAAGCTCAGCGTCCAAATCTTTATCATCATAGTCTTTATTAAAGCTCGCCCATTTTTTCTCAAGCAAAAAAAGCGTCTCATCATCCATCACGCGCGATAAATGAGAAAGCGAGCTAGAAGCCATTTCCTTGACTTTTCTATCTTTGCTGATTAAAAGTGCTTTTAAAATTTGCTTGAGTAAATCAAAAAACTGCGGCTCATTTTGCGTGCTTTGGCGGTTGATTTTAGAGATTAAAAAGCTTAAAAACTCGTCAATATTTGAAATTTTACGGCTGTTTAGCTCTTCTTTTAAATCAGGCAGCAAAAGGGCTTTAAACTTATCAATCTTTTGCTTTGTGCCGCCACTCATTCCCTTTTTTAAAGCAAGTTCTTCAAAGACTTCGGTGTAGTTTTCAGGCGTGGGTTTAAGCCCTCTTTGATTAAGTAAAATCAAAGTTTGCTTGGCTAAATCGCTGATATTGCTCACTTTAAGCCTTTTATCGCTAAAATGGAAACAAACTCATCAAAGGCTTCATTTGACGCGGCGCGAATGGCCTCAAGTCTTGCGCTATCGCTTATGATACTATTTGGCGAGATGACAAAATCATAATTGCCACTTGTTTTAAAATGCTCTTCTTTGCCATTTTCAAAACGCACTCTAAAATCAAGTTCAAGCCTTGCTCTATAAATGCTTACATAGCCATTTTCATCATAAGCAATAGGCGTGAAGCTAAGACTATTCATCCTAGCATCGATAAAATCCTTTGCTTCTTCATAAAGCACAGGCTCTTTGCCTAGCTTATTGATTAAAATTTCTCTTAAAGTATCCACAACAAAAACGCTATTTCTAGGATCGCTTTGTGAAATTTCAACACGAACATAAATTTTATCACTAAAAAGATTATTTGAAATTTGGCTCAAAGGCTTGTAACCACAAGCATTTAAAAAGGCTAAAAGACAAAAAATAAAGCCTGTTTTTAAAAAAAACTCAAGGCTTAAAAGCTTCATTTTTTGCATTATTTTTCCTTATTTCACAACCAAATTCACAAGCTTTTTATCGATATAAATTTCTTTTACAAGCTCTTTTTGTTTAAGCCATTTTGCCACTTCTTGTTTAGCTTTTTGCAAAATTTCATCTTTGCTTAAACTCGCTTCTATCTCCAGCTCGCCCCTTTTTTTGCCATTTACGCTGATTCCTATATTAAAGCTATCTTTGATAAAAACTTCATCTAAAAGCTCTACTTCTTTGAAATTTTCACACTTAAAAAGCCTATTTGAAAGCTCATAAGCAATGTGTGGCACGATAGGCTCAAGTAAATTTAAGATGATAAAAAGTGCTTCAAGCTCTAAATTTTCATTCTTAGCTACGCTTATAGCATTAAGCCCCTCCATACAAGCAGCGATTAAAGTATTGAAAGCAAAGGTGTTTTCAAAAACATCTTGTGCCTTTTTAGCCGCTTCATAGACCTTAAGGCGCGCGTATTTTTCTTCTTTATTTAAGCTGGCTTGATTGATTTTATTCAAACTTTTGCCCTCTAATTTTAAAGCCCTATCCCAAAGCCTGCATAAAAACCGGTAGCTTCCCTCAAGCGCGTCATCATTCCATTCAAGCTCTTTTGCAGGCGGTGCGGCAAATAAAATAAAAAGCCTTGCTGTATCAGCACCATATTTTTGTATGATAAAATCAGGATCGATTACATTTCCCTTGCTCTTGCTCATCTTTGCACCCTCTTTAAGCACCATACCTTGCGTTAAAAGATGAGAAAAAGGCTCATCTTGTGTTAAAAAGCCCAAATCCCTTAAAGCCTTTTGAAAAAAGCGTGCATAAAGTAAATGTAAAATCGCATGTTCGATTCCGCCAATGTATTGATCCACGCTAAGCCAGTAAGAAGTGCTTTTTTTATCAAGCGCGCACTCTTGCCAAGTGTCCTCATCGCTTGCAAAACGCGCATAATACCAAGAACTCTCAAAAAAAGTATCTAAAGTGTCTGTTTCTCTAAGTGCTTCTTTATCACATTTAGGGCATTTGCAAAACTTCCAGCTAGGATGCTTTTCTAAAGGATTGCCCTCGCCTGTAATCTCAATATCATCTGGCAAAGTGATAGGTAAATTCTCAAGTCTTTCAGGCACTAAGCCGCAAGTTTTGCAATGCACCATAGGAATAGGACATCCCCAATAACGCTGCCTTGAAACACCCCAGTCCCTTAGCTTGTAATTCATCACAGCCTTGCCTAAGCCTTTTTGCTCAAAATCATCAATGATAATTTTTCTTGCCTCGTTGCACTCAAGCCCACTAAACTCACCACTATTAATCAAAACGCCCTTTTTTTCGGTGTAGGCTTTTTGAGGCTTTGAATTTTCTTTTAAATGAGAATTTAAATTTTCATTTGAGCTTAAGTTCTGCTCTTTTTTATTCTCAGGCTCTTCAATCACTTTTTTAATAGGCAAATCATATTTTAAAGCAAACTCAAAATCTCTTTCATCATGCGCAGGCACAGCCATCACAGCCGCGCTTGCATAATCAGCCAGCACGAAATTTGCCACCCACACAGGCACTTTTTCTTTAGTGAGTGGATGAAGTGCGTAAATGCCTAAGAAAAAGCCTTCTTTATCATCCATCTGCCTTTGTCTTGGGCTTTGATTTTGAATTTTTTTAATTTGCGCCGCTGTTTCATCATTTAAAAGATTTTTTTTAACTAAATTCGCCACAATTTCATGCTCAGGAGCCAGCGCCACATAAGAAATACCATATATCGTATCTGCGCGCGTGGTAAAAACCTCAAAGCCTTTAACTTCAGCCTTTTTAGCGCTTTCTTCATCAAGATTAAAAACAAAGCTAAGCCCCACGCTTTTTCCTATCCAATTTTCTTGCATAGTTAAAACCTGCGCAGGCCATTTGCCCTCGAGCTTTTTAAGATCTTGTAATAATTCTTCAGCATAATTTGTGATTTTCACATAATAACCGGGCATTTTTTTCTGCACCACTTCTTCACCACACCGCCAGCATTTGCCCTCTTCAACTTGCTCGTTTGCTAAGACCGTTTGATCGTTTTCACACCAATTAAGCAAAGCGTCTTTTGTATAAATGAGCCCTTTTTCAAACATTTTGATAAAAAATTCTTGCTCGAATTTACTATAAAGAGGATCTGAAGTGGCTAAAATTTTTTTGCGTGAAAAGCTAAAACCCAGAGAAAAAAGCTCCTTTGTCATATAATCAATATTTTCATAAGTCCAAGTTCTAGGATGCACTTTATTTTTAATCGCAGCATTTTCAGCAGGCATACCAAAGCTATCAAAGCCTATAGGGTGCAAAACATTGAATTTAAGCTTTCTAAAATGCCTTGCAAACGCATCTCCTATAGTGTAGTTTCTCACATGCCCCATATGAATGCGCCCGCTTGGATAAGGAAACATCGAAAGTATGTATTTCTTAGGCTTTTCATAATCCTTGCTTGGCTCAAAAGCTTCGCTTGCAGCCCAAATGTCTTGCCATTTTTTTTCTATCTCGCTTGCATTATAGCCCATTTACACGCTTCCTTTTTCATATAATGCCCTTTGTTTGAGGCTTTCTTGCTTGCGTTTGATTTTATCAAGTTCTTTTTGTCTGTAATCACTCACATTGAATTTAAACCACAAAAGAGCCGGACTTGCCACAAAAATCGAGCTTAAAGTCCCAGCCACTATACCTACTATCATAGCCAGTGAAAAGCCCTCTATCATCGAGCCACCAAAGAAATATAAAATCACCACAGTAGCCAAAGTAAGCCCAGAAGTAAGCACGGTGCGGCTTAAGGTAGCCGAAACGCTTTCATTAATGATTTTATCTAAATTTGTGCTTTTGCTTGTTTTTACGCCCTCACGAATTCTATCAAAAATAATCACCGTATCATTTAAAGAGTATCCAAGCACGGTTAAAACCGCTGCGAGCGTGTCTAAATTCACATCGATTTTAAGTAAAGAAATCGCGCCAATTGTAACTAAAACATCGTGCATGGTCGTTAAAATCGCAGCCATAGCAAAACGCCACTCAAAGCGAATAGCAATATAAATCAAAATCGCAATAAGTGAAACGCTAATAGCCATAATGCCCTTATTTTTAAGCTCATCGCCCACCTTAGGACCCACGACATCCACGCGCCTGATTTCAAATTTACCTGTATCTTTTAAAAGGCTTGAAATTTGCGTGGCGATATTTTCATTCACGCTATCATTTGAGCCTAGAAAACGAATGGTAATCTCATCATCGCTGCCAAATTCTGTAACGCTTAAATTTTGAAACTCGCCGCCGTTTTCTAAGGCTGTGCGAATTTCAGCGATGGGCGCTTTGCTTTCATATTTTAGCTGTAAAAGTGTGCCCCCGCTAAAATCAATGCCATATTGAAGCCCATTAAAAATCAATAAAAACACACTTGCCACGACTAAAAAGGCACTCACTGCATAAGCAGCAAAGCGCATTTTCATAAAATCATAAACTTTTTTCTCGCTAAAAAACTGCATTAAATTTTTCTCCTATAACCAAACCAAAGCCTTGTGTTGCCACTTTTCATCATTTTATCCATAAACATATCAAAAAGTGAGTGCGTGCCCCAAATGGCTGTAATCATACTTGCGACTATGCCAATTCCAGTGGTTACGGCAAAGCCTTTTACAGCTCCTGTTCCATAAGCATAAAGAGCGATTGCAGTAACCAAAGAGGTGATGTTTGAGTCCATAATCGCGCTCATAGCGTGCTGATAGCCATTATTTACGCTTTCTTTAATGCTTTTACCCTCTCTTAAAAGCTCTCTTATGCGCTCATTAATGATGACATTTGCATCCACTGCCATGCCAACAGTCAGCACGAGTCCGGCCATTCCTGGCAGGGTCAAAGTCGCTCCAAAAATAGCCATCACAGCCACGACGACCAAGATATTGACCACTAAAGCGATATTTGCAAAAACACCGGCAATACCATAATATATCATCATAAAAAGCACGATAGCAATGCTTGCTCCCATTAAAGCTATCATTGATTTTTCTATGCTATCACTGCCTAGAGATGGTCCTATGCTGCGCTGTTCAAGCAGCTTTACAGGAGCGATTAATGCCCCACTTCTTAAAGCCACGGCTACATCGCGCGCTTCATTAGGCGTGAAATTTCCGCTGATTTGCCCACTTCCCCCGCCAATTCTTTCATTGATTCTAGGGGCTGAATAGACCTTATTATCAAGCACGATAGCAAGGCGTTTGCCGACATTTTTTTCTGTATAATCAGTAAAAATGCGCGCTCCTTGTGAGTTTAAACTAAAATTAATAATAGGCGTGTTCTGATCTTGAGAAAAGGCAACGCGCGCATCAGTAAGCGTGCTTCCGTCTAAAACAGGAATAGCCTTAAGCGCATATTTTATAGCAGGGTTTTTAGCATCTTCTAAAATCACATCGCCATAACTTGCAGCACTTGCGGCGCTTAAATTATTTGCCATAGCCATTCTAGCTTCATCAATTTCCATTAACTGCAAATGCGCTGCCTTTGTGATACGCTCTTTAGCCAAATCCTCATCAGCCCTTGTTTTAATGCCTGCAAGCTCGACTAAAATTTTATCCTCGCCTTGCTTAGCAACAGTAGGCTCAGCAAGGCCAAATTCATCCAAGCGGTTTCTAATGGTCTCCACCGCTTGCAAAAGCGCAAAATCCTCAGTCGCCTTCACTTCAGCCGCGCTTAAACGCACGGTATAATGAGAGTTTGATTTAATAATGTCAAGCCCTTGAATTTCTTTTAAAAGCGCATCGATTTTAAGGCTATCATTTGGATCTAAAACATTAAATTCAAGCTCATCATCTCTAATTTTAAGCTCATCGATGATGATATTTTGCTTGTTGATCTCATAATTGAGCGCTGAG
>CAKVAF010000007.1 GCA_934718785.1 uncultured Campylobacter sp. | reverse complement strand
TTTTTATCAGTATCATAAGCAATCATAGCTAGACCTAGTTTATAAGCTAGATGATTTTTGATTCTTTCAGCCGCTGAACTTGGATTGTTAAAAAGGGGTAAGCTCATTGTGTTTGATGATGAAGTTGTTTGAGTCATTGATTTTGTCCTTTTTTTAAAAAATGATTTTTGAAAATTTAAATTTTTATTTTTATAAATTTATGACTTGCCACGCGTTGCAAGCAATGACAGCTAAACTATTGTCATTGCGAGAAGCGAAGCGACGAAGCAATCCACACTTTATTTTATAAATATCCAGCAACAGAGGCTATGAGATAACCAAAGATACAAGAGGTGATGACACCAACAAGCCCTGGGATAATAAAGCTGTGGTTGATGACAAATTTACCGATATGCGTTGTGCCTGAGCGGTCAAATTGTATGGTCGCAAGGTCGCTTGGATAAGTTGGCAAGATATAATAACCATAGCAAGCTGCTGAAAAAGCTACGATAACAGCTGGACTAACGCCAACAGCTAAAGCAATGGGAACAAATGCTGCTAAGGCTGCAGCTTGAGAATTAACAAATTTGGAAATTAAAAGGAGCATTACCGCATAGGTCCAAGGATGCTCTCTAACAACCTCGCCAAGAGCAGCTTTAAGCATAGGAGTATGCACAGCAAACATAGAATCAGCCATCCAAGAAATTCCAAACACCGCTACCATCGCTATCATACCTGATTTAAAAATCGCGTTTGAACCTATATCACTTACTTTGACCTTGGTAAAGATAACCAAAGCAGCACCCGCCATCAGCATAAACATTTGTATCACAGCCACCATACCCATAGGTTTACCGTCAAAACTAGGACGAAATTCTTTAAAAATGCCCAAAAAAGCTACAATGGCAATCGCGCCCAAAAATATCCACATAGCAACCCATTCAATAGTAGGCAACTTCACTCCTAAAAGTGTTTTGTTTTCGCCATAAACATACTCTTTGAATTTTGGGTCTTTAAGCTTGGCTTGAAACTCCTCATCTTTGTCTAAATCCTTGCCTCGAAACCACGAGAAAATGCCCACAGCCAAAACACCCATAGCACCAGCTGGAATAGTAATTTGAAGCAAATTTATATAGCCATCAAAGCCATTCATATGCGGCACGCCTTCAGCCAAAAGCATAGCTGTAAGACTCACCACCGCCACGCTCACAGGCGAACAAATAATTCCCATTTGCGATGAGATAGATGAGGCTGCCATAGGGCGTTCGGGGCGAATGCCATTTTTAATCGCTATGTCATAGATGATAGGCATCATCGTATAAACCACATGCCCTGTGCCGCAAAGTATGGTAAGAAACCAAGTAACAAAGGGCGCGAGTATAGTCAAAAACTTTGGATTTCGCCTTAAAATGCGCTCAGCAATTTGCAACATCACATCAAGCCCGCCGCTAGCAAGCAGCGTAGCACTAGCCGTTACCACGCAAAGTATGGTAAAGATAACACCCGTTGCTGGCTTGCCCGGTTTTACATCAAAGCCAAAACTTAGCACAAATATACCGATACCGCCAAGTAGTCCAAGCGCGATACCGCCTTTTCTTGCCCCATAAAAGAGACAAATCAGCACGATGATAAGCTGTATAGCAAACTGCTTGCCATCGCTTAATGAGGTCAAAAACTCCATATATTCTCCTTTAATGTAAAATAGTGCGTTTATTTTAACTCAAATTTTGTTAAATTTTTCTCAAAAATAAGGCAAAAGTTAATAAAATTTGCGTTTTTTTTGAATTTTTTGCGCCAAAGGGGGCGGAATTTAGGGCGTTTCTAAAAGAATGCTTAAAGTGTAAATGAAATAAAACATATTTGAAAAAGTTGCGTGAAGCTGTGAATTTCTGTGTATTTTGAGAAAGGTGCGAGCGGAATTTGAGCAAAAGCGTTGAATTTTTTGTGTTTTTAGGAAATTGCGCACTGCGTTGTCGCTGTGTTTTTAAAAGTGGCGATTGTCAGCCGTTTTTACGGCGTGGCGGTTAGGCAAAGGGTTTTGCGTGGCAAAATGCGTAAGCAAGTATGATAGCACAAAGCAAAAGGCTTAAATTTATGATTACGCCACGCTTTGATTGAGCTTTGATTTTGTGTGTGATGAATTCACATTTCAAATTCAACACGGCGTGGATACTCACAGCGTGGGGCGTGGATTTTGCGTGTGATGAATTCGCACTTTAATCCAACGCCTTTTTGCAAAATTTCACAAAAAAGCGTTGAATTTTAGCATTTAACTCGCCCAAATTTAAAAAATTTGAGCAAAAAGGCTATTTGATGACACCACAAGCCATTCTCGCACCGCCACCGCCAAGTGCTGCTGGATGGTCGCTGTGATTGTCTCCACCGAAGTGAATCATCAAAGAGTGTTTTTTAATATCGCTCAAAGCCTTGATTTTAGGGGCTAGCACGGGGCTGTTCGCGTTGCCGTCCTTATCCACATACAAGGCTGGCAAATCGCCCTTGTGTCCGTTGTCGTCCCAAGGCAAAGAGTGGTTCGTAGTCTTTTCTGGGTCCCAGTGTCCGCCCGCTTTCATTCCCAAACCCTTGTCAGTCTTGCCACAATCGGCATTTTCGTGGATATGAAAGCCATGAAGTCCAGCCTCCAAGCCTTTAAGATTTGGGAAAAACGCCACGCCATAAGGGGTTTGCACCGCGACAATCTCGCCCGCGTCCTTGTTTTTCTTTTGGTCTAAAATTTGCATTTTAATGACCAAATGTTCGGCTGATTTGGGGTTAAAAACCTCGCTGTTAGCCCCAAAAAGCAACGCTGTTAAAGCCATAGAGCCTAAAAGTATCTTTTTCATACTTTATCCTTTTTTGTGAATTTGTAAAATGATTTGCAAAATTTAGTGTAGTAAAAATGAGTAAATGCACGATAACAAAATGTTTTTTTTGCCCACGATGATGAATTTTTTGTAAAATTTTTGAATTTATATAATTCTTATATATTTTCATAAAAATTGCTGAAATTTAAAGAATTTCAGCAAAAATTTCATTTAGACTTATCTTTTGAGCTGATTGACAATTGAAAGCATATCATCGCTTGTTGTGATAGCCTTTGAGCCTGCTTCATAAGCTCTTTGTCCAGTTATTAGATCCGTCATTTCTTCAACAAGTTGCACATTTGACATTTCTACAAAGCCCTGTCTTATAGTGCCAAGTCCGTCTTGCCCTGCTATACCAGCTACTGGTGCTCCACTTGCTCCTGTTTCAAGATAAAGATTATCCCCCATAGAGTGAAGGCCTGCTGGGTTGATGAAATTGACAAGTTCGATTTGTCCTAGCTGAGTTTCTTGAGTTTCTCCTGCTAACATCACTGAAACTGTGCCATCTTGAGCGATATTTACATGAGTTGCGCCCTCAGGTATGGTAATTTGTGGCAAAAGAAAATAGCCCTCAGCATTGACTATATTTCCCTCATTATCGCGGGTGAATTGACCATTTCTAGTGTAGGCTGTGGTGCCATCAGGAAGCTGGATTTGAAAAAAGCCATTGCCTTGTATCGCCATATCCAAGCTCTCTGTGCTGGTTGATTTAAAAGAGCCCTCAGTAAAGACCTTTGTAACAGCCACAGGGCGAGAGCCAAGCCCTACTTCTATGCCAGAGGGCGAAAGCGTGGTGGCTGAGGTTGAAGTGCCTGCGTATTTCATACTTTGATACATCAAATCAGCAAATTCAGCGCGTCCTTTTTTAAAGCCCACGGTATTGACATTTGCTATATTATTTGAGGTTACATCAATTTGCGTTTGCTGAGCTATCATGCCCGTTGCTGCAGTGTGAAGTGATCTTAACATTTTCTATCCTTTCTAAATTTTACCTTAAATTTCACGCTTTAAAATTTTAAATTCTTTAAAACAAAATTTTAAATTCAACTTTAAATTTAAATCATTTTATCAGCTTAAACTTGCAAGTTTATTAATAGCATCTTGATTTAAATCATCCATATGCGATGTCATCACTTTTTGATACATCTCTACCATACGATTTGCTTCGATGAGTCCAGTCATTTCAAGCACAGCATTGACATTTGAGCCTTGCGAGTAGCCCTGACGCACTGCATTTGAATTGTCTAAATCCCTAATGCGCGTCAAATCATCGATTTTATACACATTATCGCCTTCTTTTTTCAATGCCCTAATGTCATCAACTTGAGCGATGAAAAGCCTTGTTACATTTGCACCATCCACTTCTATATTGCCATCTTTATCTACATTGATATAAGTTGAGTTTGGATCTATTTGCACAGTTGCTGCATCAGGATTGTCAAAATAATTGCTATTTAGCACTTCATAGCCCTGTTTATTGACTAAAATTCCATCCTGATTGAGCTGGAAATTGCCATCTTGGCTGAGTCTGATTTCGCCGTCTTTTGTGCGCACCAGATAAAAGGTATCGGCTCTACTTAATGCCATATCCAAAGGATTGTTTGTTACCTTAAATGTGCCTGTGCTAAAGTCTGTGTAAGTCTCGCTCACTTGAGGCACTCTATCAATCGTGGAATTTACAAAGCGAGAACCCTCACGCGTATGATTTGCAATAGGCAGCTCGTCTTGCACTTCTCTATAAATGCGCTTAAAATCAGCTATGATGACATCATCTTTTTTGTAGCCACTTGTGTTAATGTTGGCTAGATTGTTTGAGATAACATCAAGGCGGTTAAACTGCGTGACCATACCGCCTGTAGCTTGATAATATCCATTTTGCATTCTTGCACCTTTTTTGAAATTTCAGCTCTTAAAGCAAAGAGTGTTCCAAAATGATTTAAATGCTGAATTTATAGGATTTTAAGGCGTGAAAAAATTTAAATTTTGTCTTAAGGCTTCATAAGAGATGATGCCCACGCTTGTGGCAAGATTAAGGCTTCTGCCGCAGTTTTTCATAGGAATTTTAATGCAGTTTTTTTTATTTAAGGCTCTTAAGCTTTCGCTTAATCCATAACTTTCACTGCCAAAAAATAAAAAATCACCCCTTTGAAATTTAGCTTCATAATGAAATTTGCTAGCCTTTGTTGTAGCGAAAAAAAAGCGCTCTTTAAAGTCTAAATTAAACTTTAAAAACTCATCTAAACTATCCCAAATCACGGGGCTAAGCTTCGCCCAGTAATCAAGTCCAGCGCGTCTTACAGCCTTTTCATCAAGGCTAAAAACGCAAGGCTTTATAATATGAAGTTCAAAGCCTGCATTATAACACATCCTGCCTATACTTCCTGTATTTTGTGCAATTCTAGGCTCGACCAGGACGATTTTAAACATCAATCTACTTCAAACAAGCTTTTAAAGTGTAAATTTATTTTCTAAGCACTTGTATATCAGCTTTTGCCCTTGCTTTGTCAAAATAATCTTGCACATACTCAGCCCTTTGGCTTGTGATATAAGCATTCATAATCTCATTTTTAGCATCATCAAAGTTCACATTTTGTGGCTCTTGCTTTGAAGTGATTTTATAAGTTATAAACTCATTATTTTGCTCGCTTAGCGCAGAAAAAGAATTGATATTTAGACTTGAAAGATAGCTAAGTAGTCTGGGATCAGCATTTTGTGGGGTTAAAATGGCGTTTTGAATTTTGACCCTTGCGTCTCTTCTTTGCCCGCTGATTGTCTTTTCAAGTGCTGTTAAATTCGCGCTACTATAAATGATGACGCCGATTTTTTGATACACGCTAAAATCATTTAAATGCGTCTCATAAAACTGCCTTGCCCCACTTTCGCTATAATCAAGCTTTGCACTCTTTGAAATGGTATCATAAAGCTTTCTTTTTAGGATTTGGCTTTTAAATTCTTCTTCAAAGTCTTTAAAATCTTGCTTTGAAGCTCTTAAATTTGCCTTAAACTGCTCTAAGCTTTGCTCATTTTGAGCTAAAAAGCGGTTCAATTCGCTATTAAATTCCATATCACTCACGCTAAGTCCTAGTTGCTTGCTTTGTGCTTTTTCTATCCTATCGTTGATGAGTAGAGCCAGTGCTTTATCTTGGCTGAGCTTTTGCAAAGACATTGTTTTAGAAATTTCAAAAAGTGTAATAGGCTCTTTATCTACGACCACAGCTACGGCATTTACAAGCGAATCAGCTTTCATTAAACTCATACAAATTGTCAAAAAAATCAAAATTTTTCTCATTTCAAACCTTTATTTAAGTATAATACGCAATTATAACAGCAAAAATTCAACAAAAAGGCACAAAATGCAAAAAATGATTACAACTCGCTTTGCGCCCTCTCCAACAGGCTATTTACACATAGGCGGTTTGCGCACAGCACTTTATAATTATTTATACGCTAGAAAAAATGGGGGCAAGTTTTTATTAAGAATAGAAGATACAGACTTAAAACGCAACAGCGAAGAAGCGACAAAGGCGATTTTAGAAGCCTTTGCGTGGTGCTCGCTTGATTATGACGGGCAAGTAGAATATCAATCAAAACGTTTTGAACTTTATAAAAAATATATCGCCAAGCTCCTAGAAGAAGGCAAGGCCTATTATTGCTACATGAGTAAAGAAGAGCTTGATAAACTAAGAAGTGAGCAAGAAGCGCGCAAGGAACGCCCGCGCTATGATGGGCGTTATAGGGACTTTACAGGCACGCCACCCCAAGGCGTTGCGCCTGTGGTGCGGATAAAAGCCCCGCAGAGTGGCGAAATTTCATTTATAGACGGGGTTAAGGGCGAAGTAAAATTCAGCGTAGAGGATATTTTAGATGATTTTATCATCGCTAGAAGCGATGGCAGCCCCACTTATAATTTCACAGTCGTTGTAGATGACGCATTAATGGGCGTTAGCGATGTCATAAGAGGCGATGATCATCTTTCTAACACGCCTAAGCAAATCGTGCTCTATGAAGCTTTAGGCTTTAAAGTGCCTAAATTTTATCATTTAGCAATGATACACGCAGAAGATGGCAAAAAGCTTTCTAAAAGGCACGGTGCCACGGATGTGATGGAGTATAAGGCTATGGGGATCTTGCCTCAGGCTCTTTTAAATTTCTTAGTGCGGCTTGGCTGGAGCCACGGCGATGATGAGATTTTCAGCCTTGATGAGCTTAAAAAGATCTTTGATTCTGCAAATATTAGCAAAAGCGCCTCTGCATATAGCTTTAAAAAGCTTGAGTGGCTGAATATTCATTATATTAAAAGCTTACCTTTTAGCGAGATCAACCACCAGCTTCAAGGGCTTGGCTTTGATTTAAGCAAAGTTGAAAAAGGCGAGTTTTTACTAGATATTTTAAGAGCTAGGGCAAAAAATTTAAACGAGCTTATAGCTAGCGCAAAAACCCTTATAAACGCGCCTTCAAACTACGATGAGAAGGCTGTGGCGAAATTTATAAATGCTGAGGCTCTTTTAAATTTAAAGCAATTTAAAGAAGCTTTAAAAACTGCTAAAACGCCTTTAAAATCAGCCCTTGAGTTTGAAAATTTCACGAATGATTTTTTGAGCACGCATCATTTAGAGCTTAAAAACATAGCCCAGTGCCTTAGAATTGCCTTAACAGGCACGAGTGTGAGTCCTAGCATTTTTGAAGTGCTTGAGTTTTTAGGAGTTGATGAGTGCGTGAAACGCATAGAAAATTTACTGGCTCAATTTAAAGAAATTTAAAAATAGTCGCGCGGGTGTTGGAATTTAAATTTGCGTTGTTTGTCATTGCGAGCGTTTGAAAAACTAGAAGCAATCCACTCTTTACTTTTAGCATTAAATTTTAGATTGCTTCGTCGCTTCGCTTCTTGCGATGACAAGTTATAAATACTCGCGCAGGGTTTCAAAATGAATTAAAATTTAAAGGCTTTAAATGCTTATTTTTGGAAAAATAGATTATATCAATTTGCTTCCTTTGCACATTTATCTTAAAAAAGCGCCTTTACCTAGCACTTTTAAGCAGATTATGGCGCATAAAAAAGGTGTTCCTAGTGTTATAAATTATAAGCTTAAAAAAAGGTGCATCGACGCAGCCTTTATCTCAAGCATTGAAAGCCCAGCTTATCGCTGTTTTGATTTAGGAATTTGTGCTCACAAAAAAGTCAAAAGCGTTTTAGTGCGAAAAAGCAGCACTCCCAAAAAAGACAGCGCCTCGGCGAGCTCAAACGCGCTTGCTTTAGTGCTTAATCAAAAAGGCGAAGTCATCATCGGCGATAGGGCTTTGAAAATGTATTTGCAAAATCCTAATGATTTTACCGACCTTTGCGCACTTTG
Source organism: uncultured Campylobacter sp. (assembly GCA_934718785.1). Lineage (GTDB taxonomy): Bacteria > Campylobacterota > Campylobacteria > Campylobacterales > Campylobacteraceae > Campylobacter_D. Next base: position 81,164 of record CAKVAF010000007.1, on the reverse strand, counting down.
GCACGCCAAAACGGGGCTGCCTTTCGTCTTTGCCTGCCTTGCCTGTGTAAAAAATAAACACCTTATAGAAAAAATATTTAAAAAATTCGCCCATAAAAAAATCTTTATCCCCGGCTATATCCTAGAGCAATACGCACTTTCAAGGGGAATTTGTGCAAAAGAGATTAAAGAATATTTAAAACTAATTTATTATAAAATAAATTTAAAAGAAAAAAAGGCTTTAAAGCTTTTTTTAAAAAAATCAAAGGAGAAAAAATGAGTGCTTATATCAACAAAATCTTGCAAAGTATTAAAGCAAGTGCGCACGAGCCTGTTTTTTTGCAAGCAGCCACTGAGGTGCTGAATTCTTTAGAACCGATCTTAAAAGCAGAGAAAAAATACGAACAAAACGCCATTTTAGAGCGCTTAATCGTGCCTGAGCGCGTGAATATCTTTCGCGTTGTTTGGTGCAATGATAAAGGCAAAGCGCGCGTAAATTTAGCATACCGCGTGCAGTTTAGCTCGGCACTTGGACCTTACAAAGGGGGCTTGCGCTTTCACCCCAGCGTGAATTTAGATTTGCTTAAATTTCTAGGCTTTGAGCAAATCTTTAAAAATTCGCTCACAGGGCTGATGATAGGCGGAGGCAAAGGCGGGAGCGATTTTGATCCTAAGGGCAAGAGCGAAGCTGAGATCATGCGCTTTTGTCAGGCTTTTATGATGAGTTTGAGCAAAATTATCGGTGCGACAAGCGATGTGCCAGCTGGAGATATCGGCGTTGGCGGGCGCGAAATTGGCTATATGTTTGGCGCTTATAAAAAACTCACAGGATTTTACGATGGCACGCTCACGGGCAAGGGCTTAAACTGGGGCGGAAGCCTTGCGCGTACTGAAGCGACAGGCTATGGCTGCGTTTATTTTGCTGAACAAATGCTTAAAAAGGCAAAGCAAGGGCTAAAAGGCAAGGTTTGCGCCGTCTCAGGCAGTGGCAATGTCGCCATTTATACCATAGAAAAATTACACCAACTTGGCGCAAAAGCTGTTACGATCAGCGATAGCGATGGCTTTGTGTATGATAAATCAGGCATTGATTTAGCGCTTTTAAAAGAGATCAAAGAGATCAAGCGCGCTCGCGTCAGCGATTATGCAAAGGCTAAGAAAGGCGCGATTTACACGCCAAAAAGCGCTTATAAAAAAGGCACAAACGGCGTGTGGAGCGTGCCTTGCGATGGGGCTTTTCCAAGCGCAACCCAAAACGAGCTGAATTTAGAGGACGCAAAAACCCTTTATAAAAACGGCTGTCGCTTTGTGGCTGAGGGCGCAAATATGCCAAGCACGCTTGAAGCGATTGAGTTTATGCTGACTCAAAAGGACTTTCATTTCGCGCCTGCAAAGGCGGCAAACGCTGGCGGCGTGGCGACTTCGCAGCTTGAAATGCAGCAAAATGCGAGTATGACGCAATGGAGCTTTGATGAGGTGGATAAAAAATTACACCAAATCATGAAAAATATCTTTGAAAACTCTTATGAAACAGCCAAAGAGTATAAGCACGCGGGCAATTTGGTGCTGGGCTCAAACATTGCTGGCTTTAAAAAAGTAGCCGATGCGATGATCGATCAAGGCTTCGTGTGAGCAGAGTTTAAACCTAGAATTTCTTTCTAGGTTTAACGCTTTATCTTTAAGTGATTTAATCTTATAAAAGCATTTGTAGATTAAGTGAAATTGATTTAAAGCTTGATTTTAAAAACCAAATCAAACGAGTTTCTAAATTTAAAATTGTAATTTTCTTAATGAGCTAAAATTTTACTCAATTTAGGCTGAAGTTGAAACTCATTTAAGCCTAAATTTTAATAATATTTTTCCAAAATCTCATAAGCTGTGTTGCGTTTAGCGGGCTTTTCGCCTAAACTTCGAACGAGCCTTATCATCTCATCTTGATTCATCTTATAGCTTGCACCAGCTGCTGAGACCACGTTTTCTTCCATCATCGTGCTGCCTAAATCATTTGCGCCAAATTTCAAAGCAAGCTGTCCTATGTGCGAGCCTTGCGTAACCCAGGAGCTTTGCAAGTTTTTAAAATTATCCAAATAAAGTCTTGAAAGAGCGAGCAAACGCAGATATTTATTCGAACTTTGCTTCATAATTTCAGGATGCTTTAATTTTAGCTTGGTATTTGCGCTTTGAAAGCTCCATAAAATAAAGGCGCGAAAGCCTCCTGTTTCATCTTGCAAACGTCTTAAATGCTCAAAATGCTCAATGATCTCCTCATCTGTTTCAACCGTGCCAAACATCATAGTAGCAGTGCTTTTCATACCTATTTTATGTGCGCAGCGATGTACTTCAAGCCAGGTAGCGGTATCGCATTTATTTGGCGCAATCTCATCACGAACCCTATCGCTTAGCACTTCAGCTCCAGCTCCAGGTATGCTAAAAAGTCCCTTAGCTTGAAGTCTTTTTAAAACTTCAGTGATAGAAATTTTAGAAATCTTAGCGATATAGCTTATCTCAACTGCTGAAAAGCCATGCACTGTGATGCGTGGATAATGCTTACTTATCCATTCCACTAAATCTTCATACCATTCAATTTTAAGCTTAGGATGCACCCCGCCTTGAAAAAGAATTTGCGTGCCACTTATGGCTTCAAGCTCTTCAATCTTTTTGCCTATTTCCTCAAAGCTTAAAATATAAGCATCCTTTTCTTTAGCGTGGCGGTAAAAGGCGCAAAAATCACAGTCTATACAACAAACATTCGTGTAATTTATGTTTCTATCCACGACAAAAGTGGTGATTTTTTCAGGATGCATTTTAAGCTTTTTTGTATAAGCTAGCTCGCCAAGCTCGTATAAATCAGCATTTTTAAGTAAATTTAAAGCCTCGCTTTTGCTTAATCTTTTGTCTAAATCAATACCATTTGCTATTAAAGTTTTCATTTGTTCTTCCTAAAAAATTCACATTTTGCCATCATTGAGAAAAAATCCGCAAGGATTTTTCTTGATAATCTACCCTATTCGTCATTGCGAGCATTCATAGAATGCGCGGCAATCTCTTGTTTTGTTATGGATTGCTTCGGCTTTTAACAAAGCCTCGCAATGACACAAGAGTTTGCTTCACTTGCACACTACATTGACGAATTTTGCTTAAAGTTCTAAAAATCTGGCTTAAATTCAAATCAATTTGACTTGAATTATACCCATTTTTAGCTAATCCTTAGCCAAAATATTTTCTAAATTTTCAAAATAAAAATAATTCACCCCATCTTTATACTCATATCCAAGCCCCATTTTATGAGCCTTTAAAATGGTATCTACGATGTAAAGACCAAGTCCGAAACTGTCTTTTTGCCGCGCGCCTTTTGTAAAGGCTTGAGTGTAGTACTCAAGGGGCTTTTCAAGGGCTTTGCCTTGATTTTTAAAGATTAAAAAGGACTTTGAAATTTCAAGCTCAACAAAGCCAGTTTGTGAATATTTAAGCCCGTTATCAATCATATTTTTAATGGCTGTGGTAAAAAGCTTGAAATCCACACTTACGAAAAAGCTTTCCTTAATCTCGATTTGAAGATTTTTATCATCATTCATCGCTATTTCTTTTGCCTCGTCTAAAATGTCTAGGATATTGTATTTCTTGCGGTTTATAAAGGCTGCTCCGCTGGTGATTTGCTCAATAGCAGCAAATTCATTAATCAAAATTTCAAGGCGGTTAAAAATGCTCATAAGTCTTTCTTTATACTTGTTATTTTCAAGCATTTCAAGAGTGATTAGCCCCTTTGTAATGGGCGTTTTAAGCTCGTGCATAATATTTCTTATGAAAAACTGGCGCGATTGATTCATCTTTTGAATTTGAGTGATGGCTTCAAAAAAAGCCGAGCTGACTTGTGAAATTTCATCATTTCCACTGCTTACATTTTTAATTTCTTCAAGCTTGTTTTGCGCAAATTTATCAATTTGCTTTTTAAGTGATGATAAAGGACGCAGCTTTTTGATAATGAAAGCATATAAAAATACAAAGATTAAAATCACGCCTGTGGCTATGGCCTTAATGATAAAATAGCGATGCCCCTCATAATCAGCGTCATTATACAAATAAAGCTTTCCTTGATGCACTATTTTAAGATAAATTTCACGCTCAAAAGAAATGATCTCTATAAGCCCAGCATTCGTCTGCGCTCTGGCTAGGACACTGCCGTAAAAAAGAATTTGGCGGATTTCTTTGGGACTATCCACAAGAGTCATTTTGTAATTTTTGGTTTGCTCGTTAAATTCTTTTTCATCAATGACACCACTAAAATACAAAAGGCGCGCATTTGCTATAAGTGAGTATTTATCGTTTAAAACCTTAGTATAATTTTGCTGATCAATTTCTATAATCCACATAAAAACGCTGATCACAACGACGGTAGCAAGGACAAAAATAAAAGTGATAGTATAAAAAATCGAAGATTTGTTCATATTTTGGCTTTGTTTTGAAATTTAACCCTTATTTTAATTGCAATGATTTTAAATTTTTAAGCACTTATACAATGAAATTCTTTTGCCCTTTAGAAAAAACGCTATAGCGTTTAAGTTTCTAATGCAACAAAGCGTGTTGAATGTTAATGTGTTTAAAAATTTAAATAGTTTAAACATAAATTTAATTTTTCTTAAACTCTAGCAAAGTTTTTAAATTACTCAATTAATGATTTTTAGCCTCTAACTCACTGTGTGAGCTTATAGCCTATACCGCGTATAGAGTGGATGTATTTTGGTGTTTTAGGATCATCGCCCATTTTTTGACGAATGCGAGAGATGATGACATCTATACTTTTGTTTGAGCTATCCTCACTAATGCTAGAGCAATTATAAACAAGTTCTTCACGGCTTACAACGCCCCCTTCTTTTTTAATCAAATAGCTCAAAATATCAAATTCAGCATTAGTTAAGTTAATTTCCTTGCCTTTCATAGTGATAATGTGCTTGTATTGATCGTATACTAAGTCCTTTACGCTTTCTTTAAGAGCCTTTTTTGTGGTATTGATACGGCGTAAATGACTTTTTATGCGTGCTTGAAGTTCTTGTGGATTATAAGGCTTTGGTAGATAATCATCCGCACCCAGTTCAAGAGCATTAACCTTATCTGTTATATCGTGGCGCGCGCTTGAGATGATGATGGGCGTGTCGTATTTTTTACGAATTTCTTCGCACACTTCAAGCCCATCAAGTCCGGGTAAAGAAAGGTCTAAAATGATTAAATTATACTCTTTTAAAGCAAGCTTAGAAAGTCCTATGTAAGGCTCGTGAGCTATATCGACTTTCATATCAAATTGCTCTAAATACTCAGCGATTATTTCGGCTAATTCTAAGTCATCTTCTATCATCAAAATATTTACCATTAAAAGCTCCTTTTCTTAAGCACTGAATTCTAACAAGTAAATTTCAATCAAAAGCAAATAAAAGCCCTTGAAATTTCTTTTAAATTTAAAGGATTTTAAGTCTAGTTTTGCTATGATATTAAGTTCTAAGCTTTAAAAAGCTTGTGGCTTATTGAGGTTAAAATGGCAAAAAAGATTAAAGAAATTTTAGTTACAAATGATGATGGTTTTGAGGCTTTAGGACTTAAAAAGCTTGTTAAAATGCTTAAAAAAAGCTTCGATGCTAAAATCACCGTCGTTTCTCCAGCTAGTGAGAAGTCAGCTTGCTCGCACTCTATTACACTTACTCGCCCCTTACGCTTTATCAGGCTTGATAAACGTTTTTATAAGCTTGATGATGGCACGCCGGCTGACTGTATTTATCTAGCTTTGCACGCTTTGTATAAAACGCGTCTTCCTGACTTAGTTATAAGCGGTATAAATCACGGCACAAATATAAGCGAGGATATAACTTACTCAGGCACTTGTGCGGGAGCTATGGAGGCTGTTTTGCAAGGAATTCCAGCCATAGCTTTGTCTCAGTATTATAAAAAGGGCGAAAAACATCATAAGCTTGATTTTACACGCTCCTTAAAGCTTGTTAAAAGCTTGATAGAAAATATAGAAAAAAAAGGCTTTCCCTTAGGTGAAAAGGAATTTTTAAATGTAAATTTCCCCTCAGCAAAAGATGAATTTAAGGGGCTTATCACAGCAAGGGCTGGAAAAAGACTTTATAATTATAAGGCTTTTTCAAATAAAAATCCACGCGGAGAGCTTTATTACTGGCTTGCTTCAAGCTCACTAGAGCATGTAAAAGAAAGTGATAGCGATGTGAGCTTACTAAACTCTGGCTATGCGACCATTACGCCTATAATGCTTGATTTAACAGCTTATAAAAGGCTTGAAAACTTGCAAAAATGGCTTGATTAGAAAGGATGATATGCAGCAGGATAGATATACAAGGGTGCGTTGGCTCTTAGGCGAACAAGACTTTGAGAAATTTGCAAAGACTAGAGTGCTTATTTTTGGACTTGGCGGCGTGGGTGGAATTTGTGTGGATGCGCTTTTTAGGACAGGCTTTAAAGATTTCACTCTTGTGGATGCAGATAGCTTTGAGACTACAAATTTAAACAGACAGCTTCACAGTGAGCATTTAGGCGAGGCTAAGGCTGAGGTTTTTGCTAGAATTTACAATGCAAAGGGCATAGTAGCAAGGGTGGATGAAAGCTTTTTAGACGAGTTTAAATTAAGCGAGTTTGACTTAGTTATAGATGCCATTGATGATATACCTGCAAAAGTTGCTTTAGCAAGTAGGGTTAATCTAGAAAAGCAAATTTTCATCTCATCAACAGGAGGGGCCAGAAAGCTTGATCCTACACGCATTAAAATAGCTCCTTTATATAAAACTCACGGCGATGCTTTAGCAAAGAAATTTCGCTACGAGCTTAAGAAAACAGGACTTAGAGGTGATTTTGATGTGGTGTATAGTGATGAAAAGCCTTTGTGTAAGGATTTAGGCTCTTTTATGGGTGTAACTGCATCTTTTGGACTTGCTTTAGCAAGCCTTGCGGTGAGAAAGGTTTTGGGCAAAAAAATTCACTATGAAAGCTTTAAGAAGTTTTTTTGATAAGTTTAAATTTTAAATGAAGTAAAATTTAAAATTTTAAGGACTTACGTGCTGGATGAAAAAGATATTATTTTGCTTTTTTCTAAGAGAAACCAAACTTTTGACTAAGAGTTATCAAGCAGTTTAAAATTTGCAATAAAATTGAAATTTATCTTATTCTTTCTTTTTTCAACGCTTCTTTTTTTCTTTTTTCAAGCCTTAATGCATCATTAAGTGCTTCTTCACTATCATCAAGGCTAGTAAATTTATAGCCATCGTCAAATTGTTTGTTTTTAATCGCCCATAAAAAGGCAAGCAAGGATATGAAAAATAGCACTATACTCACGCCTATCATCATCATAATAATGCCATTCATCTTTTAAGCCTTAAAGAATTCATCACCACCAAAGTACTGCTCAAAGACATAGAAATAGCAGCAAAGAGTGGATTTATCAGTCCAAAAAAGGCTAAAGGCACACAGCAAGCATTATAAAATAAAGAAAGCATTAAATTTTGCTTAATAATTTTATAGCTTTTTTTGCAAAGCTTTAAGCCTTTTTTTAAAAAACTTAAATCAGGCTTTAATAAAAGAGCATCCGCGCTCTCATTTGCCAAATCACTGCCTTGCTTTAAGCTTATACCAACAGCCACATTCTTAAGAGCTAGTGCGTCATTTATGCCATCAGCTAGCATAAAAATTTTATACTTTTTGCTGAGTTTTAAAGCTTCTTGCATTTTATTTTCAGGACTTTGAGCGGCTTTAAAATTAATTTTAAGCTTAGAAGCGATTTTTTGAGCGGCTTTAAAATTATCGCCTGTAAGCATTAAAATTTCAATCTTTTGAGCCTTTAAATACTCAATCAGCTCTAAAGCCCCCTTTTGTAAAGTGCTTTCAAGCTCGAAAAAGGCTAAAATTTCGCCATTTTTAGCGAAAATAAAATGCGAGTTTTGAAATTCTTTTTCTAAATTAATCTTATTTTCTTTGATAAACTCGCTTTTTCCACCTAAAAACTCATCATCTTTAAAGCTGGCTTTAAGCCCCTTTGCGCGAAGTTCTTTAAAGTCATTAAAGTCTATCAAGCTTTTTTTAAAGTTATAATTTTTTTCTAAAAATTCTCTTATGCTAAGGCTTATGGGGTGTTTTGAAAGGCTTAAAAAACTAAAAAGCTCACTTAAATTTAGCCTTTTATCAAGGTAAAATTCGCTGATTTTAAGCTTATTTTGCGTTAAGACCCCAGTTTTATCAAAAAGAGCAAAATCACATTTTCCTAAATCCTCTATAAAAGAGCTTTGCTTGAATAAAAGCTGAAATTTAAGACTTTCAAAAAGAGCTATTAAATTTGCAACAGGAGTGGCTAAAGCCAGAGCGCAAGGACAAGCAATAATTAAAAGAGAAATGGCGTGAATGAGTGAAATTTCCACGCTTTCATTCATATAAAAAAGCCAAAATAAAAAGCAAATCAAGGCTAAGGCTAGCATAGTCCTTGAAAAATAAGCACTCAGCCTATCACAAAGTGCTTCAAGGCGGGGCTTTTTGCTTTGCGAGTTTTCAAGCAAGGCTATGATTTGACAAAGTCTAGAATCCTTATAAAGCCTTGTAGCTTCATAATTTAAAGAACCATCAAGTAAAATACCTCCTGAGCTAATATTATCTTCTTTGCTTGCTAAAATAGGCTCATTTTCCCCGCTCAAGCTTGACATATCAAGGCTAGCACTACCACTTATTATCTTGCCATCGATTAAAATTCTATCGCCCACATTGAGCCTTAAGATATCTCCTATTTTTACATTTAAAGGTGCTGTGGCTACAAATTCGCCGTTTCTAAGCACAAATACCTCTCCTCTTAAAAGCTCGCTAAGACTATCCATAGTATCGCTAGCACGCTTTTTAACAAGCACTTCAAGATATTTTCCCACAAAAACAAAACAAATAATCATAGCAACAGAGTCAAAATACACATCCCCAAGCCTTGAAAACATCGCCCAAAGCGAGTAAATATAAGCTAGACTTGCTCCAAAAATGACCAAAAAATCCATAGAAATTTGAGCTTTTTTAAGAGAGAAAAAAGCCGCCTTATAAAAGCTTGAGCCTGTGTAAAAAAGCACAGGAGAAGCTAGAATAAACTCGGCGAAATTTAAAATATCCTTAGCCTCACTTGAAATACCACTAAAAAAGCCCGCATATTTAGCCACTGAAATCCACATCACATTCATCACACAAGCTATGGCTACGATGAGCTTAGCATAAAATTCTCTTTTTGTTTGCAAAGCCTTTTTTTCATTGAGTAAAGGATTATAAGGGCTTGGATTATAGCCTATGCTTTGAATGAGCTTTAAAATCTCGGGTGCGCCAATAAGGCTTTCATCAAAGACAATTTTTGCCTTGTGAGTGAGTTTATTGATATTTATTTCTAAAATGCCTTCTTTTAAGCTTAAAGCCTTTTCATTGAGCCACACACATGCATCACAGTGTATGCCCTCAATGATTAAAAAAAGCTCCTTAAATCCCTCTTCATTTGTGCTAATAAAATCTAAATTTGGTATTTCTTTAAATTTTAGCTGCTTAATAGGACTTAATTTCTTATCTTTAAGCCTGGTGTAAAAATCTTGCAAACCGTCATTTAAAAGCAGTTTATACACTTTTTTACAGCCCGTGCAGCAAAAAAATTTGCCCCTTTCTTCTAGCATTTGCTCTTTTTTAAAATCAAGCTGGCAGTGCGCACATTTCATAATTAAAAATTTTCTTTAATAAATTTCACAGCTTCAAAAACATTTGCTTTGACAAAATCGTTTTGTTTTTCTAAGCTTTCTTTACTTTCATAGCCACTATAAACAGCCACTGCACGAATGCCTGCATTTTTAGCTGCTTGTGTGTCTAAGTGAGTATCGCCTATCATAAAACACTGCTTTAAATTTGGCTTTGTAAAATAACTTAATGCCTTTAAAATAGGCTCTTTATCAGGCTTGGGATTTTTAACGTCTTGTCTTCCTACCACACAGCTAAAAAAATGCGCCACATCTAAATGCTTTAATAAAATTTGACTAAAATCGCTTGATTTAGTCGTAACAACGCCAAGCTTTGCAAAAGAAGAAGCTAGCTCTAAAGCCTCTTTAGCAAAGGGTAAAAGCGTAGTTTGAGCCAAAAAAAGCTCCTTGTATTTAGCCTTATAGGCTTTGATATAGTCATTTACCTCGTTTTCATTAACACCAAGTTTTAAAAACATAACATCAAGGCTCAGTCCTATGAGCTTTTTCACACTTGAATGCTCTACTTTTTTTTGATTAAAATGTAAAAACGCAGCGTCAAAGGAAGCTAAAATCGCTTCTGTGCTATCAATTAAAGTGCCATCTAAATCAAATAAAATTATTTTTGACATTTTCTTCCTTTAAATTTATTTTAAATTTAGCTTTAACTGCCCCATTCTATAAAGGGCAAAGTCATATTTTAAGGGATCGTTTTTATCCATTTTCTTTAAGCTTTCACTAAGTTCTAAAACAGCCTTAAAATCATAGCTTTTACGGCTTAAAAGCCCTAAATTTAAAGCCATTTTGTGAGTGTGAGTATCAAGAGCGATTAAAAGATCCTTTGGAGAAATTTCATCAAAAAGCCCTAAATCAAGTTCATCTTTTCTTACTATCCAGCGTAAAAAAAGATGATATCTTTTAAGCGGGCTTAAAGGCTCTTCAAAGGGCTTTGAAAAAAAGAAAGTATAGCCACTTGAGCGGTAATCATTGAGCTTATAAATGATGTCGATAAATTCTTTTATGATGAAAACTAGCTTAGTGCCTTTTTTATATTTTTGTGTAAAAAATTCTTTCAGGCTGAATTTTTTTTTAAAGCGGCTTAAAGTGATGAAAATATTTGCCACATCCTTTTCATTTTGAAAGCGGTATTTAAGATTTTTACACTCTTTTAAAATTATTTTTTCATCTAAATTTAGCAAGGAAAAATCAAGCTTTTTTAAAAAACTCACTATATTTTTAGCATTGCCATAAGCAAATAAAGCACAAATTAAAATCGCCACTTCATCATCTAAAAGCCTTGCAACTTGAAGCGGATCAGCATACTCGTGCAGGGATACAAAGCTATTTTTCTCCTTAGCTAACTCATCAAGCTTGATTTTTAAGGCATTTAAAGCTTTAGTGTGCTTTGAAATTTCAAATTTTTGCAAGTTTTTCAATTTTTGCCTTTTATTATTTAATTTATTTTAATGAAATTTATAAAATCATTCTAAAACAACGGCGCGAGTTTTGAAATTTTTTTAAGAATTTTGAAATTTTAAATTTAGATCAATTTAAATTCACTCATTCAATTTAAACTCACGCGCCCTTTACTAAAGCATCTTAATCTTAGCAATCTCATCTCTTAGCATAGCAGCCTTTTCAAACTCAAGTGCGCGTGCTGCTTCAAGCATTTGCTTTTTAAGCTCTTTTATGAGCTTTGCGCGCTCGCTTGCTGGCATTTTCTCAAGTTTCTTGCCCTTTCTGTAAAGCTCGGCATCTTCAAATTCATTCTTAAGGCTTTCTTCAAGGCTTCTAGCCACTGAAGTGGGCGTGATATTATGCTTTTTATTGTATTCTTGTTGTAATTTTCTGCGCTCATTTGTGGTGTTTATAGCTTCTTGCATAGAATGTGTGATTTTTTTGGCAAATAAAAGCACCTTACCATTGACATTGCGCGCGGCTCGCCCCATTGTTTGAATTAAACTTGTCGTGCTTCTTAAAAAGCCCTCTTTATCCGCATCCATAATGGCTACGAGGCTTACTTCAGGCAAATCAAGGCCTTCTCGAAGCAAATTTATACCTATAAGCATATCAAAAGCCCCAATTCTAAGCCCCCTGATAATCTCATTACGCTCGATAGCGTCAATATCTGAGTGCATCCACTTGACTTTAAGCCCGAGTTCTAAGTAGTAGCGGCTCAGCTCCTCGGCCATTTTTTTAGTCAGCACCGTTACTAAAATGCGCTCATTTCTAGCTATGACTTTTTTAGCTTCATCGTATAAAATTTCAACCTGATTGTCGCTATCTTTAAGCTCTATTACAGGATCAAGTAGCCCTGTGGGGCGCATAATTTGATGAAAGATATTTTTGTCACTCAGTTCAAGCTCTAAAGGTGCAGGAGTAGCAGAGACAAAAAGAAATTTACAATTTTTATTGATAAACTCATCAAACATTAAGGGACGGTTATCAAGAGCTGAGGGCAAGCGAAAACCATAATCAACAAGCGTTTGCTTGCGGCTTCTATCTCCTGCAAACATACCACGAAACTGCGGCAAGGACACATGGCTTTCATCCACGATGACTAAAAAGTCCTTATTTTCCACGCTATAATAATCAAAAAGCGTGTAGGGCGTGTCGCCGCTCTTTAGCCCTGTAATGTGAAGTGCATAGTTTTCAATACCCTTGCACATGCCCGTGCTTTCAAGCATTTCTATGTCAAATTCCACTCTTTGCTTGAGCCTTTGATACTCCACGAGCTTATTTTCATTTTCAAAATAAGCAAGGCGGCTAGCAAGCTCAGCCTTAATGCCCTTAATCGCCTTTTTCAGCTGGCTTTCGCCCACGCTAAATTGACTCGTAGGATATAAAATAAATCTTTTTAACTCCTTGCCTTTTTTATTTTCAAGCACATTATAATGATACATTTTATCAAGTTCATCGCCAAAAAACTCAAGCCGCACCACTTCATCTTCAAAATAAGCTGGGAAAATATCGATGATATCGCCTTGCACCCTAAAATCAGCCCGATCAAAAAAGGTATCATTTCTTTTATAGCCCATATCCACGAGCTTTTTGAGTAAGCTTTTTTGTGAAATTTGCATGCCAAGTTCAAAAATCAGCACCATTCCTATGTATTCGCTAGGATTTCCAAGGCCATAATTTGCCGAAACGCTGGCTATGCAAATGACATCTTCATAGCTTAAAAGCGAAGCCGTTGCACTTAGACGAAGCCTTTCTAAGTCCTCATTGACCGAGCTGTCTTTTTCAATGAAAACATCCGTGCGCGGTATATAAGCTTCTGGCTGGTAATAATCATAATAGCTGATAAAATACTCGACATGATCTTTAGCAAAAAAGCCCTTAAATTCGCTATAAAGCTGTGCGCACAAGCTTTTATTATGACTCATTATCAAGGTGGGCATGTTAAGCTCTTTGATCACATTTGCCATGGTAAAGGTCTTGCCAGAGCCTGTAACGCCGAGCAGAGTTTGATATTTATTGCCCGCTTTTATGCTTTTTACAATGCCCTTAATCGCTTGAGCTTGATCTGGACTTGGCTTAAATTTAGAAGTGAGTTCAAACATTTTTATCCTTAAAAAGATAAAATTTTACAAATTTTTGCTTAAAAAATTCAAAATTTTTAAGCTTTTTTGCTACAATTATGAAAAAAAATTAAAGGTCGATGAATGTATAATGATAAGATAATTTCCACACTCACAGACAAGGTCAATGAGCTTTTAGAGCGCTATAATGAGCTTTGTGAGACAAATGAGAATTTAAGAAACGAATTAGTGAGTGCTAAGGCTCAAAACGAAGCTAAAACCAATGAAATTTTGCGCCTTGAAGAAGATCTTAAGAGTAAAAATATCGCAAGCGAAGATATCATGAAAAAAATAGAGGCAACACTTGGCAAATGATGGCATAAAGCAAGTCATTATAAATGTTTCGGCGAAGGATTTTAATATAAAATGCAGCGAAGAATTTGCCGATTTCATCGAAGCTGATATTGATTTGATTTCAAAAGGCAGCAAAAAAATCGAGCTCAAGCAGCTCGTAGAATCTTATATCAAACGAAGTTATGATTATTACACCCTGCAAAAAGAGCTTAAAAAACTTCTCACCACACTCAATAACGAATTACCGATAAAATAGGACTTGCGTGAAAGCTTTTTCTATGCTCGAGCTTATTTTTGTGCTGATGATTTTAGGCATCTTAGCTGCAATTGCTCTGCCAAAGCTTGATTTTTCCACGCAGCAAAGCAAAATTTTAGCTCTAAAAGCTGAGTTTGCTCTCATTCAAAGCGCACTTTCAGCGCATAGAAATGATATTTTTTTAAACAAAAACACGAATTTAAAAGCACTTGATAATGCACAAATAGGCGCTGAAGCTCAAGACTTGTTTTATTGTGCGAAAATTTGCGCAAGCGCAAACTGCTGCGCTAAAAGCTTGCTTGAAAGTCCCATTTATTCAAGTCTTAAGGGCTGGATGAAAACAGGGGCAAATACTTATAGCTTTAATCTTGGCAAAGAAAGGCTGGAATTTCAATTTCGCCCTGACACTCAAAGCTTTGAATGCACGCAAAATTGCAAATATTTAAGATGAGTTTTTAAGATGAAAATTAAAAGAGCCTTGAAATTTGGGCTTAAAATAAAGATTTAAGATGAATTATTACGAGCTTGCCCTGCTTGGCTATCATTTAGATACGCTTACTTATGAAAGCGAGCTAGAAATTGCGCCTTTAAGCGAGGTTGTAGTTGATTTAGCGCGAAAAAAAAACATTTTAGCCTTGGTTTTAAAAAAGACACAAAAGCCAAATTTTAAAACAAAGCCCGTGCTAGAGCTTACTGGCAGGGTCTTAAGTAAAGAGCAATTTGAGCTTGCAAGCTTTATTAGCTATTATTATGTGTGTAAAATAAGCTTTGTGCTAGGCTTTTTTGAGCTTTTAAAGCCTTATAAAGTGCCTAAAATTAGCGGTTTAAAAAGCTCAAATTTAAGTAAAGAACAAAGCGAGGCTTTAAATTTCATTAAGCAAAAGCCCTCCAGCTTGCTTTTTGCTGATACGGGCAGTGGTAAAACTGAAATTTACTTTTCTTTAATCAAAGAATACTTAGAAAGTGGCGCACAAGCCTTATTTTTAATGCCTGAAATCGCTTTAACTTCGCAAATGCAAAAGCGTTTGAATGTCTATTTTGAGGGACATTTTTTCTTATGGCATTCAAAAATTTCAAAGTCTAAAAAGCTTAAACAACTTGACTCTTTGCAAAAGGGCGAAATTTCACTGGTTGCGGGCGCTCGCTCGGCCCTTTTTCTGCCCTTTTCAAACTTAAAACTTATCATTGTGGATGAAGAGCATGAAAGCTCTTATAAAGCAAGCAACAATCCCCGTCTAAATGCGCGCGATTTAGCCCTTTTTTTAGGTGCAAAAACAGGGGCTAAAGTCGTGCTAGGCTCTGCTACGCCAAGCGTAACGAGCTTTTATAAACAAGCTCATTTTAGACTAAAAGGCACTTTTTATGAGAGCAAGAAAGAATTTCTTTATGATGAAAATGAGCTAAGCCTTACAAGCACTATTTTAAGAGAACTTCGACTTACCTTAAGAGAAAAAAAACAAGCGGTGATTTTTTTGCCAACGCGTGCAAATTTTAGGCAAATTCTTTGTCAAGGGTGCGGCGAGTGTGTGAAATGCCCTTTTTGTAGTATAGCTATGAGTCTTCATAAAAATAAGCATTTGCTAAAATGTCATTATTGTGGCTTTAGCGAGCCTGTTATAAAAGAGTGTCCAAGTTGTGGCGGATCCTTACTTGAGGCGCGTAAAATGGGCACGGCCGAGCTAGTAGCTCTTTTAGAAGAAGCTTTAAAAGATGAGTTTAAAGAGCTTAAAATTTCTAAATTTGATAGCGATGAGATTACAAGCGTAAAAAAGCTTGAAAGCGTTTTAAAAGACTTTAACGCAGGGAGCATTCAAATTTTAGTTGGAACTTCTATGCTGGCTAAGGGGCATGATTATTTGAATGTAAATTTAAGTGTGATTTTAGGGCTTGATGAGTATTTGTTTCGCCCTAGCTTTTTGGCAAGCGAACAAGCTTTGGCTTTAGCTATACAAGTAGCAGGCAGAGCAGGACGTAAGGGCTTTGCAAGGGTTTTAGTGCAGACTAAACAGCGCGCCTTTTTTGAAAAATATTTGCAAGATTATGACGCGTTTTTGCAAGATGAACTTGAGATTAGAAAGGGACTTTACCCCCCATTTAAAAGGCTTTGCCGCCTTATTATTGAGGATAAAAATAAAATTAAAGCACAAGCATTTTGTGAGAGTTTAGCCCTTAAATTTAAAGAGCTTAAAAGCCTTGAAGTAGTGGGCTTTGGAGCTTGTGCTATCGAGCTAATAAATGCTGAATTTCGCTTTTATATACTGCTTCGAGCAAATTCACACCAGATTTTAATCAAAGCGGCAAATTACGCTAGAAGCGTGGATGAGAGCATAATTATTGATATGGATCCGCTAGATTTTAGCTGATTTTAATTTCAAATTCTCTTTTAAAGCCCATTTTAAGGGCTTTAAAATTTATTTTTTCTTAGCAGACTTAGAGCTACCTTTTTCTGAGCTTTTTGAGTTTAAATCTGCTTTTTTTCGAATGATGATATCATCTTTATTAGCGTCAATGATGATGTCTTCATTCTCGCCAAGTTCATCGCTTAAAATCATATCGCTTAATTTATCCTCGATTTTATCATAAATAGCACGTTTAAGCGGGCGCGCACCAAAATCAGGATCAAAGCCAGCACGGGCTATGAACAGTGCCGCATTTTCACTAAGCTCGGCGTGAATTCCTTTGCTCTCAAGGCTTTTTTGCAAGTCTTTAAATAAAAGCTTGACGATTTCAAAGGCTTCATTTTCGCCAAGCGGATTGAAAATGATGATATCATCAAGGCGGTTTAAAAACTCAGGCTTAAAGAAGTTTCTAATCTCATTTTTTACCGCCTCATCGCGCTCAGCTCCTTTTAAATTCATAATCGCACTTGAAGCGATATTTGAAGTTAAAATGATAATGGTGTTTTTAAAATCCACCGTTACGCCCTTGCTATCAGTAGCACGCCCATCATCAAGTATGCCTAAAAGTATGTTGAAAACATCTTTATTTGCCTTTTCTACTTCATCAAAAAGTATCACGCTATAAGGCTTTCTACGCACCGCTTCAGTAAGCTCGCCACCCTCTTCGTACCCCACATAGCCAGGAGGTGCGCCAAGCAGCCTTGAAACGCTATGTTTTTCCATAAACTCGCTCATATCAAAGCGTATCATTGCCTTTTCATCATCAAACAAAAACTTCGCCAAAGCCTTGGCAGATTGCGTTTTACCCACGCCCGTTGGACCTAAAAATAAAAAGCTGCCTATAGGCTTAGAGCTATCATTAAGTCCAGCTTTATTGCGCTTGATAGCCCTAGCTAGAGCCTTCATCGCTTCATCTTGCCCCACAACGCTTTCTTTTAAATGCTCTTCAACTTGCAAATATTTTTGCTTTTCACTTGTAAGCATTTTTTGAACGCTAATTCCCGTCCATTTGCTTAAAATGCTTGCTACAAGGTCCTCATCGACTTGATTTTTCAAAAGCACGCCTTGTTCGCTCATTTTTTTCCATTTATCCTCTAAGCCTTGCACTTCTTTTTCAAGGGCTGGAATTTGCCCATATTCAAGCTCGGCAGCCTTTTGAAAATCGCCCTTATTTTTAGCAAAACTCGCCTCATTTTTAAGGCTGTCAATGTCTTTTTTCTTGCTTGAAATTTCATTAAAGACCGCTTTTTCATTTTCAAAGCGTGAATTTAGCTCACTTTGCTTTTCTTTTAAATTCGCTAATTCTTTAGCAATTTCTTCAAGCCTTTTATTATTTTTCTCATCATTTTCCATTTTTAAGGCTTCATTTTCTACTTGCAGAGTTTCAATGTCTTTTCTCACCTTTCTTAGAGAATTTGGCTCACTTTCAATTTGCATTTTAAGCTCAGCCGCCGCTTCATCAATTAAATCAATAGCCTTATCAGGTAAAAATCTATCGGCAATATAGCGCTTTGAAAGCTTTGCAGCAGCAACAAGGGCTGAGTCTGTTATGCTTACATTGTGATGAATTTCAAGCTTTTCTTTAATGCCACGAAGCATAGCCAAAGCTTCATTAACGCTTGGCTCGCTCACGGTTACTGGCTGAAAGCGTCTTTGAAGAGCTACGTCTTTTTCAAAATACTTGCGATATTCTTTAAGCGTGGTCGCTCCCACTGTGTGAAGCTCGCCGCGAGCAAGTGCTGGCTTAAGTATATTTGCCGCATCCATACTGCCCTCGCTAGCCCCAGCGCCCACTATGGTGTGAATTTCATCGATAAAAAGGATGATATTTTCATTTTTTATCACTTCATTAACCACTGCTTTTAATCTATCCTCAAACTCGCCACGATACTTTGCACCGGCTATTAAAGCACTCATATCAAGGGCGATGACGCGTTTATTTTGAAGGCTAGTTGGCACATCTTTTTTGATAATTCTTTGAGCTAAAGCCTCTACAATAGCCGTTTTTCCTACACCTGGCTCACCTAATAAAATAGGATTATTCTTTGTTTTTCTTATTAAAATTTGCATCACTCTATCAATTTCTTCTTCTCTACCTATGACAGGATCAAGCTTTCCCTCGCTTGCCTTAGCCGTTAAATCAATGCCAAATTTATTTAAGCTATCTAGAGTTTCATCGCTTGTTTTATTATCAATCTTTCTGCCAGATCTTAAGGCTTCAAGCCCTTTTTTAAAATCAAGTAAATTTACAAATTTGCTTAAAATATCCTTAATAGGAGTACTTTCACTGGCTGAAATGAGCCAAGTATCCACTGCTAGATAATTATCTCCTTTGCTTGTCATTAAAGCCTTTGCTGCTTCAAGGCTATTTATAAGCTCGTTTGAAAAGCGCACATTTTCGCGACTTACATTTGAGCTTGTGGGCAAAGCTTGCACACGGCTTTTAATTTCAAGCTCTAAAGCCTCTTTAGAAACATTCATTTTATTTAAAACTTGATTTAAAAGGCTCGCACTATCCACACTTAAAGCCCAAAGTAAGTGCAAAGGCACAACTTCAGTATTTTTAGAATGAATCGCTAAACTTGCCGCACTTTCTAAATTTGAAAGCATAGAATCTGTTAAAAAATCTTGTAAATTCGCCATTTTTTATCCTTTAAATTGCTTTAAAATATAAAGTTTATTTAAATTTCAAGCCTTAAACTTTATATTAAGTGTATTATATAAATTTAGTGAGTTATTGTCAAGTTTTTTTAATAAATTTTTTTAAATTTTTAATGAAAGCTCTTAAAATAAGCCTTTTAAGAGCTTTTAAATTTTATCATCAATCTAAGATTTTTTAATTTTTTTACAGGCTCATTTCATAAAGCTATCGATGGCTTTTTTAAGCTCTTCGATTTTTTGTATATCGCCTTCTTCAATAGCGTGGATAATGCAGTGACTTAAATGCTCTTTAAGGATACATTTTCCCGTGCTATTAAGCTCGCCGCGCACTGCAGCAAGCTGGACTAATACTTCGGCGCAGTCTTTGCCCTGCTCTATCATCATTTT
Source organism: uncultured Campylobacter sp. (assembly GCA_934718785.1). Taxonomy (GTDB): domain Bacteria; phylum Campylobacterota; class Campylobacteria; order Campylobacterales; family Campylobacteraceae; genus Campylobacter_D. The sequence goes on along the minus strand of CAKVAF010000007.1, from coordinate 61,873 downwards.
AACCCGCTCCAAATGCCCTATACTCTTACTCAAGCGGTTCATCATCGCTTTATCATGCCCTTTAGAATGAATGTGTGTGTGCTGAGTGTGAATTTTTTTAGTATTTAAAACGTGTGAGTGTAAATTTTCGTGCGAGTGAAGTTTCTCGCCTGAGTGCGCTTTCTCATCGTGCTTTTTTGAATGCACGCTTTTAAAGCCTTTGATATCTTTTGAATTTGGCATAGCTTCGACCTTTTTTCTTATTATTGTAACAAAAAGTGCTTTTATTTACAAATTTTTAAGCAAATTTGATTAAAATTTGCTTTTATCTTTTTAATTGGAGTTCAAACCTTGAAAACAAAACGTTTTTTCGCAAGTATTTTAGGCTTTTTTAGCACGCTCGCGCTCTGTCTTTTAGTAACGACAAATGCGAGCCTAGCGCAAAATAAACTCTCGCAAGATGAGTTAGATAAGCGCATTGAAGCACTGGATAAATATACAAAAACCCTTGCTATCGTGCAGCAATACTATGTCGATGATGAAAATATCACAGATTTAATCGACAAATCCATTTCTGGACTTCTTTCAAATTTAGACGCACATTCTTCTTTCTTAAATGAAAAAGACTTCGAAGATATGAAAATTCAAACAAATGGCGAATTTGGCGGACTTGGCATTACTGTAGGGATGAAAGATGGAGCATTAAGTGTCATTGCACCTATTGAGGGCACTCCTGCCGATAAAGCCGGGGTAAAATCAGGCGATGTGATCTTGCGCATTAACGGCGAATCCACGCTTGGAATGAAGCTTGATGAAGCGGTGGATAAAATGCGCGGCAAGCCAAAAACTGAAATTGAAATCACACTTTTTAGAAAAGGCGAAGCCAAGCCTATTGACCTAAAACTTACGCGTGATATCATCAAGGTTGAAAGCGTTTATGCTAAGCTGATTGAAGATGAGAATTTGCTTTATTTAAGAGTGGCTAGCTTTGATAAAAATGTCGCAGAAGCTGCAACAAAGGCACTTAAAAAATATCCTAAAGTTAAGGGCATTATTTTGGATTTAAGAAATAATCCGGGCGGGCTACTTGATCAAGCTATCGAGCTTACAAATTTATTCGTAAGTAATGGAACTATCGTCTCTCAAAAAGGTAAAATCGCTGAAGAAAACAAAGATTATAAAGCTGTGGCGAGTAAAAAGCTTACAAATGCGCCTATGGTCGTGCTTGTAAATGGCGGAAGTGCCAGTGCGAGTGAGATTGTAAGTGGGGCTTTGCAAGATTTAAAACGCGCCATTATCGTGGGCGAAAACACCTTTGGCAAGGGTAGCGTGCAAAGTATTATGCAAATCAATAAAAAAGAAGCCATTAAACTCACTATCGCGCGCTATTATCTGCCAAGTGGGCGCACCATTCAAGCGGTGGGCGTAAAACCTGACATTGAAGTCTTTGCAGGCAAGGTCAATGCCGAGCAAGATGGCTTTAGTGTTAAAGAAAGTGATTTAAAACTTCATCTACAAAGCGAGCTTGAAAAAATTGATGATAAAAATAAAAGTGGCAAAAAAGAAGATAAAAATATCATCACAAAAGAGCAAATCAACAACGACGCACAGCTTAAATCAGCCATTGACGCGGTTAAAATTTTAAACATTCAAGGTATTAAAAATGACTAAAAAAGAGCTTTTATATGAGGGCAAGGGCAAGAAACTTTACAAAACAGATGATGAGAATTTACTCATTAGTGAATTTAAAGACGATCTAACCGCTTTTAATGCTGAAAAGAAAGGCAGTGAAAAGGGCAAGGGCGCGCTGAATGCTCAAATTTCAACCGAACTTTTTCATTTACTTAAAAAAAAGGGTATTAGAACGCATTTGGTAAAAACTTTGAGCGAAAACGAACAGCTTGTAAAAAAATGCCAAATCATCCCCATTGAAATCATCGTGCGCAATGTCGCTACGGGCTCGCTTTGCAAAAGGCTAGGCATTAAAGATGGTGAGGTTTTGCCTTTTGCATTAGTGGAGTTTTGCTTAAAAGATGATAAGCTGGGCGATCCTTTTATCAATGATGAGCATTGCTTGCTTTTAAATTTGGTTAAAGATAAGGCAGATATTGAAAAAATCAAGCAAATCGCAAGGCAAATCAATCAAATTTTAAAAGACTTTTTTGATACTAAAAACTTGCGCTTGATTGATTTTAAAATCGAGCTGGGCTATGATAAAGATGGAAGCATTATTTTATGCGATGAGATCAGTCCTGATAGTTGCCGTTTCTGGGATAAAGAGACGAATGAAAAGCTAGATAAAGATCGTTTCAGACAAGATTTAGGCAATCTTAAGATGGCTTATGAAGAAGTTTTGAAAAGAATTTTAAGCTAAATTTAAAGATAGGGTAAAAAATGAAAATTAAAATTCGAATTTTTTTAAAAAAAGGCGTGCTAGACCCTCAAGCAAAAGCCATTGAAAAGGCTTTGCACGCGCTTGATTTTAGTAATGTAAGCGATCTTAAAATGGCTAAAGAAATCAGCTTTGATTTAAAAGAAAATGATCAAGAAAACGCGCTTGTGCAAGCTAGGGCGATGTGTGAAGAGCTTTTAGCAAACACTGTTATCGAAGATTACGAGATTGTTTTATGAAAATTGCCATCATTAGACTACCGGGCGTAAATTGCGAATTTGACACAGCTTATGCCTTTGAAAAGCTGGGTGTAAAGCCTGAGATTGTATGGTATGAGAAGGATGATTTTAGCGCGGATTTAATCATCTTGCCCGGAGGTTTTTCGTATGGAGATTATCTAAGATGTGGAGCCATTGCTAAATTTGCTCCGGCGATGAAAGTTTTAAAAAAACACGCCGAAAAAGGTGGCTTCGTGCTAGGCATTTGCAACGGCTTTCAAATGCTTACCGAGCTTCATTTGCTAAAAGGCGCGCTGCTTCGCAACAAAAACTTAAGCTTTATTGCTAAAGAGCAAAAATTAAGAGTGATTTCAAATCAAAACGCTCTGTGTAAAAATTTCAAAAAAGATGAAGTCATACGCCTGCCTGTAGCGCACGGCGAGGGCAATTTTTACGCAGATGATGATACACTTAAATATTTGCACGATAAAGATTTAATCACGCTTAAATATGTAGAAAACTTAAACGGCTCTAGCGCTGATATTGCTGGAATTTGTGATGAAAATAAAAAGATTTTTGCGCTTATGCCTCATCCTGAGCGCGCTTGTGATGAGCTTTTGGGAAATAGCGTAGGGCTTAAAATGCTTGAAGGATTTTTATCTTAGCAGGCTTTGAAAACGACTCGGCTTTTTTGGTGTCTTTATTAGAGCTTGTAAAATCCTGCGTGAAAGTTACTAAATCCGTCATTATGAGTGGGCTTGTCCGCGTGGCAATCCACAATTTGCTTAGCGAATTTAAAATTTAAAATAAATTCAAAAACAGCGGCGCGAGTTTTGTGATTTTTAAATTCATTCAATAAGGAATAAAATGAAACTGACAAAAACACTTTTTTTACTCCTTTTACTCAGCTTAAATCTTAGCGCTTTAAATTTGGACGAAAATCAAAAGCGCATTTATCAAAGTGTGGCTGCAAGCGATGAAAACGACTTTAATGATGAGAATATAAGCGATGAGTTTGTAGCGACAAGCGATTTGGTACTAAGCAGCAGTGCTTATAAAAAAAGCTTTTTCGTGGGCGAAGTTTTCAAGCTAGATATCATCGCCAAAACAGCGCAAAACACAGACTTTGACTTTAATATCAGTCTCAATAAAAATGATAGCCTAGAGTTTTTAAATCCCAATGCTAAATGGTATAAAATCGCTGCAAATTCCTATCAAACAAGCCTTTATTTTCAAGCAAAGGACTCAAATGCTAGATTTGAAAGCGTTGAAGTGCAGCTTTTACGCAATAAAAAAATCTTTCAAAAATCCAGTCTCATTTTAGAGCCCATAAGCTTTAAAAAAATCAGCGCTGATTCCAATTATTCAGGTATCGTAGCAGATAGTCTGAGCGCAAAAAATGCAAGGACGAGATATTTTGATGATAAAAATTTAGTCATGGTCGTAGAACTTAGCGCAACAAATGCAAATTTAAGAAATTTCAAGCTCAAAGATAGTGATATCGCTCATCAAAGAATTGATAGTTTGAGTGGTGATTTCAACAAATCAAGTGCGCTTTATTCTGCTGTGTTTTCGCCAAGTAAAAAAAGCCTTGATTTTTCTTATTTTAACTTACTTACAAACAAGCTTGAAAATATTTCTTTAAAGGTGATTATCGAAGAAGAAAGCCCTGTGAGCACGCAAAGTGATTTAAATCCTAAAGAAAACAGCTTAAATATCTACAAACAAGTGAGTTTATGGGTACTAGCAGGACTTTTTGCACTCGTTTTTGTGTGGCGGAAAAATTATATCTTTTTTGCCCTTGCAATCGTAGCATTTGCGCTAAGCTTTTTATTTGACAGCAGCAATAAAATCGCCACACTAAAAGCAGGCACGAATGCTCAGCTTTTGCCAACTGCTAATTCAAGCTATTTTTACAAAAGCAAAAGCACTGAGAAAGTCGAAATTTTAGGTAAAAGGCAAGATTATATCAAGGTTTTATTTAAAGATGGTAAAATCGGCTGGGTGAATAAAAATGACTTCGAGTGATAAAAGGACAAAAATGTCATTTAAAAAACTTGGCGCAAGGATAAAAGCCCTACTCTACCTGCCTTTTTCCACTTTTAGCGTGCTTTGTGTATTTTTAGCCTTTTGCTTTGCGCGCTCGCAAACTCAAATTTGGCAAATCCGAAAATCTTGGGCGAGTTTGCAAGGCGAGGTATTTGGCTTTGATTACGAGCTTGTGGGCGAGTTTGATAATAAAGCCAATATGATTTTAATGAATCATCAAAGTATGCTTGATATCATCGCGCTTGAAAGCTTGTATCCTAAGAATTTAGCATGGATAGCTAAAAAAGAATTGCGCGAAATTCCTATTTTTAAATTTGCCATGATTAAGCCTAAGCTTTTATGTATTGATAGAAGCAATCCGCGTGATTTAGTGCGCATTTTAAAAGAAGCGAAGCAGCGTTTGGATGAGGGGCGCGTTTTGGCTATTTTTCCAGAAGGCACGCGAAGTAAGGGCGAAAAAATGCTTAAATTTCAAAGTGGGGCGCAGGTTTTAGCTGAAAAGCTAGGTCTTAAAGTCCAGCCCATTTTAATCGTCGATTCTGCTAAAATCCTTGACAGCAAGGCTTTAAGCCTTAAAAGTGGCACTTTAAAGCTCATTTGCTTGCCCCTAGTTAATACCAGTAAAGAAAATTGGCTCAGCAACACGCGCAAGCTTATGCAAGAAAGGCTTGATAAAGAAAAAGTCCTTGAAAATATAAAATGAATTAAAATTTAAACACTAATTTTGCACGAAATTTAAAAACCAAAGCGCTCAGCTCTTTTGCTCTTGCAAGCTCTTTAAAAGCTCTTCGATGTTGTATTTAGCGCGGTAATCTTGGCTTAAAAGATGAATGATAATATCGCCTAAATCAATCACACTCCAATCTTCGCTACTTTCAATGCTTAAAAACTCTTCTTTAGCCCCTTTTAACTGAGTCTTCAGCTCATCGATTAAAGAAAGAGCGTGTCGCTGCGTAAGACTTGTAGTAAGGATGACAAAATCCGTGAAATACTCCTTGCCCCGCATATCAAAAACTTCGATATCCTCAGCCTTTTTCTCATCTAAAATCGCAACAATTTTATCAATTCTTTTTTGCATTGAGTTTTCCTTTGTTTTTGTATAAATTTGATCCACTTCATCGCTGATTGAACTTGGGATTTTATCCAGCAAACTTTTATCTTTTTTTAAATTTTCTCTAATCTCACTTGAAGCAATGAGCGCGTTTATATCAAGGATTTTAAAGTTTTTAGGCACCTTTATTTGACCACGAGTTGCTACGATAAATTCCACTTTTTTGGCTAATTGTTCGTAATTATGCCATAAATTTAAGCTTTTTAAATGATCAGCACCTATGATAAAATATATTTTATCAGGCTTAAAATTTTTTTCTATAAACTCCACGCTTTCAATGCTTGGCACCGGACGCTTTGCGCGCACTTCATAATCTAAAAATTCAACCTTTTCTAAACTCCCCCAAAGCTTTTTAACCCAAGCAAGCCTTGTATTTTCATCTGCGACAAAGCCTTTTTTAAAAGGGTTGATATAAGTGGGGATAATGAAAAGTTTATCTATATCTAGGCTTTTGAACGCGCTTTTGATGATTAAATCGTGTCCTATGTGAGGCGGATCAAAACTTCCGCCAAAAACTGCAACTTTCATAAAAAATTTAACCTTTTTTTTGTAAAATATTAGCAGATTATTTTATAAAAGGACATTAAATGGCTGTAAAAATTGCAATAAATGGCTTTGGACGCATAGGACGTTGCGTTGCTAGGATCGCTTTAAAGCGCGATGATGTCGAGCTTGTAGCAATCAATGATACTACAGATATCGAGCTTACCAAATATCTTTTTAAATACGATACCGTGCATGGTCCTTATGAGGGCGAAGTTCAAAGTCAAGGCGATGATTTAATCATTGATAATAAACACATTAAAGTTTTTAAAAGCCGCGATATCAACAATCTTGACTTTGCTAAGTTTGGCGCTCAAATCGTTCTTGAATGCACGGGTGCGCATTTAACACAAGAAAAATGCAAGCCTTTTTTAGAAAAAGGCATTGAAAAAGTCATTATGAGCGCTCCTGCTAAAGATGATACGCCCACTTTCGTGCTGGGCGTAAATGCGCAACACTACAAAGGCGAAAAAATCATATCAAACGCAAGCTGTACGACAAATTGCTTAGGTCCTGTGTGCCGCGTTTTGCAAGATAATTTTGGCATTGAAAAGGGCTTGATGACGACCATTCATGCTTATACGAATGGACAAAGCATTATCGATGCAAAAGCACGCGATAAAAGGCGCTCAAGAGCTGCAGCGCAAAACATTATCCCCACTTCCACAGGAGCAGCTAAAGCAATGAAACTCATCATGCCAGAGCTTAATGGCAAGCTTCACGGACAAAGTATGCGCGTGCCTGTGGTCGATGTTTCAAGCGTGGATTTAACGGCTCTGCTTAAGAAAAAAGTGAGTAAAGATGAGATCAACGACGCCTTTAGAAAGGCTGCTGCTTCGAATTTAAAGGGGCTTTTGCTTGTGGATGATGAAGAGCGCGTTTCAAGCGATTTTATCACTTGTTCTTATGGAGCAGTTGTAGCTAGCGATTTAACACAGGTCATTTGTGATGATTTTATCAAGGTCATTGCGTGGTATGATAATGAATGGGGCTATTCAAGCCGCCTTGTAGATATGGCAAGCTTTGTTTCAAGGAGCTAGGATGAAGGGTATTATTTCGCTTAAAGATATTGAAATTTCAGGTAAAAAAGTCTTTATCAGGTGTGATTTTAATGTCCCGCAAGATGAGTTTTTAAATATCACAGATGACAGGCGCATTCGCTCGGCTATTCCTACGATAAGATATTGTTTGGATAATGGCTGCAGCGTGATTTTAACTTCTCATTTAGGCCGTCCTAAAGAAATCAATGCAAAATACTCTCTTGAACCTGTAGCAAAGCGCTTAGCAAGGCTGATGAATAAAGAAGTCATTATGGCAAAAGATGTTATCGGTGAAGACGCGCAAAAAAAGGCAAACGATCTTAAGGCGGGCGAAATTTTACTACTTGAAAATTTGCGCTTTGAAAGGGGCGAGACTAAAAATGATGAAAACTTAGCTAAAGAACTGGCTAATATGGCTGAAATTTATATCAACGATGCCTTTGGCGTGTGTCATAGAGCGCATGCAAGTGTGGAGGCTATAACGAAATTTTTTGATGAAAATCACAAGGCGGCGGGCTTTTTGCTCTTAAAAGAAATCGGGTTTGCAAACAATCTCATCAAGCGTCCAGCGCGCCCATTTGTAGCTGTCGTAGGTGGGTCAAAAGTGAGTGGTAAGCTGCAAGCTTTGATTAATTTACTTCCAAAGGTGGATAAACTCATCATCGGCGGAGGTATGGCATTTACTTTTCTAAAGGCGCAAGGCCTAGATATAGGCAATTCGCTTTTAGAAGATGATCTTATCGATGAAGCCAAGCGCATTTTACACAAGGGTAAGGAACTTGGGGTTAAAATTTATCTGCCTGTGGATGTCGTGGCTGCTCAAACTTGCTCGCAAGAAGCCATTATGCAGTATGTGAGCGTGCAAGAAATCCCGGCTGGCTGGATGGGCCTTGACATAGGACCAGCGAGTGTAACGCTTTTTAAAGAAGTGCTAGCTGATGCGCAAACGATATGGTGGAATGGACCTATGGGCGTGTTTGAGATCGATAAATTCTCCAAAGGAAGCCTTAAGATGAGTCATTATATCGCTGATGCACACGCGACAAGCGTTATCGGCGGGGGCGATACAGCCGATGTGGTCGCGCGCGCTGGCGATGTGGATGAGATGACTTTCATTTCAACAGGGGGTGGCGCAAGCCTTGAGCTCATCGAGGGCAAGGAACTTCCGGGCGTGAAGCCTTTGCAGATTAAAAGCGATTGAAATTAAGGATAAAATATGATTTACGCAGCGAATTTAAAATGCAATCACACACGCTCAAGCTTTGCACTTTACGCAAAAAGGCTCAATGACGCGCTTAAGGATAAAAAAAATAGCGATGAAATTATCATTTTTCCACCTAGCGTGGCATTTTTAGAAGAAGAGCTAAATTTCACACAAGGCGCTCAAAATTTCTATCCTTGCGTCAAGGGCGCATTTACAGGCGAGCTTGGCAAGGAGCATTTAGACGAGTTTAGTATAAATACCGTGCTTATAGGACACAGCGAAAGGCGCGCTTTGGGCGAAAAGGACGCGCTTTTAAAGGCTAAATTTGACTTTGCTAAGGAAAATGAGCTTAAAATCATCTTTTGCATAGGCGAAGATTTAGAGCTTAAAAAGCATGGCAAGACGAAGGATTTTTTAAAAAAACAGCTTGAAATCATTGATTTAAATTATAAAAACTTAATCATTGCTTACGAGCCTATTTATTCCATAGGCACGGGCGTGAGTGCTGAATTTAAAGACATTCAAAGCGTGCTTTTGTTTTTAAGCTCGCTTTCAAAGGCCAAGCTTTTATATGGGGGCAGTGTGAATGAAGATAATATCAAAACGATCACTGAGATCGAGCATTGCAGTGGCGCTCTCATCGGCTCTGCAGCTCTTAATGTGAATAGTTTTTTAAGATTAATTAAAGGATAAATAATGATCATGCAAGGAAAAAAAGGACTTATCGTCGGCGTTGCAAACAACAAATCCATCGCTTATGGTATCGCTAAAGCGTGCGCAGCTCAGGGTGCGAGCCTAGCTTTTACCTATCTTAACGAGGCTTTGCAAAAGCGCGTTGAGCCTATCGCAGAAGAATTTGGCTCTAAATTTGTTTATGAACTTGATGTCAATAGCGCAGCGCACTTAGACGCTTTGGCAGGCAAGATTAAAAAAGACTTTGACGAGATTGATTTCATCGTGCATGCGGTCGCTTACGCGCCTAAAGAAGCGCTTGAAAATGCCTTTTTAGACACAAGCAAAGAAGCCTTTGATATCGCTATGCAAACTTCTGTGTATTCGCTTTTAGCCCTTACGCGCGCGGTGCTACCCGTGCTCAAGCAAGGTGGTGCGATCTTAACTCTTAGCTATTTAGGTGGGGTAAAATATGTGCCTCATTACAATGTCATGGGTGTGGCTAAAGCTGCTTTAGAAAGTAGCGTGCGCTATTTAGCGCGCGATTTAGGAGAAAGACAAATTCGCGTCAATGCCATCTCAGCAGGACCTATCAAAACGCTTGCAGCAAGTGGGATAGGTGATTTTAGAATGATTTTAAAATACAACGAGCTGAACGCTCCACTTAAGCGCAATGTAAGCACTGATGAAGTGGGAAATTCAGCGATGTATCTGCTCAGCGACTTAGCCAGCGGGGTTACGGGCGAAGTGCATTATGTAGATTGTGGTTATAATATCATGGGCATGGGTGATGTTACGACAGATAAAGATGGCAAAACCGTGCTTTGCTGGGATTTGGCAAAGAGTGAGTGAATTTTACTTTAATTTAAGTTTAAGTAAAATTATTAATTTTTTGCATTAAAATTGATTTAAAGTCTTTGTAAATTTAAACACAAAATCTTAAATCAACTTATTTAAAGCTCTTTTAAATTTAATCCTTTAGGTTCAAAGCCAAAGGCGTTAAAGCTCTCATCAAGCGGGGCGAAAAAGCTGTGATTTAAAAGCTTGGTTTTAAGGCTGTGAAGATACATTCTAGTCGCTTTGCTGCGCGCATATTTAGTATCTCCAACGACGCCATGCCCTATAAATGCGCAATGTGCGCGTATTTGATGAGTTCTTCCTGTTGGAATTTCTATTTTTGCTAGAGTTTTTTTAGCACTAATGAGAAGTGGAATGATTTTTGTAAGTGCACTAAGTCCTTTTTTATCAACTTTTGAAAAGGCTTTACCTTTGATTTTTAGCGTTAAAATCGGCTCATTAATGATGATTTCATCCGCAATTATACCGCTAAGTATAGCGATATAGATCTTTTGAACCCTTTGTTTTTTAAACTCTTCAATACAAAGTGTGCGGTAATTCTCATCCTTACAAAACAGCAAAACACCACTCGTTTCTTTATCCAAGCGGTTTAAAAGTCTTGCTTTAAAGCTTTTTTCAAGCTCCTGGCTTAAAACATTCTCCGCTTTATTAAGCGCAAGGATTTTTTCATCTTCAAAGATGATTTTGCTTGGCTTTTGATGAATGATTTCAAAACATGCATTTATAGGTAAAAGCGTGCGAGCAAGCGTAATTTTAGCGCCCTTAAAACTCACTAAGCCTTTATCGATCAGTTCTTTGGCTGCATTGTTTGAAATTTTTTCCTGTAAAGCAAGAATTTTATAGGCTTTTTCCTGAGTTTTCATTATCTATACCTTTATATTTTCAATCTTTTAATCACTTTGCGGCGCAGTTTTCAAAGCCCTGTCAATGCTTTTTTTGATGATATTTAAATTTGCGTTTTCTTTGATTTTAGTCTTTAAATTCGCATTTTCAATTAAATTTTGCAAATCCTTTAAGTCCTTGCAAACAGTGATATTTTCGACACTTTCATAGGCTATTTTTTGATTGTGAAAAAATGCACCTGAGATGATGGGCTTATTAAAAAATGCCGCTTCAATGGGATTATGCCCACCAATATCATCAAAAAAAGAGCCACAAAGCGCTGCCACATCGCAAATGGCGTAAAAATTTACAAGCTCGCCAAGCTTATCTAAAAGCAAAATTCCACCTTGAACCTGCATAGCTAAATCATCATTTACAAGGCTTAAATCGCTAAATTTATAATAATTTAACCCTCTTTTTTGCGCATAATCTTTTAAAAAATTTGACACAGCTAAAAAGCGCTCAGGATGACGCACAGCAAAAACTACAAGCTCATCAGGCTTTGGTGTGAAATTTTTTAGCAAAAGCTCTTCTTCATTTTCGTGCGTGCTGGCTAGCAGTATCAATTTTGCGCTAGGTTTAGTATAAAAACGCGTTATCTTAGGGCTTAGAGCGGCTTTTAAATTGCCACAAATTTCAATATTTTTTGCACCTAGCATTTCAAGGCGCGTTTTATCGAGCTTGCTTTGAGCATAAACTTCATCGATGAGACTAAAAATTTTTTGATAAAAAAACTTAAATTTAAGGTATTTTGGAAAGGATTTTTCACTCATTCTAGCATTGATGAGCAAGATTTTTGCGCCCCTAAGCTTAGCGATAAAAAAAAGCATGAGCCAAAACTCGGCTTCAAAAACGACCAAAACCTTGCAAGGAGCAAGCCAAAAGGGAATGAAAGTTTCAAAAGCAAGATAATTCGTGCGCGCAAAACTTTGCGCTGCTTCAAAGCCCGTTTGTGTAATCACACTTACACGGCTATCATAATTTCGCGCAAGCTCTTCAATGCTTCTCACCTCACCCAAAGAACAAGCGTGAAAATGCACATCCGCCCTACTTTGCTTAAGATTGTGCCATAGAAAAAAACGCGCTTTTAAGCTTTGTTTAAATTTAGCCTTTATCAAAGATAAAGCCAGTAAAAAAGGCGCGCTAAAAAGCCATACTAGCCAGCATAAAAGATAATAAAAGCAAAGCAGCATAAGCTTAGACTACTTTTTAGCCCCTGATTTTGCGCTGGTTTTAGCTTTTGCGGCACTTTTGCTAGAAGAGGACGCACTTTTAGCACTTGTTTTTGTGCTTTCTTTTGAGCTTGAAGCTGCTTTTTTTGAAGCACTTGCTTTAGAGCTTGGTACTGTGGTTTTGGAAGTTTTAGAATCTGCTACGCTTTTACTAGCAGCCTTTGCACCCACCTTTTGCACCGCTGTTTTAGAGCTTTCTTCTAAGCTTTCATCATTTGTGCTTTTTTGTGAGCTAAGAGCTGGCTTTTGACTCACTTCAAGACTATATAAAATGCGCCCACAATGCGGACAAGTAGCGATTTCATCGCCTTTTTGCACGGCTAAATAAGTCTTGTCATAAATTTTCATAAAGCAGCCATAGCAAGCTTGCTTTTTTACAGGCACGACAGCTGTATTTTTCGCCCACTTGCGAATTTTTTCGTAAAAATTAAGCACCTTATGATTGATGGCTGCGACAAGCTTGTTTTTGCGCTCATACACGCCTTTGCGTTCATCTTCTAATATACTCATTTTAGCGCTAATCTCTTCGTTGATACCACCTAGTGAATTTGTAAGCTCTTCTTTTTTCTCTAAAAGTTCTTTTTTGAAATTTTCTTTATTTTCTAGGATTTTATCTAGGCGGATGATTTCATCATTTGCTGCACTAAGCTGTTCTTTAGCGATATCTTCTTCGATTTCAAGGGCGTTGATTTCTTTTTCGCTTTTTGCGCTCGCGCTTTTTTTGCTCAGATCGTTGATTTTTTCATTAAACTCGACAATATGTAAGTCATTTTGAGCTTTTTCAAGCTTGATTTTGCGAATTTTATCATCGTAATTTAGCACTTCTTCGTTGATTTTTCTGATTTTATTTTCAGCTTCTTTAAGATTTTTATTGATCTGCGCAATGCGCGGCTCAAAGCTGTCAATTTCCTTGTCAATGTCTGAAAGCTCGATGAGTTGTTGAAGGTATTTATTCATCATTTTTCCTTAAAAAATTTCAAATGGATTTTTGCAAGGTAATATTATAACTTTTATTTGCAAATTTTGCAAGTGTTTTGCCAAAGACTCGCCAAAATAGCGCTCGCTCTCAAAATGCCCAATATCCATAAGCGCAAGATTATTATTCATCGCTTCAAAAGCTGTATGATACTTTAAATCCCCTGTCAAAAAGCATTTTACGCCCTTTTTAAGCGCACTTACTAGCTCGCTACCACTTCCTGTGCAAATGGCGATTTCACCCACTTTTGCGTGCAAATTTTTAATGAAACTTGTGCACAAATGCTTTAAATTTAGACTTTTTTTAACGCGCTCAATGAGCTTTTCGTAATTTTCATTAAAATTCACATAAATTAAAAAATCATCTTGCAAAAACTCATTAAATCCTAAAATTTCACGCGTAAAATAAGCATTTAAATGACTTTTATCATAATTTGTGTGCATAGAAATTAAAGCGATATTTTTTGCCAGCATTTTTTTGATTAAATTGCGTGGATAATTTTCATTAGCCAAATCTTTCAAACCTTTAAAAATCAGCGGATGATGCGTGATGAAAAGCGAGTTTTTTTCTGCATTTTCAATTTGATCTTCACTCACATCAAGGCTTAGATAAATGCGCTCAACTTCTTGGCTAAAATCTCCCAGTAAAAGCCCACTATTATCCCAGTTTTCTTGGCTTTCAAAGGCGCTTATGGAGTTTAAAATTTCATAAATTTCACTGATTTTCATTTATTTGTTTCCTTGTGCGTGATTTTTCAAGCATAAACTAGGCAAAAACGCCAAAAGAAAAATTTAAATTCTTTCAAAAGTGCTCAAAAATAGAGCTTTAATTTAAGACTTTAAATTCTCTTTATACACTACAGCACAAGCCTTTGAAATCTCTCTGATTTTAAGCATATAATCCTGACGCCTTGCCACAGAAATAGCTCCCCTTGCATCAAGTAAATTAAAAGTATGCGCACACAAAAGACAGTAATCATACGCAGGCATGGGCGCGCCGTGTTCTAAAATACTCACACATTCTCTATAATAGCCCCGAAATGCATTCTCTAAAAACTCGCTAGAACTCAACTCAAAATGATATTTGCTATACTCATACTCAGCGCGTTTATGCACCGCGCCATAAGTGATTTGCTCACCTTCAAATTCGCTATAAACAATGTCAAAAACGCTATTTTTATCCTGTAAATACATTGCCAGTCGCTCAAGTCCATAAGTAATCTCCACGCTCACTTCACTTACAGCAAGCCCGCCTACTTGCTGAAAATAAGTAAATTGCGTCACTTCCATACCATCTAGCCAAATTTCCCAGCCCAAGCCCCACGCACCAAGGCTAGGACTTTCCCAGTTATCTTCTATAAAGCGCACATCGTGATTTTTCAAATCAAGCCCCAAAAGATCAAGGCTTTTTAAATAAAGCTCTTGAATGTTTGCTGGACTTGGCTTAATGAGTACTTGAAATTGATAATATGCGCCCAAACGGTTAGGATTTTCGCCATATCTGCCATCAGCTGGGCGCCTGCTTGGTGCGACATAAGCTGTGCGCCAAGGCTTGTCATCCAGGCTTTTTAAAAAAGTGGCCGGATGAAAGGTGCCTGCTCCAGCTGGCATATCATAAGGCTGCATAATCACGCACCCCTGAGCGTGCCAAAAATTCTGTAATTTCAGTATCATTTGAGAAAAAGTTAGCATTGTTTTCCTTTATTTGCACAAAGTGTCATTTGGACACTTTAATTTAAAATTATTTTAAATTTAAATTCTAAAATCCTGCCCAAAATTTAAAATCATCTTAACTTTTCTTTAAATTTTCAGCACTTGAAGTAGAATTTAAAGTGTTTGCGTTATTATCTGCACCCTTGCTTTGTGCCGCTGTTTTGTCATTATTTTCTAAATTTAAATTTTCGCTAGAATTTGTATTATTTGTTGAATTTGTCGCATTTTTTACCGCTTCAAGGGCTGCATTACCTGTAAAATTATCAATAGCCTTGCTCCACATCAACTTATACTTGCGTTTTAAAAACTCGGCTTCTTCCATAGCGTGTTTGAGCTGAGCGTTGAGTGTGTCAATAGTCTTTCTGTCTTCATCGTAGAGTTCTTGCATAGAATAAAGCGCGTCTTTTAAGAACTTGTTTTCATTCTTAAGCGCATCCAGTGTCTCATCCTTGGCATCTAGCACCTTTTCGTGTAAATTTAAAATCGTGCCTATGGTCTTTTCGACAAAACTTTCGCCGGCTAAAGCCATAGAACTTACAGGTACATTGCTATTTTTAGAACTTGGCACGACACTGAAAGTGCCCTGATTGGCTTCGATATAAATTTTACCCTCTTCTTCTTTAAAATTAAGCGCACCATTTGCTATCATGCCCTTAACCACATCTTCATTTAAATGCACAAGTTTGCAAAATTCATCAAGTTCTAAATAAGTTTGCATTTTTTCGCCTTATTTTAGGTGTTTTTCTAGTAAATTTTTAAGATTTATTTAAAAGATAAAATTCTAAAAATTTTAATGAAAATTTAAGAAATTTTAAAAATTTATATTTCTAGCTTGTATTTTAGCTTAATTTTATCAAATTTGCGTTGAAATTTGCAAAATATTTTTTAAGAATTTCATTGAATGCTTGTTAATTTTTAGGCTTAAAAATTTAAGATTTCATAATTTCGCTCTAGAGCAATTTTGCGTAGGGCTTCATCAGCATTGCAAACTACAGGATTTTTTACAAGTTCTAGTAAAAACAAATCATTGATAGAATCTGTATAAAAGCTAGCATTTTTAATTAAAATTCCAAAATGATCTCCTAAATACTCCTTTAGCCTTGCGATTTTGCCTTCTCTAAAGCTAAAAACGCCCTTTGTTTTACCTGTGAAATGCCCATTTTCTCGCTCTGTGATGATGGCTATGCTCTCATTTATCCCTAAGCTTTTAGCGATTTTTGAGACTAAAAAATCGGCTGTGGCTGAAATGATGATTAAACGTTTATTTTCTTGCTTGAGTTTTTTGATAAGCTCAAGTGCCTTTTCATAGGGTTTTATAAAAGCTTTAATAAACTCATCCACTAAATTTTCAACCTCATTTTCGCTTCTATTTTTAATAGAGCTTAAGAAAAAGTGCATAAAATCAGCCATTTTAAGTCGCCCCTCATTATAAAGAGCGTGAAAGGCTTGCGTTTTATTTATAGCTTCTTTGTCTAATAAGCCCTTTTTAACGCAAAATTCTATCCAAAGCGCCGCACTATCGCCCTTTATTAAGGTTTCATCCAAATCAAGTAAGATTAAATCGCTCATTTTTAAATCCGTTTTTTAAATTTAATTATAGAATAATTTTTAATTTTTGCTTGCCTAAATTTTAAATTGCCACGCTTTGCATTTTGCAAAGCTCACAATGACGGGATAAATTTGTCATTGCGAGCGTTAGCGAAGCAATCTAAAACTTTATTGTAAAAATAAAGAATGGATTGCCACGAAAATCCTTACAGATTTTCTCGCAATGACGAATTTATAGATTGCCACGCTCACTGCGTTCGTTCGCAATGACAGCTAGAAACTTGGGCTAGTCAAATTTATAAATTTAACACTCATAAAATTCTAAGTCTCTAGCTCCTTTGCTAAGGCTAAATTTAAGCAAAGCCCTATTTCATCGCCTATTTCAAGCAATGAATGCGTGCTAAAATTTAAAATATCCACATTCATTTTTACTTCCTTTGCTTCTACAACAAAGCGTATTACATTGCCTAGTAGGCTTTTTTGCACGATTCTTGCCCTAAGTTCTTCATCATCGCTAAGCACTATCACTTCAGGGCGCAAGGCAATGTCCTTTTTAAAATCGTGCTTTAAACCAAGCTTATTTAAGTCTTTCATGCTTAAGATATTGTAATTTCCTATAAAACTTGCCACAAAATGATTGTTTGGGTTTAAATAAAGCTCATTAGCCTTTGCATTTTGCATAATCTTACCCTCGTTCATTAAGATAATCTTATCGCTAAGCTCAAGGGCTTCTTCTTGATCGTGAGTTACAAAAATCGTAGTCAAGTCAAGTTCTTTTTGTATAGTCTTAATTTGCACGCGCAAATGCTTTCTAATTTTAGCATCAAGGGCTGATAAAGGCTCATCAAGCAAAAGTAAATCAGGCTTCATCACAAGGCTTCGAGCTAAGGCCACGCGCTGAGCCTGGCCGCCGCTTAAATTGTGCGGATAAGACTTTACAAATTTTTCAAGCTCGACAAGTTTGAGCATTTTTTCAACGCGTTTTTTAAGCTCTTTTTTATCCATTTTTTTAATCTTAAGCCCAAAGGCTACATTTTCAAAGACGGTTAAATTTGGAAAAAGTGCGTAGTTTTGAAAGACCATACCTATATTTCTTTTTTGAGGGGCTAGCTTTGTGATGTCCTTATCATTTAAGATGATTTTGCCACTATCTACGCTACTAAGTCCAGCAATACAGCGTAAAAGCGTACTTTTACCGCAACCCGAAGGTCCTAAAAGCGTGATGAACTCGCCTTTTTTGCCCTCAAAATCAATGTTTTCAAAAATGAGCTTGTCCCCGTAAGATTTTTTAAGATTTTTCACCTTTAAAAAAGCCATTTTAATCCTTCTTAGAAAATAAAGTCGCTATAAAAGTAGAGATAAAAATCAAAGCAAAATACACCATCACAATAGCACTTGAATAATGCCCGCTTTGTCCTTTGATATTGTATAAATAAACTTGCAAGGTCTCATAAATACTGCCCACTAAAATATTTGCAAATAAAAACTCGCCGATTAAAAAAGAAAAGCTTAGAAAAACAGCCACGATAATGCCTTGAAATAAATTTGGCAAAATAAGCTTAAAAATAGCCCCTATTATAGAACCTCCTAAAATAGCATTGCTGGCTATAAGCTCATTTAAGCTTAAACTTGCAAAGGCATTATCTAAAGCCCTATAAACAAAGGGATAGGCTATCATAGTGTAAGTGAAAAATAAAATATAAGGCGTGCCCACCAAGCTTTCAGCATAAATTTGCAAAAGCCCCACGCAAGAAACTATGGGCGCAACAGCAAAAGGCAAAATGGCTAGAAAATTAAAAAAGCCTTTAGCCCTTAAAAAATAATAATTCACAGCAAAAACAACCGGAAAAGTTATCAAAAAAACGATCAGCAAAGCCATAAAACACACATATAAAGAATGCGCGATAGAAGCTAAAAAGCGCTCATCATCAAGCAAAGCCGCGTACCATTTCAAAGTCAAATCATCAGGCAAAACGCTCACACTCCAAGAAGTTGAAAGCGAATAAAGCAAAGTCGCTAAAATAGGTAAAAATAAAAATAAAAACACTACGCCCAAAACGCTGTAATGATAAATCTTTGCTCTTAAGCTTAATTCTTTCATTTTAAAGCCTTAAAATCATATTTTTTACTCAAAAAATTGCCTATTAAAGTCACAAAGGCCATGATGACAACTAAAAAAAGGCTCAAAGCAGAGGCTAGATAAGGATCTAAGTTGATATCGCCTGCGATTAGAGCGGCTATTCTAATAGGAATGAGATTAAAATTTCCAGCACTCAGCGCATAAATCGTCGCATAAGCACCTAAAGCATTTGCAAAAAGCACCACAAAAACGCTGATGATGGCAGGGGCTAAAAGGGGTAAGGCGATTTTAAAAGAATACTGCCTGATATTTGCACCCAGTAAAGAAGAAGCTTGCTTGTGGCTTAAATCAAGGCTTTTAAAGACTGGGAATAAAAGCAAAATCGCAAGCGGAATTTGAAAATACACATAAACGATATTGATCCCTAAATTTTCATAAACGCTGAAAAAAGGCTCTATGCCCACGCTTTTTAAAAACACATTAAAAACGCCGTTACTGCCTAGCACAATGATAAAAGCAAAGGCGAGCGGCACGCCTGCAAAATTGCTGATCATGGCATTATATGCTAAAATAGCCTTTGCGATTTTGCCCTCTTTTAAAGCATATAAAGAATAGCTTGCAAAAAGGCCGATAACAAGACCCAAACAAGAAGAGATAAAACTGATTTGCAAGATTTGCTTGATACTTTGCATATAAAACTTAGAATCTAAAATGCGCGTGAAATTATCAAAACCCCATTTTTCGTCAAGTTCAACCCAAAAAGCATCAATAAAAATATAAATTAAAGGTAAAATCATAAAGAAAAACAAAATCACAAAAAAAGGCAGCAAACAAAGGGCGGCAACAATTTTTTCCTTACTCATTTTAAGCCCTTGTTTGAGACTTTTTAGTTTTTTTGAGTAAAGGTTCGCACACGCTTTTTTTATGCTTTATGCCTAGAATTTCACAGATACTGCCACAAATTTCGCTCTGTTTTATCTTGCAATCTTTCAAAGAAAAAGCCTCGCCAAAGACAAAAAACGGCACATTTCGCTCTGCCTTGCTAAGTCCGCCGTGCGTCTTAGCCTCATTCATTCCATGATCGCTCGTAACAATGACTTGCAAGCCCTCAGCAAGCCAAGCGGGCAATAAACGAGAGAGTAAATCATCAGCCTTTTTAGCTTTATTTGCATATTCGTTTGATTTAGAACCAAACTTATGCCCGCTATCATCGATATTCATCGAGTGAATGAGTAAAAAATCAAGCCCATATTTAAGCCTTAGATTCTCCCCATCCGCAAACAAATGCGAGTCCAAATAATCATCTTCAAAATAAAAATGCCCAAAAGGCAAATTGAGTTTTTCATTTTCTATGTGTCTGTGTAAGATAGGATTGAAAGGTTCTTTATTGTAAAGCTCAAAGACCCAGTGATACGCTGCAGCGCCTGCTTTAAGCCCTGCTTTTTTACATAAATCAAAAAGGCTGATTTCTTTAGAAAAAGAAAGGCTGTTATTTACTATGCCAGAAAGCACAGGCTTTACGCCTGTTAAAATGCACTCGTATAAGGGGCGCGAAAGACTAGGAAGCTCACATTTTATCTCATAAAGCTTGCCTTTTTTTCTTCTCGCAAAGCTTGCAAAAAGCCTAAATTTTCATAAGCCACTTCATAATTTAATCCATCCAAAATCACTAAAATACATTTTGCCATTTGCGTAAAATCCCTACATATAAGGATAAAATCCTTGTATTTAATTTAATTTATTTTGCTTCTAAAAAGTCTTTGACATTAAGTAAGATAAACTCGTTGTCATCAGCTTTGTTAGGTTCGCGGCTGGTTGAAAATGGAAAATTGTTATCATTTCCCACGATGATGTGCGAGCTATCCACCACATCGACATTTTCTATCGTCATAAAAGGAAAGACGAATTTAGCATCCACTAAAGGCTTTTTAGCGATTTTTCGCTCATCATTGATATTCATCAAGTCAATGTAAGCTACTTTTTCAGCCACGCCACTTTTACTATCAAGCTTTACTTTATAAATGCGCTTAAATTTAGCCGCGTCACTGAAGCACTTGCTCTTATCCTTGCCCTTGCAAGCTTTATCCGCTGTGCCCTCAGTATCATCGCGCTCGATAATGAGCCCATAATTTTCATCGATCATATTAAAATCGCCTATGGCATTTTTATTATCTTCCAAAGCATATTTAAAGCTTTTGCCAGTAAATGCGCGCTTTGCAATGTCAAATTCAAAAATTCTTAAAAACTGCTTGCCCTTTTCATTTTCATAAGCACCCTTTTTATAAATCGGTCCTTCAAGTAGTAAATAAAGCTTCTTGCCATCCTTTGAGCTTGCCATACCTTCAAAGCCTTTTGAACGTTTAACATTAAACTCTTCTGCATTTGTGTCAGGCTTAGCGCGTCTAACTAAGTAAGGATTATCAGGCGAAACAAGCTTTGTGCCATCAATCTCAACATCATAAAGCTTAATGAGTGTGCCTTTGTTATCAAATTCCATTAAAAATGGACCAAACTCCTCAGCCAGAAAAAACTTATCTCCTATGATTTGAAAGCTTTCAAGGTCTAAATCAGCTCCGGTTAAATAGCGCTTTTGCGTGCCCTCAAGCGTGATTTTATAAGGCATTTTTTTATTTTCATCATTGAAAAATATAGTCTGTAAATGTTTAGCTGTGCCATTTTTAAAATCAAGCTTATATTTGTTGATATAAAGCATAGCATCCGCACTATTTGCCTTTGCACCCAGTCCATTGTCTGTAAGCACCCAATACTCATCATTTCCTATATATTTAATCCCGCTATGCCCTTGTATATGCTGGTCTTTAAAAGGTAGAGAAAAGCCAGAAGCCCTAGGTTTTGTTACAGGCACACTCTCAAGCTTATCTGTCCTTGTTTTTGTAAAAAACTTACCCACGCTTTTGACAAACTCGGGTGCATCTTTTGGCGGAGTGATTTTGGTATCTGCATCGATGATGATGTGTCCATCAAGGCTAGCACTAAACTCTTTTGCTGCAGCATTTGCACTCACTGCCAAAGCACTAGCTACGCAAAGACTTAAGATGATTTTTTTCATTGTTTTTTCCTTTTATACTTTAATGAGTTAAACTATGACTTGCCGCGATTTGATAAAATCAAAATTTCGCAATTAAAATGTCATTGCGAGCGTTTGAAAAACGCGAAGCAATCTATAATTTAATGACAAAAATGGATTGCCACGATTTGACTTTGTCAAATCTCGCAATGACGAAGCCCTTAAAACCAAAGGCGAAAGATTTTGAGCTGATTTTAAGGGTTGTGCAGAAAAAATCGATTGAGACTAGGCAAAAAGCCTGTCGATTGAGATTTTTTGGGGCTCCCTTAAAAGCACTCAAAAGCTAAGCCCTTAAAACTTAAGGTGTGAGATTTTGGATGAGAAATGGGCGTTGTGTAGAAAAACCCTTTAAGGCTAGACAAGAAGTCTGCCGCAGGAGATTTTTTTCAAACTCGCTCATTTATCGCCAAAAACTCACACCTTTGCAAAAAATTATTTCATATCAATAATAACTTTTTCTTGCCACAAAGCCGGTAAAGCCTTTGAAGTTTTCTCCCAAGCTTTCATATCTTTAATGGCTTTTGCGTTTTTGTATTGTGCGTTTGGCAAAAGCTTGTTTTGAGCTTCAGCAGGAAGCTTGATAAATTCTGCTCTTATAGGGCGTGCGTAGCCTTTTGCAAGATTGATTTGTCCCTCATCTGAGAGGATAAACTCGCGTGCAAGTTTGGCTGCATTTGGTCTTTTGGCGTATTTATTGATGATGGTAGAATAGCCTGAGATTACGCTGCCATCGCTTGGGATAAGCACTTCATAGCGATCTTTACCCACTTGATCGCGGTAATTAAGAGCATTAAAATCCCAAATCAAGCCCACTTCAATTTCGCCTTTTTCTAAATTTGCAATGCTTAAATCATTTGTAGCTAGGCGTCCGGCTTTAGCAAGTTGATTGAAGAAATTTAAAGCTGGAGTGAGATCTCTTTCATCCCCGCCTAGCGCAAAATTTGCTGCTAAAACGGCATTTACGGCTTGAGAAGCCACGCTCACATCGCCGATACTCACTTTGTAATTGCCTTTGAGCAAATCTACAAAAGATTTTGGAGGATTTTTAACCACTTGTTTGTTGATGATGAAAGCGATCGTGCCAGTATAAGCAAGTATCCAGTGCCCGTCCTTATCCTTAGCCCATTCAGACACTTGATCCCAGTAGCTTGTCTTAAAAGGCTGAGTCACGCCCTCTTTAAGCGCCGCACTCGTTGCATTAAGACCTATATCGCCGATATCTGCGCTTGCGTTTTTGCGCTCTGCTTTAAATTTAGCGATTTCTTGCATCGAGCTCATATCTGTATCGGTGTGCTCAAGCCCATAAAGCGTCTTTAAATCCGCCCAAGTTTCTTTCCAGTTCGCCCAGCTATCAGGCATACCTAAAGAATTTACACGCCCTTCTTTTTTCGCCGCTGCAATCAAGGCTTCATCGGCTGCAAATAATGTAGAACAAGCAATCATCACACCCAAAACAACTTTTTTAAACATTTATCATCCTTTCGTAAAAAATTGAGCGAAATTTAACTTATTTTGGAAACATTTTAGAAACATATACAAAAAAAACAAATTACAGATTATGGAACGCGAAATTTCATAGAAGGTTGAATTTAAAAGCAATTTGATAAATTTAAAAACAGCGGCGCAGGGTTTAGCATTTAAATTCTAAAACTCGCTCACTGCGCTTTCATTTTCTGCAAGTGAAAAATCATAGCCCACGCCGCCAAGTGGGTAGAAGTTAAAAGCAAGATAGACACCGCTTTTGTTTTTGGCTTTGATACCGCGGCTGCTTAGCTGTGGGTCTATCCTTTCTTTATACATTAAAGAATAATTCCAGCACTGCCTTTGATAGCTAAAGCCTGCTTCCCATGCGTTTAAATGCGCTTGTTGCGTGTCAAAATAAGCGCCTGAAAAGAGCTTGTAATTTGCATTAAGAGTATAATCAAACTGGCTTGAAATGAAGCTGTATTTACGCTCTAAAAGCTCTTTATCGTTTAAATAAGCGTGAGTGAGCGAAGCATTGAAGCGCTCAAGACTCATAGTCATAGAACTTACGACCTTTGTGAAACGCTTTTGCGTGTAAGAATAAATCACATCATTACTGAGACTTAAATTCTCATTAAAGAAGTATTCAAGCTTGTTACTAAAGCCTTGAAGCTTGGATAAATCGACATTATAATCACTGCTAAATTGATGTTTTAGTCTTTTTTTACCATTTTTATCGTAAAAATACTGCACAAACTTCATCGAAGCATTTTCATAAGGATCCTCAATACTTAGAAAATCTTGCGTGATTTGCCCTGATTTTGCGCCCACTAAAAAATAATTAAAGCCTAAATTTATGCTGTGTAAAAAGCCACTGTAAGCCTTGCTTAAATCTGTGTAAAGGCTAAAATTGTGATAATTTCTAAAAATATGCTCCTTATCCTTGCTAGGATTTTTTGTGTAATTAATCAAAGAGCCATTTAATATTTCGGTGAAATTGAAATTTAAATAATCATTGAAAAATTTAGTATGATAGCTTAAAGGAAGATTAAAATCCATAGTATTTGCATACATTCCTTGCGTGCGGTGGTAGCGGTGGAAATTTACATCAAAAGAATACTGTAAATGATTGTTAAAAATGCTGCTTAAAAAATGGTGGTATTGAAAGGATGGATACTCTTGCAAGGTGTCAGCATTGCTAAGCTTGGAAGTATCTATATAGTATTTTGCATAGGCTGCATAATAATTATTTTCATCAGCTAAGAAATAATTAAGCTTTGAAGTTACAAGGCTAGTAACATCCTTGAAATTCCTACGCCCCAAATTTAAATAATCTATATCATTTAAATAAATTGCGTCTATAAAAAGCCCCTCGCTAAAGCCCTCATCAAGCCCAGCTAGACTTTTAGTCAAGTCTTCACGGCTATATTTTAGCTCCACTCCTTTATGAGTTTTATTTTTTAAATCCTCTTTTTGAAAAAAGCTATTTCTTTCTCTAAAAGCTCCTAAATTTAGCTCCCCGCTCGAGCTTAAACTATCTACAAAACGAAGGGATGAATAAGCCCCAAAGCCCCTTTGCACACGAAGTTGTGGGCTAAACTCTAAATCGGCATTATTTGAAATGACCCAGTAAATGGGCTGCTCGTAGTAAAATTTATCCGTGCGGTTAAACTCTAGCTTAGGTAGTAAAAGCCCGCTTTGCCTGCTTGTATCCACGCTGAAACCAAAATAAGGCAAATACATCACAGGCACTTCTTTAACATAAAGTCTAGCATTGTAAAGATGTAAAAATTTCTTAGCCCTATCTAGCTCGCCTTGACTAAATTTAATCTGCCAATCAGGATTTTCAACATCACAGCTTGAAACTACTGAGTTTTTACCGATGAAAACATTGTCATTTAAATCGCTTTGCTCGCTTTGAAACCACACTTCCATATCTGTATTTGCAAAGAAAAAATTTTTAAAACTCGCTTCATTTGTATTTAAATTTAAACGCGCATAGCAAGCCTTTAAGCTTTCTTTATCCTCTCTTAAGATACTCACATCCCCGCTTAGCTCTAAATCCTTGCTTTTTTCATTATAATTAGCCTTATTTGCCTTTATTAAATAATCCTTTGAAAAAAGTAGCACAGGCTCATTTGAGCTTATGTTATCATCTTTTTTACTCACAGTTTTAGCGTAAAAATCAAATTCGTTTTTTAAATTTAATGAGTTTAAATTTGTGGAAATTGTATTATTTTGTGCGGAATTTAAATCTTGCAAAGGCTGGGCATTAATTTTAGCAAAAAGGCCTAAAATAAGCACTAAGGATAATTTACGCAAGCTCTATCACCACAGTTTTAGTGGCTAAATCGTGCCAAGTTTTACGCTCTTCATTAGCAAGTGCCCATGCAAAACCTAACATAAAGGCATTTTCACTAAAAAGACGCACTAAGGCTCTAAGTCCTGATTGAAGCACATTGGGCTTATCTAAAAGAGCTTCATCTACTATGACTATTTTACAAAGCATTTTTCCCGCACTTGCTCCATATAAAAAAGTAAAGATAAAATGATAGGAAAATTCAAGCAAAAGTAAGGATAAAGAAAAATTACTCAGCACAGCTATAATCTCAAGCTCATCCGTGCTGTTTGAAAACTGCTTGTAAAAAATGATAAAGACAATTAAGGCGATGATGAGTTTATCTATTAAAAAGGCTAGAATTCTTTTAGGAAAGCTAGCAAGCTTTAGCCCTTCTCTGGCTAGCTTTTCAAGGAGTTCATTTTGCATTTAAAACACAGTGTCCTATATCTTTTCTATACTGCTTGCCCTCAAAATGCACATTTTCACAAAGTGCGTAGGCTCTAGTTTTAGCCTCTTCTAAGCTTTTGCCAATTCCCACGCACACGCAAATTCTACCCCCACTTGCAAAAAGCTGATTTTCTTCAAGGCTCACCCCTGCATAATAAAGGCGTGAATTTTCAGGCACTTGAGTAACCTTTAAAGGCACTTTAGCGCTGCTTTTATAAGGATAGTCCTTGCTAGCGCACACAACACCTAGGGCAAATTCTTTTTTTATTTTGATTTTAGCATTTTTAAGCCTTTTTTGCGTGCAAGCTAAAAAAAGCTCGAGCGGATTTTCAATCAAAGGCATTAAAACCTCGCACTCAGGATCGCCAAAGCGCACATTAAACTCAAGCACAAAAGGCTTATTATCAACGACCATAAGCCCTATAAAAAGCACCCCGCTAAACTCAGCGCCCTCTTCTTTCATTCCGTTTAAAGTAGGCATAATGATATCTTTTTGCACCTTTTTTAAAAGAGCCTCACTAGCTAAGGCACTCGGTGCGTAAGCTCCCATACCGCCTGTATTAGGTCCCTCATCATTATCCTTTAGTCTTTTATGATCCTGAGCTACTGGCAAAAGCACAAAATCAACCCCATCACACACCGCAAAAACGCTTAGCTCAAAGCCTTTTAAAAACTCTTCTATAACGATGATTTTACCCGCTTCTTTAAAGCTTTTGCCACTCAGCATATCACTGGCTACCACAATCGCTTCATCATGGCTTTTTGCGATGATGACGCCTTTTCCAGCACAAAGTCCGTCCGCTTTTATCACAATGGGCGGATTAAGCGTTTTTATAAAGGCTTTTGCTTTTTCTAAATCTGCTGTGTTTAAAAACTTAGCTGTTTTAATCTTATGTCTTTTTAAAAAGCTTTTCATAAAGCTTTTTGAGCTTTCAAGCATAGCAGCGGCTTTACTTGGACCAAAAATTTGCAAATTTTTTGCCCTAAAGGCATCTACAACGCCATTTGCCAAAAAATCCTCACTGCCTACTATGCAAAGATCTATTTCTTTTTCCTTAGCCCAGCTGGCTAAAATTTCGCTATCTTTTAAATTTAAATTCTCTCCAAGCTCTAGCGTAGCAGCGTTTCCAGGAACAAAAAATAGCCTTATATTTTTATCTTCTTCTTTTAAGGCTGAAGCTATGGCGTATTCACGCGCCCCACTTCCTAAAATTAAAATTTTCATTCAAAACTCCAAAATACCCAAATGAGCGCTTGTTTAGTTTGATCCTAAATGATCAAGAAAACCGCTAGATGATTTTTAGGGGCTGCAACTTCTCGCCTTTTTACGGACTCAAACGACGCCACAGACACGATAAATCATACGAATCGCAGTAAATAATTTTGTGTTGGATCCACTTTTAACATCCGCGAATCATTCAGGCAAGCTAATTATAACAAATTTTGATTAAGAAAGCCTAAATTCTTTCATCTTTTGCCTAAAAATCTATTTTGACAAGCACAGTGCAGTGAGCCATTTTGTCTTATAAAAACGCTTGCATCAAGTGCTAGCACCTTTAAATGCGGCAAGGCTTTAGCAAGCCTTGAAAGTGCTATTTCATCGTTTTTATCCTTATAAGTTGGCACGATTAAGGCATTATTTAAAAAAATGAAATTTGCATAGCTTGCGCCCAGACGCCTACCCTCATAAAAAATAGGAGCTGGCAGGGGCAATTCTACAAGCTTAAAGCCCGTTTTTTCAAGTTCTTTTTTCATCTTTAAAAGTGGCAAAAAATGCTCATCCTTTTCATCCTCACAAACACAGTGCGCGATAGTATCAGGGGTTATAAAGCGCGCTAAGGTATCAATGTGAGCGTCTGTATCATCGCCTTTGATAAAGCCATTTTCAAGCCAAATGAGACTTTTTAGATTAAAAAGCTCTTTAAGCTTATTTTCAATTTCTTCTTTGCTTAAGTGCTTATTTCTATTTTCATTTAAAAGGCATTTTGTGGTTGTTAGCATTGTGCCAGAGCCGTTATTATCAATGCTACCACCCTCTAAGATAAAATCAATGCTTCTTAATTCGCCCTTTAATTTCTCCTTAAAAAGCCTTGAATTTAACTCATTGTCAAGCTTACTTTGAAATTTATTACCCCAAGCATTAAAGATAAAATCATAAGAAATTATTTTTTGTTTCCTTTTATCAAACACATCAATTGCACCAAAATCTCGTATCCATGTATCATTTAAGCTATATTTAAAAAAATCTATATTCTCGTTTTTAGCAAAATTTTGCTTATAAAAGCTTTCATCTCTTCCTATTAAAAGTACTCTTTCAAAAGCACTTGCAAGGCTTATAAACTCTTTATAGCTTTGCATAATTTCACTTAAATAAGGCTTCCAATCCATAGTGCTATCTGGCAAAGCAAGCATTAAAAGATCTTGTTCTTCCCATTCTGCTAGTGCTCTTATTTCATTCATTCTTACTCTTTTAAATTTAAAGCTCTTTTGATTTTTTCAAGCCAAATAAAAAGGCTAAAAGACCTTGTTTTTTAGAATTTTTTAAATTTTTTTCTCTAAATTCTTTTTTTATTTCTTTATTATTCATTGTTTTTTTTAAAGGCTCTTTTTTCGTGCCGCTGTTTTGCGAGCTTTCATTTATTTTATTATTTTCATCATTTTTGGTATTTTCAAAACCTGTGCCGCTGTTTTGCGAGCTTTCAAGCAATAAATTATTATCATTTATCAAAGAATTTTGAGTTTCTTTTTTTTCAAGTAAATTTTTCACTTCGATATTGTCTTTATTGATAAATAAAAACTCTTCAGCGTAATTTTGCTTTAAATGCCTATAAATTAGCGTTCCGTGGATTTTATAGGCCTTTTGAAGCTTACGATGAAACTCTCCTAAATCCTTGCTTTTTTGCCGAAGTTGGCTGATTTGCTCCTGATTTTTTTCAAACAAGGCGATATGATAGCTTTTTTTCTTGCCCTGCTCGTTCATTTTAAGAATTTTTACTTCTTTTTTATAAATATCCTTTACAAAATGAAGATTTTCAAAAATATTGTCATTACTTACGATGAGACATTTTTTAACCTTTTTTTTGCTTAAGAATTTACCCAATAAACTTAAAATAATCTTATCCGCATAATCCTTACTCGGCTCGTTAAAATCATAAATTTTAACCTTTCTTTCTTTTAAAAAATCAAGGCAAGATAAAGAAAATTTAAGTGTAGAATTGCCCACGATATAGAATTTATCATCTTTTTTAAATTGCGTATTTTTGATGAAAGTGTGAAGATTTACATTCTCAGCGTCGATTAAAAAAACTCTCAATTTTAACTCTTTTTTAAAAAATAAGGCAAATTTTGCCAAAATTTATCTTAGATAAAAATAAAGCAAATATAAGCTTAAATTTGCTAAAATAATAGCTTAAATTTATACAAATTTAGCGCTGAAACTAAGGAAAAATAATGTTTGAAACAATCATCGGGCTTGAGGTGCATACTCAGCTAAATACTAAAACTAAGATTTTTTGCTCTTGTGCGACTTCTTTTGGAGAAAAAGCAAATACTAATGTCTGTCCTGTGTGCCTAGCATTGCCAGGAGCTTTGCCTGTGCTAAATAAAGAAGCTGTGATTAAGGCTATCGCTTTTGGTAAAGCCATTAATGCTAAGATTAATCAAAAAAGCGTGTTTAACCGCAAGAATTATTTTTATCCTGATTTACCCAAAGCTTATCAAATTTCACAATTTGACATTCCTATTGTCGAGGGCGGCGAGCTTTTTATAAATTTGAGCAGCGAGAGTAAACGCATAGGACTAACGCGTGCTCACCTTGAAGAAGATGCGGGCAAAAATATACACGAGAGCGAGTTTTCAAAAGTGGATTTAAACCGCGCAGGCACCCCGCTTTTAGAGATAGTAAGTGAGCCAGAGTTAAGAAGTAGTGATGAAGCAGTGGCTTATCTTAAAAAGCTTCATTCTATCATACGCTTTTTAGACATTTCAGATGCGAATATGCAAGAAGGAAGTTTTCGCTGCGATGCTAATGTAAGCATTCGTCCAAAGGGCGATACAAAGCTTTATACACGCGTTGAGATTAAAAATCTCAACTCTTTTCGCTTCATTCAAAAGGCGATTGATTATGAGGTGAAAAGACAGAGCGAGGCTTGGGAAGACGGCGTTTATGAACGTGAAGTGGTGCAAGAAACGCGCCTTTTTGACACGGCAAATCTCATCACAAGAAGTATGCGCGGCAAGGAAGAAGCCGCTGAGTATCGTTATTTTCCTGAGCCTGATTTGCTGCCTGTGATTTTGAGCCCTGAAATGCTTGAGCTTAAAATACCAGAATTACCTGATGAAAAAAAGGCGCGCTTTATAAAGGACTTTGGCGTTAAAGAAAGTGATGCGGAAATTTTAATTTCTAGCCTTGAAATGAGCCGCTTTTTTGAAAATCTGGTGGCAAGAAAATTAAGCCCAAAACTTTGCGTAACTTGGCTAAATACCGAGCTTTTAGGACTTTTAAAAGGAGAGCTTAGCATAGAAAATTCTCCTGTAAATGCTAAAAAACTTGGCGATTTAATCGCTAGAATTGAAGATAATACCATAAGCAATAAAGCCGCTAAAGAAGTGCTAGCCTTTATCTTTGAAAATACACAAACTAGCGTTGATGAAACTATTGAAAAGCTTGGCTTAAAGCAAGTAAGTGATGACGGTGCAATTGAAAAGATTATCGCTTCAGTTTTAAGCTCAAATGAAGACAAGGTCGCTGAGTATAAGACGGGCAAAGATAAGCTTTTTGGCTTTTTTGTAGGCCAGGTGATGAAAGAGGGCAAGGGTGCATTTAATCCTGCTAAGGTCAATGAGCTTTTAAAGGCGAAATTAGGATGAAATGAAACATAAAAAATAAATTTCAAATTAGCGTGAGTATTTGAATTTTAATTTCATATCATCTATTAATTATTTTGCTATGCTCGAAACAAATAAATAAATTTTCATCAATTTAAAATTTAAGCACATAAATTTAAATCAAATTCGATAAATTGTTAAGCAATTTAACTTTTCACTAACTCTTTAAATTTCAATAAATTTAATCTTTCAGCAAATTTTTAAACTCATCAAAGCCGCTGTTTTGCGCGACTTTTTTTTCTAAGATTTTTAAAAAACTTTCCCTACTCATAGGCTTTGCACCCATGAATTCTAAATGAGAATTATAAACTTGACAATCGATTAAAAAATCATACGGCCCTAAAAGCTCGCAAAGCCTTATCATAGCGACCTTTGAGGCGTTTTTTTCTAAGCTTACCATACTCTCAGCAAAAAACATCTTCCCTAAAATCAGCCCATAAATTCCGCCCACAAGCTTATTTTCATCATACACTTCAAGGCTGTGAGCGTAGCCTTTTTTAAAAAGTTTGCAAAAAATAGCGATGAAATCATTATCGAGCCAAGTTTTTTCGCGCTGGCTGGCACAAAGCTTGATTAATTTTTCAAAATTGCTATCAAGTGCTATTTTATAGCGCTTTAAAAAGCATTTGATACTTTTTTGAATGTAAATTTCATCAGGCTTTAAAAGCATTCTAGGCTCGATGCACCACCAAGAAACAGGATTTGAAGTCCAAGGAAAAAGCCCAAAGCTATAAGCTTTAAGCAAAAAATCCTCATCATCAAGGCTTTGAGTAAGAAAAACAGGCGCGTTTTTAGGCGCGCTTAAAAGCTTAGAATATAAACTCGATTGCATTGTTTTTATTAAGCCGAAGTGCTACCTTGCCGCCTTTTTTCAGCTTGCCAAATAAAAGCTCATTGCTTAAGCGACTTCCTATCTCATCGGCAATCACGCGTTTTAAAAGCCTTACGCCGTATTCTTTTTTATAAGCCTTTTTTGCTAGATAAATTTTAGTTTTTTCATCGGCTGTGATTTCGACATTTTTAAGATTTTTAGCCATTTCTTTAAGCTCTTTGCTGACGATTTTTTCAAGCACCTTATCCTCTAAATCATTAAAATGCAAAATTTTATCAATGCGGTTGATAAACTCAGGTGCGAAAAATTCCTTTATCGCTTTGTTTGTCTTGTTTTCATTGCTGCTTAAAAAGCCTAGTTCATTCACTTCTTTAAGTCCTAAATTTGAAGTCATCACGATGATAGTGTTTTTAAAATCAGCCTTAAGTCCGCTATTATCAGTAAGGCTTGCATTGTCAAAAATTTGCAAAAAGGTGTTACTTAAATCAGGATGAGCCTTTTCTATCTCGTCAAAAAGTATCACGCTGAAAGGATTTTTACGCACTGCATTGCTTAAAAGTCCGCCCTCTTCATAGCCCACATATCCAGCAGGAGCTCCTATGAGCTTGCTTAGAGCGTGTTTTTCGGCGTATTCACTCATATCAAAGCGCTCTAAATTTAAATACAAATTATCAGCCAAAGCCTTGCAAAGCTCGGTTTTACCGACCCCGCTTGAACCTGTGAATAAAAAGACTCCGCGCGGCGAATTTGTGCTTTTAAGCCCTGCAAAGCTTTGCTTAAGTGTAGCACAAAGCGCTTTTATGACTTCATCTTGCCCAAAAATACGCTTTTTTAAATTATTCTCTAAGTCCTTTAAAAGCTTGCTTGTATCAAGCTCAAAAATTTTATGAGAATGCGTCATTCTAGCCAAAGTAAGCTCTAAATCCTTTAAATTCGCTTCTTTTTTTGAATGAGGAGCAAAAGAAAAAGAAGCCCCAAGCTCGTCAATTAAATCAATAGCAGAATCGGGCAAAAATTTATCTTGAAAGAATTTTTTAGCAAAATCCACGCTGGCTTCAAGCACTTCGGGTTTAAACTTAATATGATGAAATTCCTCATATTTTGGTGCAAGCCCTTCTAAAATTTTTAAACACTCATCGCGGCTTGGCTCATCCACATCAATTTTTGCAAAGCGTCTGCTTAAAGCCTTATTTTTATCAAAGCTGTTTTTAAACTCTAAAAATGTCGTAGCGCCTATACACTTGAGTTTTCCACTACTTAGTGCGGGTTTTAATAAATTGCTCATATCCGCATGACTATCGCCCGCAGCGCCGGCTCCAACTATAGTGTGAATTTCATCGATAAATAAAATCGCCTTGTCGATTTTACTCAGCTCATCAACGATGTCTTTAACCTTTTTTTCAAACTCGCCCCTGTATTTTGTGCCAGAAAGCAGTGCTGCCATATCCAGTGAGTAAATTTTGGCATTTTCAAGATTTTTTGGCACATTGTTTGAAGCTATTTTAAGCGCAAGACCGTCAACAATGGCAGTTTTTCCAACCCCTGCTTCGCCGACTAAGATAGGATTATTTTTCTTGCGGCGGCTTAAGATTTGTATCATTCTTTCAAGCTCAAAGGCACGGCCGATTAAAGGATCGATTTTACCCTCTTTTGCTACGGCTACAAGCTCGGTAGTGAAGCTTTTTATAAGCTCTAAATCTCCTTCTTGCTTCGCTTCTTTAATCTTTTGTAAATTTAAAGAATGCTTTTCAAGTAAGGTCTTTGAATAAGTGCGCTCGTCCTTACTAAGACTTTCTAAAAAGTCGAGGATTTTCATATCCTCGCCACTTTGATGAGCTAGTGAGTTTAAAATATCATCAAGCACGGCTGAATTTATAGGATCGGTGCTTTGTGGCAGGATTTGATTTTTTTGCGCGATGTGATTTTTAAGCTCGTTTTCTAGCACTTCAAGCTCGCCATCAGCAAATTCTTCAAAAATAGCCTTAAAATCAGGACTAAGCTTTAAAAGAGCAAATAATAAATGCTCACAAGTTACAAACTCGTGGCGGTTTATCATAGATAAGTGCTTGGCATTTGCCAAATATTTTCTTAAATCTTCGTTGTATTTCATTCTTCTTCTATCCTTGTTTGTAATGGAAAATTTGCGATTTTAGCGGCATTTTGCACCTGCTTTTGCTTTGAAAGGGCTATTTCTTGCGTAAAAATGCCACAAATTCCGCTGCCATTATAATGTATATCAAGCATCAAGCGGCTTGCCCTTTCTAAGTCAAAATGAAAAATATTCATCAACACCTCAATCACAAAATCCATAGTCGTAATCTCATCATTTAAGAGCAAAAGCTTATACATCTTTGGTTCTTCAAGTCTTGTTTGCTCTAAAGTTTGTGTTTTTGGCATTTAGCGTCCTATGATTTTATTTATATCCTCTTGCATAAGGGTTTTTGGAACTTTTCCTAGATAAAAGCTTGTTTGCATTCCCTTGTTCCAAAAATCGCTTAAGTTTTGATAAATCCCATCTTTTAAAACGACCTTAAAAGGCAGCTGCTCCATACTTTGATAGTCAATGTCTTTTAAAATTTGAGCGATGATGCGCTCATTCTTAGCAGAATTGCTCAAAAAATAATACGCCCCAAAGTCATTTGCAAATTTTTTCACCACTTCATCGCTCACATCTTCAAAATGCGTTAATCCTATGATAAAAAAATCCTTAGCGTTGTTTTTCCAAAGCTGTGTTAAATCCGCCGCTTCTTCTTTACAAGGAGCGCAAAAGGTGCCAAAAAAATCAAACATCAACACCTTTTTTTCATCTCCATCAAGCACGAAGCCTTTTTCTGTGCGAAGCAAGGTTTTTTTTCCACCATTGACACTTTCAAGCGTGATTTTATCGCCCGGTTTATATTCCTCAAACAAAAAGTCATTTTGCACCACTTCTTCATCATTGCCACACGCCACAAATAAGATAATCAAAGGCAAAAACACGCCTTTAAGCAAATTTTTCATCATTTAAATTTCCTTGAATTTTTAAATATTTTAATGAAATTTAATCAATATTTGGCAAATTTTGGCGCGAAAGTTTTTAAATTTCAAAACTTGTGGCGCTGTTTTGAAATTTAAAATTTAAAAAATCATCTTTATAAAATTTGTTTCAAACAAAGCTTTCTACGAGCTTTAAATCTTCTTTTAAGCTTTCTTCAAGCACGATACGCTCATCGCTATGTGGCATTTTACGAGCTCTAGCTACTGCTTTTCCTATGATTAAAATCGCAGGCTGCTCGCAAAGTGCTGCCATGCTTTCTAGCTCGCCAAGCTTGCCGATAATACTTCTTTGCTCAGGGCTGTCAATTTTTGAGACAAAAGCCGCGTCTAGCTCTAAATCAATGCCTAGTTTTTTGGCTTCTTCAACCACTCTTGCGGCAAAAGAATGCACCATTAAAACAATGAGCGTGTAGGGTGGGTTTTTAAGATATTCTAACCACTCGGTGTGAAAGATATTTTCTCTTAAATGCGCTGAGACGATTAAAACGCCTGAGCTCACGCCCCTAATTGTGGGCACTATGCCACTTGTAAGAGCGCCCACAAAGGCTGAGCTTGTGCCATTGATGCATTCAACTTCGATGCCACGCTCTTTTAAAAAGCTCGCTTCTTCCCAAGCCCTACCAAAAAGAGCCGCGTCTCCGCCTTTAAGCCTGCCGACACTTCTTCCTTCTTTTGCAAATTTTAAAAGAAGCTCGTTAATGTCCTTTTGCCTAAAACTCACCTTGCCCTTTTGCTTTGCCACGCTAATGCACTCTACACCTTTTTTTTCTAGATAGGCTTTAATCTCATCTCCTACTAGATTATCAATTAAAGCAATTTCAATCAAATCAAGTCTCTCATAAGCTTTTAAAGTCAGGCTCTTAAAATCGCCCGGACCACACCCTATAATAAAAACTTTACCTAAATTTTGCTTGCAAAGTCTTTTAATTTCTACTTTTTGAACTTCGCTCAAGCCGCCCTTGGTGCGCGTTTTTTTAAAAAAGCTTGTAAGCTCATTTAGCCTTGGCAAAAGCGCTTTGATCTTATCTCTTATGCTTTGTGCTAAAATAGGACTTGTGCCATTTGAGCTGACTAAGACACTGATATCGCCATTTCTAGTGCTTGCGCCAAAATAAAAATCACAAAGCTTTGGCACATCCACAACATTGAGCAAATAGCCAAATTCCTTGCGTTTAGCATATAAAAACGCACCTAATTTTAAATCCCCGCTCGCATCGACAATGACATCAAATTCTTTTAAAAAATCTAAGCCTAAATTTTCATCGCTAATCAGCTTTAAATCCTTATTTTCCAGCTTGAAATTTATAATTTTCACTTCTTTATGCTTAAAAAACTCATCCTTAATCTCGCTTGCCACCACACTTATCTTAAAGCCAGCCTCGCTTAAGACCTTAAATTTCCACGCTGCAACCTTTCCAGCACCGATTAAAAGCGTGGATTTGGGCTTTAAAGCGATGAGTAAATTTTCACTTTTAAAGCTTTTATCATTTAAGTTTTTGTTTACTAAATGGATATTTTCTAAGCTTTCATTATTTGAGCTGTTTAGATTCTCAGCCCCTAAATTATTAATTTCTTTCATCTTGCACCCCTTATTTTTTCTTTATCAAAACGCGCCAAAAATCGCCCGTTTTTTCCATGCTTAAAATCTCATGCCCCTCAGCCTTAACTGAGCCCGGCACATTTTGTATAGGCTCGCCCTCATCAAGCGTGATTTCAAGGATATTTCCACTGCTAAGCCCTGCTAATTCAAGCTTCGTTTTTACGAAATTCATAGGGCATTTAACACCCCTTAAATCTTTAAATTTATCTATTTTAAGCTCGTTTTTAGCGCTTTTTATCTTGATTAAATCAGCGCTTGGCTCTTTTTTGTCTAAATTTTGTGCCTTTAAATTCTTTTGCACGCTTTCATTGATGGCAGCGTCTTTTTCTTTGGCAAATTTTAAAGAATTATCCATAGTCGCATAAAGCGCGATGACATCCTCGCCCAAATTTATCGCACTTTCATCAGGATCGCCCTCTAAAAGTGGCAGGTATTTTTTATCGATTAAGCCACTATCTACAAAAAGCGTTTTAAAGGCTTTGATAACGCCATTTTCATCGCGTGCTTCTTCGCCACGCGCCACCAAAAGCATACGACAAGCCAAAAGGCGTATGAGTTTGTAATCAAGCTCGCCCTCTTTAGCTAATTTTATCGCTTCTTGTAAAGCCTTTTTATCCGCTTCAATCAAATCATACATCCCCGCACTACATTCACCCGAGCCACGTCCTTTGAGTGAGAAAATTTCATCACTAGAATAATCAAAATAAGGATTTTTATCCACGCTAAAATCAGGCACTTTTTTGTATTTTTTAGCAATTTCAGCTACAATGGCTTCGCCCTCATCATCCACCCAAGCTTCAAAGCTTTTAAATTTAGGTTTTTTATCAATGAAAATTTTCAAAACTTCATAGACAAATTGAGG
Organism: uncultured Campylobacter sp.; assembly: GCA_934718785.1. GTDB lineage: Bacteria > Campylobacterota > Campylobacteria > Campylobacterales > Campylobacteraceae > Campylobacter_D. Next base: position 24,820 of record CAKVAF010000007.1, on the reverse strand, counting down.
CGCGTAAAAGGCGGCGATTTCAGCAATTTTACGAGCAAAGCGCGTTTTGCCCTCTTCAATAATCGCGCCCACTAAGACATTATAAGCGGGATAGCTTCTTTCATTTTGCCTTAAAACCTTGCCAAAAAAGCCTAAATTTGCAGTGGCGTGATTGCCACATGAATTAGGACAGCCACTCATATGAATGCGAAAGCCTTGTAAAGCGTCTAAATCAAGCTTTTTCTTTTTCAAATAATTTTCAATAGCAAGAGTTGCCCCGCGCGGACGCACAATGCCTAATTGGCAAGTTGCAGCCCCGGTGCAAGCGACCATATCGCCAATGATGACAGGCTTTTTGCTTTGTTCTGAAAGACTGATGATAATGGGATAAAGCTTAAGTAAATCACTGGCTTTTAAATGCCTTAAATAAATGTTTTGATTAGCCACGCAACAAATGCTTGTCTCATGCACGTTTAATTCAATGAGCTTTTGCGCAAGCTTTCTAGCGCCTTCTTCATTGATATCTCCAAGCTGCAGTGGAATGCGCACATAATAATAGCCCTTTTGCTTTTGCTCTCTTACAAAACGTTTAAACCACAGAGCCTGGCTTTTGTTAAATGAAGGCAAAATATTTTTTGTAATTTTTGGCAATTTTATCTCATTATCTTTAAGCTTAAATTCCCAGCCTTTGCTCTTTCTAAGCTCTTTTATCTCATCTTTAATAAGCCTTGCTAGCTCTTCATTTCCTAAATTTTGAGCGACAAATCTAAGCCTTGCGGCGTGCTTGTTTTTACGATTGCCCGTTCTATCAAAAACTTGCTTGATGGCTTGAGCGACTAAGAAAATTTCACTTTCTGGTAAAAAATCATAAAGCTTAAAGCCAAGACGGCTCATCGCGCCCATACCCCCAGCTATCCACACACTAAAGCCTCTTTGTCCATCTTTTATCTTAGCAATATAGCCCACATCTGTAATCGTAGCGTGCGCTCTATCAGCCTGTGAAGTGGAAAAGGCGATTTTAAATTTACGCGGCAAATTAAAAGAATCTTTCATATCAAGCATTTTTGTCGTTAAAAAATTTGCATGCGATAATATGTCAAAAACATCGTCTTTTGCAATTCCAGAAAGTGGGTCACCGACTATATTTCTAACCGTATTTCCCCCACTTCCACGCCCCGTAAGTCCTACTGCGTGAAGTCTTTCAACGATAGTGTCTAAATTTTCAAGCTTTGCATAGTGAAGCTGCACCCCACCACGCGTGGTGACATGGATTTTTACATCGGCAAATTCTTTGGCTAAATCACTTAATATGATGAGCTGCTGGGGCGAAATCACGCCACCATTTGTTTTGATGCGCACCATGTAAGTATTTGGCGTGCGTTGCTCATAAATTCCAAAACTTACGCGAATAGTCTTAAAGGTAAGCTCGTCTAAATTGCCCGCTACAAAGGCGTCGTAGTTTTGCTTAAACCACTCATAACCCTCATTTAAAACTGAATCTGGAATCGTATAAAAATTACTCATTTTTTCTCCTTTGTTTGAGTTTTAGTGTTTTTTGATTTTTTTGTGTTTGAATTTGCTTTTAAATTCTCTTTTAAATACGCTTCATTAAAGATTTTTGAGCAAATTTCGCAGTCTTTTTTCCTGTTTAAATTCTGCTTTTTTATCTCAAAATCTCTAGCATCAAAGCTGATAAGCTCATCAAATAAACTTTCTTTAATGCCAGCTATAATCTTTATCGCCTGACTTGCTTGCATAGAGCCTAAAATACCAGCAAGAGAGCCTAAAATAGCACTTTTAGCACAAGTGGGAGCATGAGCGCTATTTTCATCTTGCAAGCTCGCGCAAGCATTTAAATTTGTGCTTGTATTTAAATTCTCTTTTAAATTTTCTAAAAAATGCTTAGGCACACCATAAAGACAAGAATAACAAGCACTTTCAAAGGGCTTTATGCTTAAAAGTTGAAGATTAAAGCCTGAAATTCCTGCGTGAATTAAAGTTTTATTCTCGCTTATACAAGCTGCGTTGATGAGAAATTTGCTTGCAAAATTATCTGTGCTGTCTAGGATTAAATCATAATTTTTTAGCACTTTTTTAAGATTTAAAAAGTTAAACTCATCTTTATGAATTTCAATATTTACGCCCTTATTATAAGCCTTTGCGTAAGTTTTTAAAAGCTCTAATTTACTTTTTCCTACATCTTTTGCGTTGAAAAAAATTTGAGAGCTTAAATCAGCAAGTTCTAATTTTGCATCCCCAAAAAGCGCTAAAGCCCCGTTTTTAGCGCACCCTACACCACTTCTTAACAAATGCAAAAAAGCATTTGTGCCAATGCTTCCAGCCCCAATGATTAAAATCCTTGCTTCAAAGAGCTTCATTTGCCCTTCAATGCCTATTTCACTGAGCAAAATCTGCCTTTGAAATTCTTCTAAAAGCGCGTCAGTAAATTCCATATCTTTCCTTTAAATTTTACCCTCATAATGAATGAAAAATTTGCTGATAAACACGATGATTTTATCAAGCAATATCCCAAAAAAAGCGATTAAAATCACGCCCACAAACAAAATATCCGTTTGCATAAATTTACTCGCATCTAAAACAAGCCAGCCCAGCCCGCTATTTGCAGCCACCATTTCAGCAGCCACAAGCGTGCTGTAAGTAGCGCCTACGGCTATTCTAAGTCCTGTGAAAATATCGCTTAAGCTCGCTGGCAAAAGCACATAAAAAAAGAGTTTTAATCTGCTTGCGCCCATACTTAAAGCCTTATAAATAAAATCTTCATTAATGCGCTCAATCGCTCTAAAACTAGCGATAAATACAGGGCAAAAGCCTGCTAAAAAGAGCAGAATTTCCTTAGAAAGCTCATCAATGCCAAACCACAAAATGAGTAAAAAATAATAACCCAAAGGTGGCAAAGGATATAAAAAGCGAACAAGGGGCGAGAAAATAGCACGCGCATAAGCATTCATCCCGCTTAAAAGCCCCAAACTCACGCCAATAAGAGTGGCAAAGAAAAAGGCTATTAAAATGCGCTTTAAAGAAGCAAAGATATTTTCAAAAAGGCTTGTATCTCTATATCCTTGCGTCAAAAGCTCTACAAAGGCACTAAAAATAGCGCTTAAGCTTGGCAAAAGGTGCGGCGAAATCAGCTCTTTTTGAGCGATAAACTCCCAAAGAGCTAGAAAAATAAGAAAGAAAAAAAGCGCGAAAAGCTTGTGTTTAGCGCGTGTTTTGGTAAAAATATTCATTTTAAGCCTTTATTTTGCTTTTTAAGTTTATTTTGAAGCATTTTAACTTCCTTTTTAATTTTTTAAGCTTCTTTCAAAGCCCTTTTTTAAGAGCTTTTAAACCTTGGCTAAATTTTTATTTTTGCCCGCTTTTTTACTTTTTTCATTAAATTTCTCGCTCTTTTCGCGCACCACGCCGTTGCAAATACCATTTTCACTAATGCTATCGCGCCCTACATTGATGAGATCTTGCCTAAAATTTGACTCTTCTTTTAATTTTTCAATGTGCGGGATGATAAGCTCTCCTACATAAAAGCTTTCTTCTAAATGCGGATAGCCTGAAAGCACGAAAGTATCAACGCCTATGTCGATGTATTCTTTCATTAATCTTAAAACATTTTTTGCACTTCCTACCAAAGCAGTGCCTGCGTGACGGCGCACTAGCCCTATACCCGCCCATAAATTTGGATAAATTTCTAAATTTTTCTTAGCGTGCGCCTCTTTTAAAAGCTTGCTCATCCTAGCTTGTCCCACGCTTTCATAATCTTTTGCGATATATTCTTGCGCAGCTTTAATGGTCGCTTCATCAAGCCTTGATATAAGCTTATTTGCCACTTGCCAAGCTTCTTTTTCATCTTCTCTAACGATGACGTGAAGTCTCACTCCAAAGGACACTTTTCTGCCGTATTTTTTAGCGCGCTCACGCACTTTATCAATCTTTTCTTTAAGCATTAAAGGCGGCTCGCCCCAGCTTAAAAACTTATCCACATATTGAGCGGCTAAATCTAAGGCAATCTCACTAGAGCCACCAAAAAACAGCGGTGGATAAGGATTTTGCAAAGAAAGCTGATGAAGCTTGGCGTCTTTAATCTTATAATACTTGCCATTAAAGCTTACATTTTCCCTTTTTAAAAGCCTTTGCCAAATTTCGCTAAATTCAAAGGCTTGTTCATATCTTTGATCGTGATCTAGCCAAATGCCCTCAGCTTCAAGCTCGTCCGTTCTAGCACCCGCAACGAGATTAAAAAGCGCTCTGCCCCCGCTTAAATTATCCAAATCCACAGACTGCCTTGCTGAAAGTGTAGGCGAAATCACGCCCGGACGCAAAGCAACTAAAAATTTCAAAGTGCTTGTTTGCGTGATTAAAGCACTTGCTATTAAATAAGGATCGATACAATCCCTGCCTGTTGGGATTAAAGCCCCGTAAAAGCCATTATACTCAGCAGCTTTTGCAATTTGTATGAGATAATTTAAATCCACCTTGCGCCCGCTCACTCCTAAATACCTGCTATCAGCACTGGGTAAAAACCATAATAAATTTGCTTTCATTTTTTCTCCTAAATGACGTAGTTGTAACGCTCTTTAATGAGCGTATAAATGTATTCTTTAAGCTCGCTAAATTCTTTCAAAGCCTTTAAACTGCTTAAATCCTTGCTTTTAAAATTAATCTTTACATCCTGCACTATGCTTTGAGTGCTGTTTTTACAAGGCTTCATTATAAACACTCTATCGCTAAGATACAAAGCTTCATCAATGTCGTGCGTGATGAAAAAGACACTGAATTTATTTTTTTGATAAATCACGCGCACTAAATCCTGCATACTTTGCTTTGAAAAAGCATCCAAAGCCGCAAAAGGCTCATCCATTAAAATTAAATCACTCTTACAAGCTAAAGCCTGCGCTAGTGCGGCACGAGCGTGCATACCCCCACTACACTCATAAGGATATTTTTTGCTAAATTCTAATAAATCAACAGCCTTTAAAAAATGCTCTGCCAAAGCTTTGCGCTCTTTTTTATTTACACCTTCTAACTTAGCCTTAAAGCTTACATTCTCGCTTAAATCAAGCCACGGATAAAGAGTGGGTTGCTGAAAAGAAACCGCTATTTTTGAATTGATACTCTCATAAGCTTTATTTTCAAAATAAATTTTGCCAGCACTTGGCTTTAAATAGCCCGCTAAAAGCCTTAAAAGCGTGCTTTTGCCACAGCCTGAATCACCCACCACGCTGATAAACTCATGCTCTTTAAGCGTGAAGCTGACATTTTTTAGCACTTCTTGCGCGCCAAAAGAAAAACCGACATTTTCAAGCCTTAAAATTTCACTCATTTTTCTAATCTTTCATTAAAATTAGCCTTTAAATTTGCATTTAAAGGCTTTTAGAACTAATAAAGAATAAATTCTTTAAATTTATCTTTACTTGGCACTTTGCGCAGTAAATTTTGCTCTTTTAAAAAATCAGCGATTAAAACAAGTTGTTCTATTATTTGACCCACTTTTATGGCGGTGCCAAATAATTGCTCGCTTTCTTGATCTTTGGCTGAAAACATTTTTTTGTTTTTAGCATCGATTAAATCTGCTACAAGCTTTTCATCTAAATGATAATACTTTGCGATGATTTTAATAGCCTTGGCTCTATCCTTTTCATAAAGTGCATAAGCCCTACTTAAAGCCGCTTTGTAAGCTTTTATGCTATCAGGATATTTTTTAGCAAATTCCTTACGCACCGCTATGCCCTCAGCGATAAAAATACCCTTATCAGCCAAGTTTTTATCAGTGTATAAAAGCACTTTATCTTTTAAATTGCTTAAATAAGGCGACCAAATAAATGCTAGATCGACATCATTTCTATTCCACGCTGATTCAATGCTTGCAGCGGGTATATCAATGAGTTTTACTTCTTTAGGCGAAATTTTATTGATTTTTAATGCTTGTAGCAGGGCAAAATGCGATGAAGTGCCAAAGGACACAGCGATTTTCGCGCCCTTTATATCTTCAAAGCTTTTAAATTTGCCCTTTCTTGCAGCAAGCCCTTCACTCTCAAGCGATCTTGAGTCAATCCACACAAGCGCAAGGTCTAAATCATTCACAGCAGCGATAACAAAAGGTGTCAAGCCAAGCCCGCCAAAGTCAATGCTCTTTGCCGCAAAGGCTGCATTCATCTCTCTACCGCTATCAAACTCAACAATCTTAACTTTTGCACCTATTTTACTAAACTCTTCATCAACAAAGCCTGCCGCTAGAGCTAAAGACTTTATAGCAATAGAAGCTTGCGTGCCGATTCTAACTTCAAACTCAGCTGCTTTTAAACTGATAAAAACAAGGCTAAAAAGTAAAATTTTCTTTATCATCTTTGATCCTTTCAATAAAGAATGAAGTCCTTAAAAGCACTTTCATCAGGGATTTTTCTTAAGATTTTTTGCTCTTTAAGAAAATTTGCCACAGCGTAAAAGCTTTTATAAATTTCGCCTTTGTTTTCTTTCGTGCCAAAAAGCTTAGAGCTTTGTAAATCTTCATTTGAAATGAGCTTCAAACTCCTTGGGCTTAGCTGAAAGCTCGCTAGATCTTGGCTTATATTAAAAAACTTCGCTAAAGCCTGTGCTGCAGCCTTTGGCTCTTTAAGATTATATTCATAAGCTCTTTGAAGCGCTGTTTTATAGGCTTGTATGACTTTAGGATTTTTATCAGCAAATTCCTTGCGAACGGCTATGCCATCGGCTAAAATAATGCCATTATCGGCTAAATTTTTATCGCTGTATAAAAAGTCTTTATTTTTAAGCGCACTTAAAATAAGCTCCCACACTATAGCCACATCCACATCGCCTCTATCCCACGCTGCAGGGATTTGTCCTGCTGGGATGTCAATGATTTGCACATCTTTAGGGCTTAAATTGTTAAGCTTTAGAATTTGAAGCAGGGCAAAATGCGCTGAAGTGCCAAAGGGAACGGCTATTTTTGCGCCCTTTATGTCTTTAACGCTTTTAAATTTACCCGCGCGAGCGACTAAGGCTTCATTATCATAATTGATAAAATCAAGCCTAAAATAAAGCGTGTCAAGTCCATTGATATGCCCTATAACAAAGGGTGCTATGCCAAGATAGCCTATGTCAATGCTTTTTGCCGCAAAGGCTGCGTTAATATCCGCGCCGCTGTCAAAATTAGCTAGCTTTAAGCTAGCACCCACTTTTTTAAGCTCTTCATCCAAAAAGCCCTGAGCTATAGCCAGTGAGTTTAGCCCCACTGTGCTTTGCGTGCCAACGCTTACTTCTACAGCCTGAGCTTTTAGGGCAACTAAAATCGATAACACAAAAGTTAAAACTAATTTTTTCATTTTTTACTCCTTATTAAAATTCGTCCAAAAATCAACGAATACAAATTGTGAAAGCACAAAGCCAAGCGGTAGATTGATTAAAACGCCTAAAGTAAAGGTAACAAAAGGCTTATAGCCTACTTTGATAATCTCGCTAAAACGAGTGCTAAGTCCTATGCAAAGAAAGGTAAAGGTAAAAACCCAGTTTCTAAGCTCTTTAATAAAGCCTAAGGCTTCTTTTTGAAAAGGCTTTGCGGCACTTTCAGGTAAAAAGGCTAAAAATAAGGTGCCAATGACTGAAGCCAACGAAAAGCCCAGTATAAATTTAGGAAAGCGCTGCCAAATAATGCTGAGTTTCGAGCTTTTAGCAGCGTTAATATCATCTTTTTGCGAAGTTTTACTCCACACAAAAGTAGCCAAAAATGCCACCAAAACAGCCCAAACGCCGATAAACATATCTCTACCTATAACCTTAATGAGAGTAAAAGCAGCCACAGTGCGCTCATCGCCTAGTGCCTGCGCGGCTGCAAGCCCTGCAGCATCGGCAAATTCACTCGTGCCTATAAATGCACCTGCTACGCCCATATCAAGCCCCAAAGCGCGGCACACAAAAGGTAGCGCAATGACCATAATCACCGCCCAAAAGACCACTATACTGATAGCCACGCTGATATGCTCTTTTTTAGCATGACTTGCATTTCCTATAACGATAGCAGCACTCACACCACAAATGCTTCCACCCGCGCCCAAAGTTGCTGCAAAACTAGGATCAAGCTTAAAAAGCCTTGTCGCAAAATAAAAAATGCTAAAAAAGGTGATGATAGTGATGATACAAGCTTGCACAATAGCCACACTACCCGCACTTAAGAGCAAATTTAAAGGCAGGGTTGCGCCCATTAAAACAATGCCAATTTTCACATAAAACTCAGTAAGCAAGCTATTTCTAAAGCTCTCATTTAATGGCGTGAGATTGCTTAAAATAAGCCCTATGATTAAAGCAATTAAGGGCGTTTCAAGCTGCCAAGTCTTTGCAAAAGCGCTCACACCTAGGATGAAAACGAGCAAAGAGAGCAAAAAAAGGATAGAAAAATTGAGCAAAAAGCCTTTTTGCTTGCCTAAAAAATGCGCCGTGATATAAAAAATCAGCGCAAAAAAGACAAAAAGTGTTAGGATTTTACCCAAAAACTGCCAAGGATTTGCGCCAAAACTTTGCACAAAATCAAATCCTTGAAAAGATGAAAATTTCACGCGAAATAGATCAAAAACGTCAAAATTTCCAAAACTATAAACCAAAACAATGAGAAGAACAAGGCTTAAACCAATAAGATTTGCCCAGCTGTCTTCTTTTTTAAATACAGGCAACCAAGACATTGCCACTCCTTTAAAAGTTCTAAAAAACTATTTTCAAGGGCTTTTTTGTTTTAAATTTGTCCTAAAAGACTTGATAAAACTGCCCCACATGAGCTAAAAACAATGATTATGAATCAAATTTGAGAAAGAAAAAACGCGTGCTAGGCACGCATGCAGCATGACATAGAAAGATTTAAAAGGCTTGCTTGAGTGTGAGATGACATGCTTTTTTGAGCGCTTAAAAACGCTTTTAAATTCGCATTTAAAAAGCTTGAAACAACAAAAAAACTTTTGCTAGCTTTTAAAAACATAAGCTCTCCTTTTTAAATTTTGGACGCAAGTTTATCAAAAACAAATCTTTTTGTCAAGACTAAATTTAAAAAATTGCAAATTTAATTTTAAAATAATTTCGACTGGATTTTTAAATTTCTTTAAATTTTAAAACTCGCCGCTGTTTTTGAATTGATTTGATTTCAAAATCTCTATAAATTTGACTTTTTAAATCCCTATAAATTCAACTTCTCAAAGACTTTTTAAAATTTTCTCACATTTTTATAAAATTTTTTAAATTTTATAAAATCCCTTTCAAAGTCCCTTTTTTACAAGATGATTTTTCTCAAAGCCCTATAAATTCACTATTGCGTTTTTTTGTGCTAGAATGCTTTTTTTTCATTTCAAAACAAAGGAGAAAAAATGGACGCAAATTTAACCATACTCACCATTGCGGACAAGTTGCCAAAAGACGCTCTAAACTCAGTAATGAAAAGCTGTAAAATGTCAGCTCGCAAATTGGAATGCTTGGTTTAAGAAGTCCTAGCGTAGTGTTTTGGGTTGGAAGCTTTTTGTTTGGGGATTTTGGCGTGGGTCGATTTTTAATCGGCGATAAGCTTTTAGGCTTTTTGCACCTGCTTGTTTTAATCGCTTATATCATCTTTTCTGTGGTTTCGATTTTTAGCGCGATGGGCGATGCGGTAAGTCAAATTGAAGGCAATGCCACTCAGTTTCAAAGAGAGCTAGAACAAGCTGCAAAAGCCTACGAGCAAGGGCGTGATTACACATTTTCTGAGCCTAGTTCAGAGCCTGAGTTCTCAGAGCAAACGGGCGTATATACAGCCTTGATGTTTATTTTTGCGGGCATTATGTGGATTTGGTGGTTTTTGAATTTGTTTTTAGTGGGTAGAAAACTGCGCCGCAAAAACTACGAAAAAGTCATTCAAGTCATTGATAATGCCTAAAAACAAAGCGTGAAGAAGAAAAACAATCAAATTTCAAAAAAGGAAAAAAAAATGAAAAATCAAGTTAAAAATTTAATTTCAGGGGCTTTTATAGCCCTTTTATTTTAAAGGAATGAAATGCTACAAAAACCAAGTGTTGAATATGTAAAAGAAATCATCAGTGAATACCCCGAAAAACATTATGAGTTTGAGGATGAATTTTTTGATAAATGGCTGATGAATCTCTATCCTAAAAATGACAATTTAAACGCTGTGTTTCTTAAGGTTACACTTCCTAATACGCTTTATAGCACCAACATAAAAAGCGCTAAAATAAGGCTAGAAATCGCTGAGTTCATACACTCTTGCAAGGATTTTGATAAAAGGCTTGAAAAAGGCAATTTAGAGCTTGTAAATGAAATTGCCGAAAAAAGTCAAGAGCTTTCAAAGAAAAGGTTTTACTCCTTTGCGAGCAAATACTGCAGCCTGCATAATAGGGATAAATTTCCCATTTATGGCAGCTTAGTGGATGAGAAGCTGAAAGAATTTAATAATAAATTCAACTTCTACAACTCTAAAATCAGCACAAATTTTTTAAAAGATTATGCAAATTTAGTGAGTGTGATTGATACGTTTCAAAAGTTTTTTAAATTTGAAGAGTTTAATTACAGGACAATTGACCGCTTTTTATGGACACTTGGAAAAAATGAAAGGAGTTTATCTAGCTTGAGTTAAATTTAATAATTAATTTTAAAAAATTCAAAAGGAGTAAAAATGAAAAAACCCAAATTTCAAAAAAGTGTTTTAACACTTTTTATGGTGCTATTTTTAGGGCTTTTTGCCGCTTGTGGCGAGAGTGAAAATATAGATAATGGCGCCAAAAACTCGGTTAGAAAGTCTGTTGAAAAGCCTTTAGTAAGCCTTGAAACAAGACAAAATCTCTTCAATCAGACCTTTACGAGCATTAAAATACAATCTCAAGACAATGGCACAGTCGTAGAAAAGGTTGTGATTAACCGCGGCAACTGCGTTATACCTTATGATTATGTTATGCGTAGCGAAAAACAATATGATGAGTATATGACAAAGCATTTAGGCATTAAGCCTAATGAAATTGCCGCTTATACTCTAATGTGGCTTGGAAAGAAGCAATTTAAAAATGCTAATGGCAAGACGCTTATGCTAGATACTGCTATCAGCAAGCAAGAGTATCAAAACCTTGATGAAGTGTCAAAGGCTTTGTTTGATCCATTATTTCCAACAAAGCAAATACCTTTTGGGGATTATTATTCTATCCCGCAAAGTTGCCCCAAGAGCAAAATTTTAGAAGTTACGCTCAGTGTAAATGGCGAAGAAGTTACCTATAAATTCAATAGTTATTGAAAATTAAAAATTTAAACAAGGAGTTCAAAATGCAAAATGACAAAAAAATCTTTAAACCTAGAATCATCATCGGCTCGATTATAAGTTTCATCGCGGCGGCTTTGGGCGTTGTCGCGGTGTTTTTCCCTGATTTGTTCAATTTACAAAAGAAAAAAGGTTAATGAAGCAGAATTTATCCTGCAAAGTGAGGCTGATTATAACAAAACTTGGGAATTTATCTTGCAGCACCAAGGAAAAGCCATTAAGCTGAGTATAGGTTTTTGCCCGGATCAAAGAGCAGAATCTATAAGATTTTGGCAAGAAAAGCCGGGTAATTTTTTGTATGAGAGAAAATTACAAAAACCAAACAACCTAGCCCTTACAGTGACTAATCCAAGCACGGGTAAAGAATTTTATCTCAAGCAATTTCCCGGAAAAATGCCTTTATCTGCGTTCTTACCCAATATGGACATCGAAGAGACTTCGTGGATAGTCCCTGAGTATCATTTAAATTTAAAAAATCTCAAAGCGTATAATCTTATAGCAGGTTATGATACAGGCAACGAACTAGGATTTTTGGTCTTCGCACTTTGGGCGAGATAGCAAACATAGATGCAGACAATGGTATAGATATCGAAAATATCGCCTTTAACTATGGATATAATACGGATGATGAATTGGGCGAGTTTAAGCTTGCTTCATATAAATTTTAGACATTTTGAATAAAAATGTCTAAAATTAAGCTCAGCCAGTATCGCCTAATCTCACATTTAAGGGCTACTGGCTTTGATTTTTATTGCAAAGGCGCAAATATAAAATCTCTTAAAATATCATTAAAATTTCAAATTTTTTCTATACTTTAAAGCCTTTTAAAGCAAAATTTGGCTAAAATATCGTCTTTGAAAAAGAAATTCAAGTCAATTTAAAGAAAGGTTTAAAAGTGTTTGAAACTATCAGCTCGTCGTTTAAAAGTGCTATTTCTAAGCTTCGTTTTGTCGATGATGAAAAGGCTTTGAAAAATGCGCTTGAAGTGCTTAAAAAAGCCCTTTTGAAAGCTGATGTGTATCACAAGGTCGTTAAAGAGCTTTTAAGCCTGATAGAAGAGGATTTAAAGCGCACAGGCATAGGGCAAAAGCACTTTACGCAGGCCATTAGAAGCAATTTAGAAAAGATTTTACTGAGTGGGGGCAATAAAAGTGGCTTTGTCTTTGCCCCAAAGCCTCCTACAATAGTGCTTATGGTGGGCTTACAAGGCGGAGGAAAGACGACAAGCACAGCAAAACTGGCTAATTATCTCAAGCTTCGCAACAAGCGCGTTTTAATCGCTGCTTGTGATTTGCAGCGCCTTGCAGCAGTAGAGCAGTTAAAACAACTTTGTGCGGCAAATAATTTTGAGCTTTTTTACCTTGAAAATGAAAAAAATCCTCTCATAGTCGCAAAAGAAGCCTTGAAAAAGGCTGAGAGTTATGATGTTTTGCTTGTAGATACTGCGGGACGTTTAGCCATCGATGAAACCTTGATGAACGAGCTTAAGGCTATAAAAAGCGAGATAAAGCCTGATGAAATTTTTTATGTCGCTGATGCGATGAGTGGGCAAGACGCGGTAAAAACAGCGATGAGCTTTAATGAAGCCTTAAATCTCACAGGCGTGATTTTGTCTAAATTTGACGCAGACACTAAAGGCGGCGTGGCACTTGGCATAGCCTATCAAACCCATGTGCCTTTAAGATTTATAGGCACAGGCGAAAAAGTCGCTGATTTTGAAAGCTTTGTGCCTGAGCGCATTGTAGGGCGCATTATGGGCGAGGGAGATTTAGCCACTTTAGCCGAAAAAACTGCGGCCGTTATCGATGAAAAAGAGGCTAAAAAAATCACGCAAAAGATTAAAAAGGGCGAGTTTAATTTTGATGATTTTCTAGCGCAAATGCAAAGTTTAAGCAAGCTTGGCTCAATGAAATCTTTAATCGCTATGATACCTGGAATGGGAAATTTAGCCTCACAAATTAAAGATTTAGACTTTGAAAACTCAGCTCAAATGCTTCATATAAAAGCGATGATAAGCTCGATGACGCCAAAAGAGCGCGCCCAGCCAAGTCTTTTAAATAACACGCGCAAAAGGCGCATAGCAGCGGGTGCGGGGCTTTCTCAAATGGAAGTGAATCGCTTTTTAAAGCAGTTTGAAAATGCAGCAAAATTAGCCAAAAAATTCTCAGGTAAAAAAGGAATGGACAGCTTTTTATCAATGATGAATCAAAACAAAAAAGCCTTTTAAGCTTTACTTATAGGCATTCAGTGCTTAGAATTAAAACTTAACTCAAGGAGAAAAAATGACAGTTATAAGACTTACAAGAATGGGACGCAAAAAACGCCCTTTTTATAGAATCGTGGTAACTGATAGCCGCAAAAGACGCGATGGGGCGTGGATAGAAAGCATAGGTTATTACAATCCTATGGTCGAGCCTGAAGTGATTAAATTTGATGCTGAAAGACTTAAATACTGGAAAAGCGTGGGTGCAAAACTCAGCGATAAAGTCGCTTCAATCACTAGCAAATAAGGGCTTTTATGGTCGAAGAGTTTTTAAAAACTTATGCCAAACTTATCGCTGATTTTCCTGAAAAAATCAGCACCAAACGCGTAGATTTAGACAAAGACTTCGCAGAAATCATCATCTACGCCGATAAAATAGACACAGGCAAGCTTATAGGTAAAAATGGCAAGATGATTTCTGCTATAAAAACGGTCATTGGTGCTTGCAAAAGCAAGGACAGCACGAGTTATAGAGTGAGCGTTCAAAGCATAGATGAATAAGCTTGCAGTCGCAAAGCTCGGTAAAAGTGTGGGTTTAAAGGGCTTTGTGCGTTTTTTTGATTTGAGCGATTTTCCTTCTCAGTTTAAAAAAGGGGCCAAGTTTTTAGGTGAAAACGGCGAAATTTACACCCTTAAAGCTGTGGATAAACAAAGCTCAAGCCTTTTAATCGAGGGCTTTGAAAGCATCGAGCTTGCCAAAACTCTTACAAACAAAACACTTTTTAAAAGCGAAGAAGCCACCAGAAAAGAATGCAATCTTAAAAAAGGCGAGTATTTTTATTTTGATATTTTAGGCTGCAAGGTCTTTGAAAGTAGCGTTAAACACCTTATTAAAAACGATAAAAATTTAAGCTTAGAACAAAATGATTCATCAAATGAAAAAAGCCCCTTATTACTAGGTAAAATCAAGGATATTTTAGAAACTTCAGCTTCTTATTTACTGCTTGTAAAAACAGATGAAAGCCTTGTTAAAAAAGGCTTTGCTAAAGAGTTTTATCTGCCTTACGCAGATTTTTATATACAAAAAATTAACACTCAAAATAAAGAAATTTATAGCCAAAATGCTTTGACTTTGCTTGAGAGTTTGAAATAAAATTACAAATTTAAAAATTTAGTTATAAATTTATTTTAAAATTGTCTCAGTTTGAAATTTATAAATCAACAAAAATTTAAAGGCTGAATTCAGCTTTTAAATTTGCCATAATGTAGAATTTTCATCCTATCAGCTTCTTTGCCTAGGCTTTCATTGTGTGTGATGAGAACTATTGTTTTGCCTTCTTGCTTGAGTGTTTTAAAAATGCCAAGCACGATTTGTTCATTAGCTTCATCGAGATTGCCTGTAGGCTCATCAGCTAAAAGCAGCTCAGGATCGTTAATTAAAGCTCTAGCGATACATAGTCTTTGTTGCTCTCCCCCACTCATCTGGCTTGGTAAGTGGCTTAGGCGGTGTGCAAGTCCCACTTTTTCAAGCACAGCTTTAGCGTCCGCTTCATCAATACTTGAGTGATAATACTGTGCGAGCATTACATTTTCAATCGCGCTAAGATAAGGGATAAGATGAAATTGCTGGAAGATGAGCCCGATTTTTTCACGACGGATTTTGACCTTTTCATCTTCGTTAAGCTCACTGACATTCAAAGAGTCTAAAAAATAATTGCCGCTGCTTTGCTCATCCATTAAAGAAAGGATGTTTAAAAGTGTGGATTTACCACTACCGCTAGGTCCCATAATAGCGAGCCACTCGCCCTTTTGCACACTTAAATTAATGTCTTGTAAAGCCTTGACATCGCCAAAAATTTTGTAAATATGCTCTAATTTGATAATTTCTTTCATCACTCACCTTTCAAATTTTCACAAACATTGATTTTTAAAGCCTTTTTAATAGGAATAATACTTGCGATAAACGCAAAAACTAGGCTCAGTAAAAAGGCGATAAACGCAGCTAAAAATCTAAAATCAATGCTTGAGTCAAAAACTAATTTACCAAAAATATTTGCCAAAACATAGCCAAAAGCAATGCCTAAAATAGAAGCAAATACCGTAAGCACCAAACATTCAAGCCCAAAAAGCTTTATCACATCACTTTTTTTCGCTCCTAAGGCTAAATGCAGAGCAATTTCTTTTTTACGCGCTAAAATAATGGCGCTAAGTGTGGTATTGACGCTTGTGCTTGAGATGATTAAAACAACTAGAATGATTAAAAACATCAAAGCTTTAAGCTTATTTAGCACCAAAGATTCACTTAAAGATATCGATGAAATAGGCTTTAAACTCGTTTTATCATCACTTAAGCTGCTCGCCTTAGCGCTCACTTCATCAAAGTTTCCATAAACCAAAGCATAAGCGTAATTAACACCCAATTCCCCGCTTAAATCCTGCACTACATTTAAAGGCGCTAAAAGCAAGCTATCAAGCTCATCAGAACTTCTTATCACGCCTTTAATGACTAGTTTTGTGCTTTTGCCGCTGTTTGCATTAAAGACTTGAATTTCTTTATTTATAAGGCTTTTAAGGCTTAGCTGCTTGTTGCCACTGATCATTTTTAAAGCCAAATCATAGCCCACAAAGGCTGAATTATCTTTAAAATCACTCAGCGAAAAGCTTCCTTGCACGCTTTCGATAAAGGGCTTTGTGATTTTAAGTGAGCTAAAATTCGTGCCAAGCACTAAAGCATCATTTCCATCAACATTAAAAAACTCATATAAATAAGGCGTAACACCCTTTTGACCAAGCTCTTTTTCGATTTTCAAAAACTCATCATTTGAGATTAGATTGCCCTTTAAAGGCGAAATGGTAAGATTTGCCCCATAAGCCTTAAGCTCGTGTGAGAATTTGTTTTCTAAATCAAAATAAATATTTAAAAAAGCCCCGCTCACACTCGTGGCGATAAAAATAGCCAAAATAATAGTAAAAACTCTATTAAAAGAGTGAATTAGGCTTTTAAAAATCTCTAAAAATAAAAAATTATTTCCCATAAAGCATCTCGGCTGGAGTAAGAGCTGCAACGCCTCTTAAGGCAAATAAGCAGCCAAGAAGCACCGCTAAAAGCGCAAAAACAAGGCAAAGCGGCAAAGAAATAAAGCTCAACTCAATGCTGTGATTAAAAATTTGATAAGCAATGAGCTCGCAAAGCCCAAGCCCCAAAAGCCAGCCTAAAAATGCCGCAAAAAGAGCAACCAATAAATTTTCACACACAAAAATAAGATAAATTTGCGCTGTCGTAGCACCTAATACCTTTAAAAGCCCTATTTCTTTAGCTCTTCTATGCACTTCTGAGCTCATCAGTGATGAAATAGCCACACTTGCGACAATAAGACAAATCACAGCTGTCGCTCCCATCAAGCTTTGCACTTTATTGATAATCAGCCCTTCAGCTTCTGAAATGCTTGTTTGTGCCTTAGCACTTGCGCCCTTAAAGTCTTCTTCGATTTGATAGGCTATGGAGCTTACATAAGCGGTGCAATACCATTTGTCATATTCAAGCTGATTGAGTGAGCTTAAATCCCTGCGTGCCTTTTGCGCTAAATCATTTTCAGGTATAGTTAAAGCTGATACTTCAGCTTTACTGAAAAGCCCGGGTTTGTTTAAAATTTCTTGAGCTAGTTTTAAGCTTGTGATGATTTTATTTTCATTTTTGCTAAAATGAGAGATGATACCTACGATTTTAAGGCTTTTATCATTGATTATTAAGCTGTCTCCTATTTTGAGCTGATTTTCTTTTGCAAAAGTGTCGCCAAGCATTATTTCATCGACACTATCATCACTTGCCCAAGCTCCATCAACGCTTAAAAGCGGATACAATCTTTTAATACCTGTGTGAAAGTCATCTTCATCGGCTACATCGATTTTTTTATCAAAATAAGTGCCTAGGATAATGCCTTTTTTGGCTTCTTTGTTTTCATTTGAACTAAAAGAAATTTCGCCTTCTAAAAAGGGTGCAAAAGCCGTGATATTATTGCGCCAAAAGATTTCTTTGATTTTATGCAAATTGCTCTCATCTAAGTAGCTTTTGTTTTTAAGTGGTTCATAAATTTGATTTCCCACTTCTATGCTTAAAGAGCTTCCTTTAGGCAAAACGACGATATTTGAACCATAGCTTCTAAGCTGCTTACCCACTTCATTTCCCACGCCTAAGGTAAGATTGAGCATAGAGCAAATGAGCACGGTTGTTAAAAAGCAAGCTAGAAAAGTCAGCATTTTCTGCGTTTTGTTTCTTAAAATCGAGTTTTTAATGAGTGTTAAAAACATAATTATCCTTTAATATCCTTGGATTCTAAATTTCGCACTTGCATTAGAATCCACAAATTTACTTGGATCTTGCCTGAAAAGATCATAATTTTTCTCACTTGAAAAATAATAAGTAAGCCCCGCATAAGTGTAAGAATATGGCGCTTGTAAATTAATGAGCTTTGAGCCATCTACAGGATCTTTTACCTCAATTTCTTTTACCTGAGTAAAATAGCCAGAACCCTTAATCACATCAGCAAGCTTGATAATGACTTTTTGCCCATCAAAAGTGTATTTTAATGGAATAGGATTGCACCCGCCTTCTTTACCCACGCTAGGTAAAAATATACGCACATTACAAGAAATACAAATGAGCTCGCCACCGCGCTTCACATAGCCCATATCCCCACAAAGCATACAAGAGTCAAATACCGCCACAGGCGAGTCTTTGTCTTCTCTTTTATTGATGAGAAAGAAGCGCACAACCTTGCCCTCGCTTGTAACATAAGCAAAGCGGTGTAAATTATTATCCCTAAGTATAGCCACATCAAAGACAAATTCGTTATTTTCATCAGGTGTGATTTCTGTTGGCGTGTCGATTTCAATAGGTTTTGAAGCGACTAAAGTAAAATAAGAAAGCACGCTTATAGATAAAAAAATACTAGCAATAGCAAGGATAAAGAAATTTCTAATTTGTAAATTTAAAGCCACTTTTTGTCTAAAATCATTGTCAAATAAATGCGTTTTATGAATGTGCTTTGCCCTTTTTAAGAGACAATTTAGACCTAAGATGAAGATTAAAAATAAATACAAATAAATGATTGAAAAAGCATAATAAAGACTTTTTGCCACAAAAGATAAAAGCAGGCTATGAGCGTCTAAAAAGCCTTCTCGAATTGCCGTTAAAACCACACTAGCTAGGGCTTCATCGCTTTCACAAAGCACAAAAATAATCAAAAATATAAAGCTGAGTTTTTCATTGAATTTGCTTTGCCATCTTGTAAAAAAGAAAAAGCAAAAGCTAAGCAATAAGGCGAATAAAATAAAAGCGAGTGAAAAAATCGTCTCATTATCTAAAAGCTCATTTGCAAATATAGGAAAATCAACGCTTGCGTGAGAGTATTTAATAAAAAAGCAAAAGGAAAGAATGAATAAAATTGCAAATTTTAAAATTTCGTTTTTAAAAGCGTAAAAAACAAGCACCAAAAGCAAAGCGATGATTAAAATGATATTTGCAAAAAAGTGAATGGCTTCAACTTTTAAATAAATATTTGCAATAAAAAAGGCAAAATAAGCAAATAAAAAGCCTAAAAATAGCGTTAAAAATATAGAAGAAAACTTTCTTATATACCTTGTAAAAAGTGCTGTGATGAAGCTTAGGGGCAAAAGCACTGAAAAAAACTGCACAAAATAAATACTCAAAATAAAGCCTTTTTTAAAAGTTTAAATTTAAATTTAACACCGTTATCAGCTCAATTTAAAAGCGGCAATTTTATTTGAATTTTTTAAATTTCAAAAACCACTTTAAAAACTACTGATGATTTAAATTTAAATTTAAATTTTTAACACAACAAGCACCTTTTCAAACAATAACAAGTTTTAAGCCCTATAAATAGGGCTTAAAATCATTTAGGTGTGCCTGTGTATTTGAATTTATAAGTTACCTTAAATGGCTCAAACCACTTGCCAACGCCTGTTTCAGCGTCAGTATGGCGACCAAATCCTTGTTTTTCAGGATTTTCAATCACATAAGTAAGCTCATAGTTACCTACGCCAAATTTGCCGCTTTTATCTTTTTCCATAGCGATATTTGCACCATAGTGAGGACCATCATCAGCCACCATAGGCATAAAAGTTCCTCTTTTAACGCCGCCTGTATCTAAGTTTTTAAGCTCATAAGCAATCGTTAAATTTGGAATCCAAAAGCCTTCAGGAAAGCCATTTTTATTACCCTTAAGAGCGTGAATATCAGCTTCAAGGTGAATGTCAGCAAGTGAAGCTGCTAAATCAATACCGCGTGGCTCCATTTCGATTGGCTGAAGATAAACAGCAGCGATTTCCATACCATTAAGCTCTTGTGGATCGCCAATTGGCACTTCGCCACCAAACGCATTCACAGAAAAAACAGCCGCAGCTGCAACACTTAATAATGCTTTTTTTAGCATATTAACTCCTTTGTTTTGATGTGATTTTATGTGTTATAAAAATACCCAAAATGAGTAAGATTAAAACTATACCTTGAGGCACGAGCGATTCATAATAAGGATAAACTCCAAGCCAGTCAATTGGCTCAAATTTGAAAGGTATCATCGTAGGCTCGATGACCTTACCCATGATAAGCTCGCCCACAGCCTTGCCTGTGAAGACAAAGACCATGTAAAAAATAATATATGAAGTAATATAAAAAAACTGCTTGACAGGGATTTTAAGCGCACCTGCTTTGAGTAAGAAAAATAAAATAACAATAACCAAGCAGCCCACGCCAAGCCCTGCAAATACACCTGTATAATCAAGCCCTGTCTTTGCATCCACAAAAAGTGCTTGATAAAAAAGCACAGTTTCAGCACCTTCTCTATAAACAGCCAAAAATACAGTAATCCAAAGCATACGCGAGGAGTTTTGAGAAATAGAATCTTGCGTTTGTTCTTTAATGAATTTCGCCCATTTTTCATTGCCCGCGCGGCTAAGTAACCAAAAGCCCACATAGAAAAGGAAGAACACCGCAACGACCATAGTCGCGCC
This sequence comes from uncultured Campylobacter sp., assembly GCA_934718785.1. Taxonomy (GTDB): domain Bacteria; phylum Campylobacterota; class Campylobacteria; order Campylobacterales; family Campylobacteraceae; genus Campylobacter_D. The sequence goes on along the minus strand of CAKVAF010000007.1, from coordinate 4,322 downwards.
TTCTAAAATTTCTCTGTTTTGCCCTGCAGTGCTTTTAAAGATCCACGAGACTAAAAACGCGGTTACAAAGCTTAAAACAACACCTGTTAAAAGGGCTGAATAAGCGATATTTAAACGCTTTGAATTGCCACTTTGAACAAGATAAGACACAATCGCAACCACGATAATCAAGGCTTCTAAACCCTCTCTTAAAAGTATGCTAAATGCCCAAACAAACAGCGAATAAGGGCTAGAGCTTTGAATTTGTTCTAAAACGCCTGCTACAAGTGAATTTATAGTATCAAAAGTCTTAGCAAGCTCTTCTTTTGGTGCGCCCTCTTTAATAAGAGCAAGACCTTGCGTAAAAAAGGCTTCAATCTTAAGCTTTAAAGAACTATCCACCGCACCGATTTTATACTCCATACCTGTGCCTTCAAAAATATCCAAATAAGCACTTTGAAGTGCGTCAATGCTGGATTGATTAAAGCCTTGATAATCATCTAAGATATTGTTAAATGCGATTTTTAAATCATCTGCAACCTTAGAATAATCAACATTTGTAACTGAATTTTCATCAAAGCCAGCCACTTGCAAATTGGCAATTTGATCCTGAGGTAAGGCTAAAAACGCATCAAAAATTTCATCTTCAACCTTTTCTAAACTATCTCTAAGTGTCTTTTCATCAAGGCTAGCATTTTCATCATTAATCTTCATAATAACACTTCTAACGCCTTGTTGAATAGCTGCGTCTTTATCTGCGCCCACAAAATTACTCACCGCAATTTCAACTTTTGAATTTCTATAATCATCAAATAAAGCAGAATTAAGCAAATCTTTTGCCTTTTGACTTTCTTTATTTTTAAATGCACTTGCTGCTTCGCCAAATTTGGCTGAGATATTATCCATCAAAGCTTGAAGCTTAGGATTTATCGCCGCAGCACTTTGAAGACTTGCGACGACTTCGGTATCGCTTTTATTTGCTAAATCACTGGCACTTGGGATTTTAGAATTTGCTGCTGCGCTTTGAGTTGGCACATTTGAACTTGCAGACGCAGTTTCTGCATTTTGAGCTGGAGTTTCACTCGCTGCAGGAGTAGTTGTAGGGGTGCTTGAGAATTTTTCAAACATCGCATCCGCGCTGGCTGCACGCGCGGCATTTGCTTTAATGGATGATTCTTCATCTGCCTTTTGATCGACAGGTCCATCGCTTTTTTCAGCCTTTAAATGAAAGCCATTTTGCACAATAGGCGCAACCTCATCTAAATCAAAAATAAGCCCATCAATTAAGGCTTGCACCTTTTCTAAATCTACATTATCCTTATACATACGGCGCAAATTTGTAAATTTACGCTCCATTGTGATGGCTTTGCGCCCAATATTGCGCCCGATAGGTCCTTCCATATTTTCAAAGTGCTGAAAATAAGCATCTTCAGCCTTTTTCTTTGCTTCTGGGGCTTTGCCGCTTTTGTAAAGCTCTACACTTTCATTAAACATTGCCTTGATAATTTCAGCTTCAGCGATGTAATCTTCAACACGCGCAAAAGCAAACGATGATAAAATGGCGAGTAAAAATAGGAATTTTTTCATCGATTTAAACCTTCTTTATATAAGTATTTTCAAAAAATTTAAGCACAAGTATATTGATTTTTAACTTAAATAAAGATAAAAGTTATCATTTTAAAAAGTTTTTGAGAATTTTTTTAAAATTCATAAGAAATTTGGCGAAAAATAGAGAATTTTAGCCTTAATTTTAAAAAATTTTAACCCAGATCAAACCCTAAATAAATATAAAAGTTATCATTTTAAAAAGTTTTTGAGAATTTAATTTTTGAAGAAATTTTAAAGTATGAGAAATTTGTTTATTGTATAAATAAAATTATAAAGATATAAAAGAAATTAAATTGCAGAAAATAAAGAATTTTCGGCTTAAATGAAAGCCGAAAGTCAAATTTTACTCGCCCAAGTCATCATTTACTTTTGAAGTCACTTCAACCAAATCAAAAGCGTCTATAAACTGGTCTAAATTCTCATAATGAAGCACAAGCTCTTCGAGCAAAAGCTCCATATCATCGCGGTTAAGCTCCAAATACGCCGTTCTATCGTTTGGATTTTCAACTCTTACTACCATTTGCTTTCCTTATTTAAATTTTAATTTTGAAATTATATATAAATTTATTAATGAAAAGTTATATTTGATTAATAATTTTAAAAAATCTCGCAAAAGCACCTACTAAAAGCTTTTAGCTTAAAATTTGCCTACACTCTTTGATGAAATTTTTTAAATTTTTTTCTTGCATTAAAACACTTCTCATACAAACGCTCTCGATGTCAAGGTCTTTTAAAAGCGCTAAATTGCTTAAGTTTATCCCGCCGATTGCATAAATAGGTATTTTTGCTAGCTTTAAAAGCTCTTTTAAAAACTCTACCCCCCTACTCTCAAGCCCTACTTTACACAAGCTTTCAAAAATGTGTCCAGCAATGGCGTAATTACATTTAAATCTTTGAGCAAGCATTAACTCATCCACACTATGCACCGAAGTGCCAAATAAATGAAAGTATCTTACAATTCGTGGTTCTTGCTTTAAAATACCAAGCGGGCAGTGAAAAAATTTGCAATTAAGCTTCAAAGCCACCCTATCAAAGCTGTGTAAGATACAAGTGAGCTTTTTTTTCTTACAAATGCTTAAAACTTCCTTAGCTAAATCAAAATATTCAAACTCACTTAAATCCTTTTCACGCAGGACTAAAGCGTCAATTTTAGCACTTGCAAGCCTTTCAATATGAGTTAAAAAATCACCCTCAACCTCGTGTCTGTCGCTAATAGCGATAATTTTTTTAACCCACATAAATTTGCTCGCTCATCACAGGCTGCAAATTCGCCTTTTTTATCATCGCTAGCATTTCAACCACGCTTCTTTCATCGCTGATTTGAAACTGATCATCGCCCTTTTTCTCGCCCGCTCTTTCTCCTATGCCTACTGAAACGCCTGCTGAAACCTTAGTGGCTACAATATCTACAATTTTATCTCTAAAGCCTGCCCTTTCGCGCGTGGAGACTACAATATTTGCAAAGGGCAAAAAAAGCCTATAAGCACATAAAATTTGCAAAAGTCTAGCTTCTGTGACATCTTTTGGGCTGATTTTTCTATTGTTAATGATAGGACGAAGTCGTGGGGCTGAAAGCGAAATTTCAGCCCAGGGATATCTTTGCTGTAAAAAATGTGCGTGAAGTGCTGTCGCAAGGGCGTCTTTTCTAAAATCATCTATGCCTAAAAGCGCTCCAAAGCCCACCCCACGCATGCCTGCTTTTATCGCTCTTTCCTGGGCGTTAAAGCGAAAAGGAAAAACGCGTTTTTCGCCAAAAATGTGAATTTTAGCGTATTTTAAAGGATTGTAAGTTTCCTGATACACGGTTACAAACTCACAGCCCTTGGCATGCAAAGCCTCGTATTCGCTCTCATTCATCACATACACCTCAACGCCAACGACTTTGAAAAAATCTCTTGCCAGCTCGCAAGCGCGCGCGATATACTCCACGCTAGCATAAACTCGCCCCTCGCCCGTTAAAAGCAAAAGTTCTTCAAGTCCGGTTTTAGCGATAGCTTTCATCTCAGCGATTATTTCTTTTTCACTCAGTTTTGCACGCGCGATTTTATTTCCTTCTTGAAAGCCACAATAAACGCACTTGCTCGCGCAAAAATTACTCAAATAAAGCGGCGTAAATAAAGCTACTGAGTTTCCAAAATGCTTTTTTGTTTCAACCCTTGCCCTAAAGGCAAGTTCTTCTAAAAAGCTCTCAGCCGCTGGACTTAAAAGGGCTTTTAAATGCTCTAAATTTAGGCTTTCAGCACTCAAAGCATTGATAACATCTTTTTTTGTATATTCTTCACTTTGATAATTTTCTCTTTCTCTTAAAATTCTTTCAAGTAAAGAATTATCCACATCTATCATATAATTTTCATACTCAAATACCGAAGTTTTCATTATTTATCCTTGTTTTAGACTCATTTTTTAAATTTATTTTAAAATTTATAAAATGAAAGTCCTAAATGATTATTTTGTTTCAATTTCGCCTAATTATAGCACCTAAAAGAAAATTCAATACTCTTTTTATCAAAAATCTACTTAAATTCTCATTTGAGTTTAGCTTTTTAAAAGGAGTTTTTACATTTGTTGATAAAATATTTTAAATTTATGTATTTTTTGTTATAATGAAAATTTTCGAAAGAATAAATAATGCTCTCATCAACATTCACTAACCCACACTCAGCGGCTGAAAGAATCAAAAATCATCTAGCTTATAAACTAGGTCTAGCTATGATTGCTTATGATACTGATAAAAA
>CAKVAF010000006.1 GCA_934718785.1 uncultured Campylobacter sp. | reverse complement strand
GTTTTTGATGATAGAATTGATTAAAACCGCGGTGTATTTGATATAGTTTTCATCGGCGTTAAAGACAATGTGAAACATATTATTTTTCCTTAAAATTCAATATATAAATGCAAAGGATATAATAAAAAAATAATGCTAGATTAATCCACTCATTACAAAAATAAATTTCATCAATTTTAAAGACCAAGAGCAATTTTATAGGCTTTAAATGATGATTTTACGAGCGCATTTTAATTTAAATTTTAAATCTTCTTTCTTTGATAAATTTTTCTTAATTTACTATCAAGCTTATAAGCAAAGCCAAATAAAGCAGGCACGACAAGCAAAGTAAGTGCAGTTGATGAAATAAGTCCAAAAATCACAGCCACAGCCATAGGAGAATTTCCCTCAAAGCCAGAACCCCTTGAAATGGCCAAAGGAAGCATAGCAAAAATCATAGCAAAAGTTGTCATCAAAATCGCTCTAAGCCTTGAATCAGCAGCTTCGATTAAGGCTCTATCTACGCTTAGCCCTTCACTACATTTTTTATTTGCCACATCTACAAGCAAAATGGCGTTTTTACCGACCATTCCAAAAAGTAAGATTAGGGCTACTAGGACAAAAAGTGAAAAATTATTTCCCGTAATAAATAGCCCAAAGCAAGCTCCAGCAAAGGCTAAGGGCATAGTAAGCATGATGATAAAGGGTAAAATTAAGCTTTCATACAAAGCAGCTAGGATTAAATAAATGAGCAAAAAGGCTAAAATAATGTTTGTTAAAAAGCCGCTCACCGTTTCTTTAAGTAAATTTATAAAGCCTGAAAAGGCATAATTTAAGCCCTTATCCCCTAGAATTTCAGGCATATTTTTTAAAAGTAAATTTTGCACCTCGCCTAAGGATAAATCCCCATTGCTTGCAGTGATTTTAACAGCTCTAGTTTTATTATAACGGTTAATCACGCCTAAATTACTGGCTAAAGAAAAGCTTACAACTGCACTTAAATCAAGCTCTAAGCCGTCATTATTTTTAATTTTAATGCGTTTTAAGCTTTCTAAATTTTGCTTGAAATTTTCATCAAAACTTAAAATAATATCATCTTTATTTTGATTAAAGTCCATACTACCAACACTTTGCTGAGAAAAAGAATAAGCTAAAACCCCTGCTAAATACTTCGCATCCACATTTAATTTTTTCATCTTTTCTCTATCTATAAAAATAGAAACTTCAGCCTTTTGTGAGTGCGCATTATCATCAATACCGCTTATTTGCTCCTTGCTTGCTAGCACCTTTTTTGCTCTTTCGCTTGCTTTTAAAAGCTCATTTAAATCATCACCTAGCACTAAAAACTGTATAGGCTCATCAATGCCAGCTCCTTCAAATTTAGGTAGCTCAAGCACCTTAATCTTAAGCTCTTTTAAATTCTCATCATTTTTTGCAAAGTCTTTTTCTAAATATTCTTTCACAATTTCAGGCTGTCTTTGACGGCGCTCATTCAAAGGCTTTAATTTGACATAAATTTTAGCCTTTTTAGCCTCTTTTGCATCGGTGTAGCCTACTAGTAAATAAGCATGGCTCACTCTTTCATCTCTTTTGATTTGCTCTAAGATTTTTAAGGATTTTTCTCTCATTGCTTCAAGGCTTAAATCTTCTTTATTTTCAAGCAAAACTTGGAATTCGCTATCATCCTCCATAGGTAAAAAATCAAGTCCCAAACGAGAGGCTAAGAAAAAGCAAAATAAAATCAAAGCAAAGCTAGCAAGTATAAATTTGCCTTTATTTTTTAAAATTTTACTCAGTAATTTTTGATAAGTGCTTTCTAATTTCTCATAAAAAGGCTCTGTTTTTTCATAAAATTTGCTTTTTTTAGCATTAAAAAATCTTGCACTCAAACTAGGAATTAAAAAAACAGCGACTAAAAAGCTTACAAAAACTCCGCTTGCAACGCTTATGCCAAGGGCGTTGAAAAAAAGTCCCGGCACTGAGTTCATATAAGAAATGGGTATAAAAACGCACAAAAGCACGGCTGAAATACTTAAAATGCTAAAGCCTATTTCTTTAATGCCTAAAAATGCAGCCTCTAAAGCAGGAGCTTCATTCATTTTCTTAGCGATATTTTCAATCACCACTATAGCATCATCTACAAAAATGCCTATGCTAAGGGTTAAGGCGATGAAACTAAGGCGGTTTAAATCATAGCCTAATAAATGAATGAGAAAAAAAGTAGCGATGATAGAAGTAGGTATAGCAAGGCTAGCGATGATGGTAGCACTTAAATTTCTTAAAAACAAAAAGACTATAATCACTGTTAAAACTATGCCTAAAACTAAGTCCTCAAGCACTTGAAACAAATGTTTTTTGATATTTTCACTTTTATCATAAACAAGGCTGATTTTAATGTCCTTGCCCGCTAAGCTTTGTAAATTTTTAAGCTCATTTTTGATATTTTTAATCACACTTAAAGCATTACTAGCGCTTACCTTGCCAATTTCAAGTAAAACTCCATCCTCATTTAAAAAAGCTGCTTGCTTTTTATCCTCAAAGCCTTGTGAGATAGTGGCTACGTCACTTAAAAACACCCCACTCATTAAGCGTAAATTCTCAAGCTCTTTTATGCTAGTAGCTTCAAAATAGCCCTTTAAAAGATAGTTTTGCTCGCTATTTTCAAGCTCACCTAGTGCGCTTTTGAAATTTTGTGCTTCTATGATTTTTGCTACTTCTAGGGCGTTTAAATGATATTTTTCTAATAAGCCCGGATTTAATTTTATGCGAATTTGTGGCTTTAAAAAGCCTGTGGTGGTGATTTTACCCACTCCATTAATACGTTGTATAAAGGGCTTTAATTTATCATCAATCAAGCGCATTAATTTTTCTTTATCCTCAGAATAGAAAAATAAAGAAAGCACCGCTCCTGCATCCGAGGCTACTTTTTCAATTTTAGGCTTTACAGGTAAGGCTGTGGCTGAAATTTTATCACGCACATCATTTGCTGCAATTTCTAAGTTTTTATCAAGTTCAAACTCAACAACACTCACGCTAAAATTATCATAGCTTGCTGAATTTATAGTTTTAATACCGTCAATTTCAGCTAAAGCATTTTCAACTTCTTTTGTGATTTTACTTTCTATAAAATTTATATCCCCATTTGCCGTGCTTGAAATTTTAATCAAAGGAATGCTTACATTTGGATATAAATTTATAGGCATAATAAAGGCTGAAATGAGTCCAAAAATGACTAGCGCACTAAAAAACATTAAGGTTGTGATAGGGCGATTAATGGCTAGCTTAAACATTTTCTTTTAAACTTTTACAAGCTAGTTTTAAAGCCGTTTGTATACGTGTTTTTCTAGCACTTTTAAAATTAAATCCTTCTTTTGTAAGCACAAAAGAGCTTAGTGCCTGAGTGCATAAAACTATCTTTATACCCTTTTTTTCAAGCTCTTTTAAGCATTTTTTTAAGGCATTTTTAATGCTACCTGAAGCAAAGGTGGCTATGACTAGAGCCTTTGCTCCAAGTTTTACAAGATTTTTTGCTAGAATTTCACTTTTATCATCTGCATAAGAAAAGATAATATCCACCCTAGGAAGGCCTTTTATACCCTTTAAGTTAAATTTAGGCTCAAGCTCGCTTTTATCAAGCTTTCTAAAAAAATAAGGCTCATTTTCTATAATTAAACCTAAGCTTCCAAATTCTAAGCTCTCAAAGGCATTTAAGCTTAAACTATGCGTTTTTTGCGTGTAAGCGGGATGAAAAATTTTATCATTCATTGTGATGAAAACGCCTTTATAAGCACATTTTAAGGCTAAATTTAGAGCATTATTTAAATTTAAAAAAACATCACTTCCCATTCTATCACTTGGCTTCATCGCTGCTGTAAAGATTACTGGGGCTTTGCATTTTAAACTAAGACTTAGAAAATAAGCACTTTCTTCTAAAGTATCGCTTCCATGAGTGATGATTACGCCATCAAATTCTTTAAAAGCCTTCTCACACTCTCTTAAAAGCTTAAACCAAAGCTTTTCATTTGCTTCGCAGCTGTCTATATTTGCAATTTGTTTGCAAGTAATTTTTGCCTTTTTTTGCATATTTTTATCAATCAAGCTTTGAATGTCTAAAACCCCTGCCTTATAGCCCTTAAGCTCGCCTTTTTTATCCTTAAGGCTTTGTCCTGCAAGAGTGCCGCCTGTGGCTAGGATTAAAATTTTTTTCATAAAAACTCCTTGATGACAAGTTGCGCGCTTATAAGCCCCCTGTAAGCGTTTTTACAAATATAAGCAGTAAAAGAAAGCTCCTCATCTATATTAGGCTCTTTATTGAAATTAAAAAAAACAGCTTCAAGGCTTGTGCCAGCACTATCTAAGATAAGCTTAAGATGTCTTTCATCCTTGCCCAGCTTTTTTATATGCTTGATTTTAAGCTTTTGAAATTTAAACAAGGGCTTGGGATTTTTTTGTCCGTAAGGCTCAAAGCTTTCAAGTATTTCTAAAAGCTCAAAGTCAATGTCTTTAGCATTTAGCTCGCCTAAAATTTCATCCGTGCTTAAAAATTCTTCTTTATCAAAACTTGCAACTTCAGAGTTTAAATTCAGCCTTAATTTTTCTAAATTTGCACTTTCTAAGCTAAGTCCAGCTGCTCCTTTATGTCCGCCAAAGGCTAATAATAAATCACTTTGAGCCTCAATAAGCTTTAAAATGTCAATTTGACCCACAGTTCTGGCACTTCCTTTAAGCTTACCCTCATTTTCGCTAAAAACAAAACTAGGCTTATTAAAATGTCTTGCTAATCTACTTGCAACTATACCTAAAACGCCCTCGTGCCAGCCTTTTTTATGCACAATGATGATCTCATCATCCTTTGAAATTTGTTCTAAACACTCTTCAAAAAGCTCGCGCTCCTGAGTTTTTCGTACTTCATTTAAAGAAGAAATTTCATTTAAAAGGCGCGCTGCTTCATCTGCACTTTTTGTGCGCAAAAACTCATAAGTAAGGCTTGCATCATCCATTCTTCCAGCTGAGTTTAGCAAAGGAGCGATTAAAAAGCCAAAATGCTCATAATCAAAATTTTCTTTTTGAAACATCGCTTTAACAGCCTTAAATGCAGGGCGCTTTGACGCATTGATTTGCTTTAATCCTTGGCGCACCAAAACGCGGTTTAAATCCCTAAGCTCCATCATATCAGCGATAATGGCAATGGCAAGCAAGTCGATAAATTTACACATATCATAAGTGATTTTACACACTTTTTTAATCATCGCTACCAAGTACCAAGCCACCTGCGCACCACAAATTTCAATATTTGGAAAAGGACAATCTTTTTGCTTGGGATTGATGATGGCAAAAGCTTGTGGCAGCTCATTTTGCGGGGTGTGATGATCTGTTATGATTAAATCAATGTCAGCATTTTTGCAAAACTCACCCGCTTCAAGCGCTGCTATACCATTATCCACAGTGATGATTAAGCTCACGCCCGCGTTTTGAAGCTCCTTAATAAGATTTACATTCAGCCCATATCCGTCTTTAAAGCGGTTTGGAATTTTCACAATATAATCAAAGCCTATATCATCAAAAAATTCACTCAAAATCACACAAGAAATGACCCCATCAACATCATAATCGCCAACAATAGCGACCTTTTCATTACTATCAATAGCTTCTTTAATGCGATTTGCAGCCTTTTCAATATTCTTAAACGCACTTGGCAGGGGTAAATCACTCAAGCTCGTGTGTTTATCATCCTTAAAACGTTCGCTTAAAAGACGTTTTACATCAGCTTTGCTTAGCATACTCTAAAGCCGCCTTGATAAATGCGAAAATAACAGGATTTGCACTCACGAGATGAGAAGTAAATTCAGGATGAAACTGCACACCTAAGAAAAAAGGATGCTCTTTAAGCTCCACAGCTTCGATAAGCCCATTACTTTCGCCACTGATTAAAAGATTATTTTCTTCATAAGCCTTACGGTATTTTAAATTTGCTTCATAGCGGTGGCGGTGGCGCTCTTTGACACTTTTTTTACCCCCATAAATTTGGCTTAAAAGTGTATGGGGTGCTATTTTACACTCATAAGAGCCAAGGCGCATTGTGCCACCTAGCGCACTTTTTTGCGTGCGAATTTGTTTATTGCCCTTTTTATCGATAAACTCGTCGATTAAAAACACCACAGGCTCTTTGCATTTTGCATCAAACTCGGTCGAATTTGCTCCCTTTAATCCCAATTTATTTCTAGCAAATTCGACTAATACAAGCTGCATTCCTAAGCAAATTCCTAAAAAGGGCACCTTATTTTCTCTGGCATAATTTATCGCTTTTATCTTGCCTTCAATGCCTCTGTTTCCAAAGCCTCCAGCCACTAAAATGCCGCTGATATCCTTAAATTCATCTTTTAAGCTCAAATTCTCAAGCTTTTCACTATCACACCACTTCAAGCTCACTCTAGTATCAAGGGCTGCTCCAGCGTGAATTAAGGCTTCGGTTAGACTTTTATAACTTTCTTTTAAATCGATATATTTGCCTACAAAGGCGATTTTTACTTCATCATTTGGCGCTACAATGCGTTTTACAAGACTATCATAATGACTTAAATCAGGCTTTAAAGGCTTTAAATGCAAAAGCTTGGCAATAGGCGTTAAAATATCTTGCTTTAAAAAATGAAGCGGGATTTGATAAATACTTGCCATATCCACGCTTTCAATGACGCAGTTTTTCTCCACACCACACGAAATGGCGATTTTTTCTTTAAGTTCTCTATTAAGCGGAAATTCACAACGACAAATGATCATATCAGGACTTATTCCTATACGGCGCAGCTCGCCAACGCTATGCTGAGTAGGCTTAGTCTTTAGCTCGCCTGCTGCTTTGATAAAAGGCACTAAAGTAAGATGAATATTCATCACATTTTCTTTGCCCACTTCAAGCCTAAGCGCGCGAATGGCTTCTAAAAAGGGCAAACCCTCGATATCTCCCACAGTGCCGCCAATTTCTACGATTAAAATGTCTTTAGCGCGCCCTGCAGCGATAATGCGCTCTTTAATATTATCTACAATATGCGGGATGACTTGAATAGTCTTTCCTAGATACTCGCCCCGGCGCTCCTTTTCTATCACGCTTTGATAGACACGCCCTGTGGTAAAATTATTAAGCTGGCTTAAATTTTCATCCAAAAAACGCTCATAATGACCCAAATCTAAATCCGTCTCAGCCCCATCCTCAGTTACAAAAACTTCGCCATGCTCAAAAGGACTCATCGTGCCAGGATCAACATTGATATAAGGATCGGCCTTTAAAATGCTTACTTTAAGCCCCGAGTTTTTCAAAAGTGCTCCTATGCTAGCTGCTGCTATGCCCTTGCCAAGTGAGCTTAGCACGCCACCTGTGATAAAGATATATTTGGTTTGTTTCATTTTGTAACTCTTTAAAATTTTTAGGCTAATTATAACTTATTAAGCTTTTTATTTTATTAGATTTTTAAAATTTAAATATTTTTGATACAATAAATTTAAATGTGCTTCATTAAGGATAAAAGTGATTGAATTTTCTTTTGAAACTAAATTTTATAAGTATTGTGCCAATGGCAATGATTTTGTTTTTTGTGCTTTAGAAAAAAATAAAAAATTTGACGCAAGCAATTTGGCTATAAAGCTTTGCGATAGATTTAATGGCATAGGAGCGGATGGCTTTGTGCTTATAAAGCCTTGTGCTGGGTTTGATTTTGAATGGGATTTTTACAATAGCGATGGAAGCAAGGCTAATATGTGTGGGAATGCAAGCCGCGCAGCAGCTCATTTTGCGCATCATTTTTTAAAAAAGCCAAAAAATTTGCGTTTTTTAACAAAGGCGGGCGAGATTAGAGCTAGCGTTGATAAAAACGAAGTTGAGGTTTGTTTAAGCGCGCCAAAATTGCTTCAAAAAGAGCTTAAAGAATTTGATAAAACTTGGCAGCTTTGTGATACTGGAGTGCCACATTTAGTGCATTTTTGTGAAGATTTAAGTGAATTTGATGAAAAAATGGCTAAAATTTTAAGAGATAAATACAACGCAAATGTAAATTTCGCGCATATTATAAATGATAAAAAATTTGCCGTGCGCACCTTTGAGCGCGGTGTAGAAGCTGAAACACTAGCCTGTGGCACGGGGATGGCGGCTTGCTTTTATCTGGCAAATTTGGCAAATAAAGTTAAAAATGAGTGTGTTTTAGAGCCAAAAAGTGGCGATTTAGCGAGCTTTAAAATGCTTGATCATAAGCTTTATTTTAAGGCTAAAGTGAGGTTTTGCTTTGAAGCGCATTTTAATTTTGCTTAGTTTTTTGCCCCTATTTGCGTTTGCGATAAAAGGGGGCTTTGATGAGAGTTTTTATAAGCTTGATATCCAGCAGCGAAAAGCGACTTTCATCGTAAAAATGAACGCACTTTTTGATGAAAGTTTTAAAAAAATCGAGCAAGATAAGCAATTTATCGATCATATTTTCAAGCATTATGCAAAAACAGGCTTTAGAAATTTAAATCCTAAAGAATTTCAAAGGCTCAGCGCTTTGCAGCAAAAATACCGCGTGAAGCATTTGTTTGATTATAAAGATTATCAAATGAGAATTGGCACCGTGCCAAAGTCTATGGGCATAGCTCAAGCAATGCTTGAAAGTGGCACAGGCACGAGCCGCTTTGTTAAAGAAGCGAACAATCTTTTTGGTCAATACACCTTTGAAGGCAGAGGCATTATCCCTAAGCAAAGACAAGCGGGCAAAACACACAAAATAAAGATTTTTGACAGCTTGCAAGAAAGCGTGGATGCTTATGTGCTAAATCTTAACCGCCATTTTGCTTATGAAGAATTTAGAAAATTAAGATTTGAGTATCAAAAAGAAAACAAAAAGCTCACAGGGCTCACTGCCATTCACACCCTAGAAAATTACTCAGAAATTAAAGAACAATACGCCAGAAGACTGGATAATATCATTAAGAATAATAACTTAAGCAAATTTGATTAAATTTAAACAAATTAATAAAATCTTACACACTCTACCCGAGTTTAAAATTTAACTTTCTTTCAATTTTAAACAAAATTAAATGGAAATTTTATCAAATTGATAAAATTTTGAGAAATAAAAAGGCGCAAAAATCCTTATAAATCAGCATTTTATGTAAAAGCTTTGAATAATTTTGAAAAATTATTTATTCTTTATTAACAAAGCCTTTTTATAATGTAGCTATGAAAAATATCAAGTCATTGTTTTACTCCTGTGGAGACTTAAGAATTTCCATCTTTTTGTTTTTGCTTTTTGCTGTATTTTGTGCGCTGGCAACTTTCATTGAGAGTGCTTATGGCACGCCAACGGCTTGGGCGATGGTTTATGGCACGCTTTATTTTGGCTTTATCCAGCTTTTGCTGGGCTTTAATTTAGCCTGTGCGATGTTTCGCTATAAAATGTTTGCTTTTAAAAAGCTGCCTTTAATGATCTTTCACTTTTCGTTTTTATTTATTTTACTGGGTGCGGCGCTGACGCGTTATTTTGGCTTTGAGGGCTATGTGAGCATTAGAGAAAATGAGTCTAGCTCTGTGGCTGAGAGTACTAAATCTTTTATTAAGTTTTCAGCCCTTAAAAATGGCAATGTTTATGGGCAGGCAGTGGGCGAAAATATTGCCCTTTTACCCTTTGCAAATGATTTTAAAATCACTTTAAATTTAGAAGGCGAAAAAGCAAATTTGAGCTATAAAAATTTACTCTTAGACGCTAAAGAAGTGTTTTTAGAAGATGAAAGCGCACCGCCTTTGCTTTCTTTAATGATCAATTTAAAAGACGAGGGTGCGAGTGAATATCTTTTTTCAAAAGGCGAGATTAAAAGCGTTGCGGGCATTAATTTTGCTTTTATGAATGATGAAGCGAGTGCTCCTTTTGTAAAAATTGATGAGAATTTAAATCTTAGCTCGAGCGAGAATTTAGAGTATTTAGCGATGAGTGAAGGTATAAATTCTGTGCTTAAAGCAGGAGAAATAACACAAGCAAGCCTTAAAAGGCTTTATGATTTAAAGGCTTTAAATTTTGTTGTTAAATATGCTTCAAAGCACGCTAAAATAAAACTTCAAGGCGCAAACAGAGCCCAGGATAATAGCTTTTGGCTTTGGCTTGGCTCATCCTTTAAGGAACTCGCTAGAACAATGCTTGTGCAGGCTTTTGGCGAGCCAAGCCGCTGGAAAAACTCTTTTTTGCTTCATTTTAAAGACTTTGCGATGAGCAAAGACAATCAAGCCCTAGAGCTTCGAGCAGATAGTATCAATGTGCTTGAGCTTGAGCTTGATTTTAAGGGGCAAAAAGAAATTATTTATCTGAGTGAGCATTCTAAACCCGTGCGTGTGGAGCTTGCAGGACAGGTGTTTTTCTTAGGCTGGAGTACTTATACTAAAGATTTGGGCTTTGATATTTATTTAAAAGATTTTATTTTAGAGCGCTATGCAGGCTCGATGTCGCCAAAGTCTTATGAGAGCTTGGTTGAAGTAAGAGACGCGGGTACGGAGTTTGAAGCACGAATTTATATGAATCATGTGCTTGATTACAAGGGTTATCGCTTCTTTCAAAGCTCTTATGATGCGGATGAAAAAGGCACGATACTTTCAGTGAATGAGGATCCGGGCAAGATGATGACTTATGTGGGTTATTTTTTACTTTTTTTGGGGATGATTTTAAGCCTTATTGTCTCAGATTCTCGATTCAGTAAGCTTGCAAAGCTTATTAATAAAGACGCACTTAAAAATAGTGCTTTGGCGCTGTTTTGTGTGTTTTTATTTGCAAGCTCAAATTTAAAAGCTGATGAAAATACTAGCAAGATACTAGAAAATAATGCTTTGCCATTGATTGATGAAAAGCACGCGCGTGAATTTGGCTTTTTGGTGATACAAAAATTCACAGGCAGAATGATCCCTATGGATACGATGGCGATTGAAATTTTAGACAAGGTTTATAAAAACTCAAGTTACAAAGGTATGAGCGCTGAGGCGGTGATTTTATCAATGTTAATGAATTCTAAGGCTTGGAGCAAGGAGTCTATTATCATAATGCCTAAAAATAGGGCTGTCAAAGATGAAATCAGCAAAATTTTAGAAATTGCTCCAAGTGCTTATGTGAGCCTTGAGAATTTTTTTGATACAAAAAAGCAATACAAGCTTGCAAAATATGTAGAAAACGCAAATCGCAAAAATCAAAATGCGCGCAGTGTCTTTGATAAAGAAATCATCAAGCTTGATGAGCGCGCAAATATTGTAAATTTAGCACTGAGTGGCGAGCTTTTTCGCTTTTTGCCAAAGCAAAATGATGAGAATAATACTTGGCTGACGATTTTTGATGTTCTCATTAAGCTTGAAAATGGCAAGGAAAAAGACGAGGCTACGGCTGTTTTGGAAGATTATTTTACCGCACTGGATATGGCGCTTCAAACCAAGGATTATTCAAAGGCTGATGAAGCTTTCAAGGCTTTAAAAGCCTACCAGCATAAATATGGTGCGCGTATGCTTTTAAGTGATGAGAAAATCGCCACCGAAGTCTTTGTCAATCACGCTCAAATTTTTGTCAAACTCACGCCGATTTACTTGCTTGCGGGGCTTTTCTTGCTCGTTTTAATTTTCATTAAAATGCTCAAGCCTAATTTGCGTATAAATCTTATTTTTAAAATTGTGTATTTTGTCAATATTTTTGCCTTTATCATTCACACTATTGGACTTATTTTAAGGGCTTATTTAGCAGAGCATGCGCCGTGGAGCAATGCTTATGAGAGTATGATTTATATCGCTTGGGCTCTTAGCTTAAGTGGCATTATATTTTCTCGCAAAAGTCCTATTGCCCTTGCTTTAACAGGGATTTTATCAGGGCTTGTGCTGTGGGTGGCGCATTTAAGCGAGATGGATCCGCAAATTACAAATTTAGTGCCGGTTTTAGATTCTTACTGGCTTACGATTCATGTTTCAGTTATTAGCGCTAGCTATGGATTTTTAGGGCTTTGCGCACTTCTTGGAATTTTTAGTTTGATTTTATTTTGCTTTTTGAAAAATAAGGGCAAGCACAATGAAAACATCCTAAGAAACATCACCGAAGCTTCGCGCATTAATGAAATGGCGATGATTTTAGGGCTTGTTTTACTCACAATTGGTAATTTCTTAGGCGCGATTTGGGCAAATGAGAGCTGGGGGCGTTACTGGAGCTGGGATGCTAAAGAAACTTGGGCACTTATAAGCATTTTAATTTACGCAGCCGTGCTTCACACGCGCCTTGTGCCACGCTTTAACAGCCAGTATAATTTCGCGCTTTTTTCGATGTTTGCTTACTGGAGTATTATAATGACTTATTTTGGAGTGAATTATTTTTTAGTAGGTCTTCACTCCTATGCAGCCGGCGAAGCCGCACAAATTCCAAATTATGTGTATTATAGCTTTTTATTAATGGTAATTTTGGCTATAATAAGCTTTAGGAAAAGAAAATTTGCAAAAAAATTATGAGTGAGTCTTAATGAACACCACGCTTATCGTCGTTGCCATTGCCTTTATTTTGCTTTTTATTTTAGCGATTATTTTAGTTATTTTTACACTATCAAGGTCAAAAACAAGCTCGAATTTAAAGCCAGCAGGGGTTAAAAAGCCCTTAAGTCTAGATCAAATGCTCGCAAAGCTTAATGATCCTAGTTTAAGCCTAAATAGCCTACACGAGCTGGCTCTAGCTTTTATCAACACTCAAAAACTTCCTTTTAAAAGTAAAAATTTAAGCGCGGATGCGAAGAAAAAGCTTGATTTTGTAACGCTTTTTGCCCTTCATCAAAACACAAATGCTAAAGAAATCAGCTTTTTAAACAGAGAATTGAGCAAACGTTACTCCAGCTATAAAAAAGAAATTGACGCCTACGAGCAGATGGGACTTGCTAAGCGCAAAATGCGCCAAAGCGGATAATAAATTTATAAATTTTTACATCAAGGCTTGAGATTAAGCTTGTTTTATAAATTTTAAATTCTTTAATTTTGTGTTAATCTTTAATTTTTGCGATGCATTCTTTAAAAACTTCGCCTCTGTGTGCGTAGGATTGAAACTGATCAAGGCTCGCACAAGCCGGGCTTAAAAGTGCTACTTCATCTTTTAAAAGTACTTTTGAAATTTCGCTCACAGCCTTTTTAAGCTCCTTGCAAAGCTTTGCTTTTAAGCCGTGTTTTTTGGCTAAAGTCATTAATTTATCAGCACTCACGCCTATAATAAAAAGCTTTATATTAAATTTTTTCATAAACTCAAACAAGTTGTTTAAATCCACACCCTTATCATCGCCGCCTATTATAAGATAAATTTTTTTATCTTTGTAGCGTTTGAGTGCTGCCATAGTGGCGTCTTCATTCGTTGCTTTTGTGTCATTGACCCAAAGTCTGTTTTTTATATCGCGCAGTTCTTCAAGCTTGTTAGGCTCGAGCTTAAAGGCGTTGATTTTTCTATAGCTCAGCTTATCAAGCAAGATTTTTTCAATGCTTAAAGCCAACACAGCATCCATTAAAAAAGGCTCTTTAAAATGAATTTTTTGAATGTCTATGCCCATTTTTTGCGCTAAATCAAACTCATCTTTATACGCTATCACATAGGCTTTTGTGGGCGTTTTTTTATAAATATTAGGCAAAATCGCCACATCATTTTCATTCATCCTTTTTAAAACGCTGAGTTTATCGGCGACATAATTTTTAAAAGAGCCGTGCCAGCTTAAATGATCGGGCGTTATGGGTAAAAGCGCGTAAATTTCAGGCTTTGCAGTGTGCGTGTAGTGAAGTGTGAAGGACGAGGTCTCAAGGATCCAAAGCTTAGCGTAAGCATTAAGCTGGGCTAAAGGTGTGCCCACGTTTCCGCCCATTACAGCACCGACATTTTTTAAAAGAGCTTCGCACATTTGCGTGGTCGTGGTTTTGCCATTTGTCCCGCTGATCCAAACGCTTTTTGGCATAATGTCGTAGAAAAAATCATATTCGCTGATTAAATTCTTAGCCTTTTTTATAAGCTCGTGCTGGGCCGGAAAGCCAGGGCTTGGTATTTCAAGCACAGAATTTTGAGCCTTAAACTCACTCACTGGCAAAAGCGCATTGCCAAACTCATCAAAGTCAGCGCTTTTAAAGCCATCATCATATATATTTAAGCCATTAAATTTAGCGCCCAAAAGCGCAGCGATCGCCTTTGTCGTCTTGGCATAGCCAAAAAGTGAAATTTTTTTATCTTGTGAAATTGCTTTTAAACAAGGCATTTTAAACTCATCTTAGTTTAATCGTCGCAAGAGCGAGTAAATTCGCTAAAAGCGCGATGAGCCAAAAGCGCACGATGATTTTATTTTCCACCCAGCCCACTTTTTCGAAATGATGATGAATGGGCGCCATTTTAAAAACGCGTTTGTGAAAAATTTTAAAGCTTCCCACTTGCAAAATCACAGATATGGTCTCAAGCACGAAAACAAAGCCAATTACAAGCAATAAAACTTCATTTTTAGAAATGATACCCAGATATGCGATAAAGCCCCCGATCGCGAGGCTTCCGCTGTCTCCCATAAAAATTTGCGCTGGATAGCAATTATACCACAAAAAGCCCATCAAAGCGCCCATTAAAGCCGCGCACACGATGACGACCTCGCCCACGCCTACGATTTTAGGTAAAAACAAATACTCGCTATAAATGACATTGCCGCTTAAATAAAGCAAAATTCCAAGCGTGGCTAAAGAAAAGATCGAAGGCACGGTGGCAAGCCCGTCAAGGCCGTCTGTTAAATTCACAGCATTTGAGGTCGAAATAAACACAAGCACCCAAAAAAACAGAGCAAAAACGCCCATATTAAAAAGAGGATATTTGTAAAAAGGCACGAAAAGCTCGCTACTTAGCACCCCGCTAAAATACAAAGGCGCGCAGCAAATGAGACTTGCTAAAATCAAAAAAAGCATTTTAGCCCTAGGGCTTAAGCCTGAGTGATTGTCCTTTTTAAGCACCTTGCCCAAATCATCCACAAGCCCTATAGCGCAAAAAAGTACCAAGCACAAAAGGGCTAAAAGCACGAATAAATTATCAAATTTAACGCTCAATAAACTTGCAACTAAAGTGCAAAATACAAAGACAACCCCGCCCATAGTCGGCGTGGTGCATTTTGCCTTGTGAGTTTCTGGGGCGAGTTCGTAGATGGGTTGATTAGCGTTCTTGCTTTTAGCCCATTTGATAAACTTTGGTATTAAAAAAAGGCTCAAAATCAAAGCGACAAAAAAGGCAAAGCCCGAGCGCACGCTGATATAAGTAAAAAAAGCATAATCACTAAAATAGGAAAGATAATACAAAAATTGCCCTTTAGTTCTTTATTTTAAAGAATTTGTGATGAAAATTTAAAATCAAAAAGCTAATTTTAATAAAAGTTTTCTAAAAATTAATTAAAATGATTAAAATTTTGAATTTTAAAAGTATTTTTGTCTTTTTTAATTATCAAAATATTTCGTTTTTGTTTATAAATCAAAGAAAAAATTTATATTTTTTTAGCTAAACTTATAAAAAGTCAAAAAATTTGTAAAGGAAAACTATGGCTATTTCTCAAAATAGGCGAAGCTTCATAGGCTTAGCTTTTGGTGGCGTGGCTGCTGTGGGAGGTGTTTTCTCACTCATTGCGATGAAAAAGACTTGGGATCCCCTGCCTAGCGTTAAAGCAGCTGGCTTTACCACAGTGGATTTATCGGGGATGAATGAGGGCGAGTTAAGGACGATAGAATGGCGCAAAAAGCCTATTTTCATCCTTAAAAAAAGCGCAGATATGCCAAAAGATGAAAAGCGCGATGTGGTGGTAGAAAATGCAGCCTACACCGTTGTAATAGGGCTTTGCACGCATTTGGGCTGTATCCCGGCGTTTGCGCCAAGTGAAGGGCTTTTTAAGTGCGCCTGTCATGGCGGCGAGTTTGATGTGAGTGGCAAAAATGTCTTTGGTCCTCCTCCTCGCCCGCTGGATATCCCGCCTTTTAGCATTAGCGGCACAAAACTTGTCTTAGGAGAAGAAGGCCCTGAGTATCAAAAATTAGTGGCGGAGGCGTAAAATGGCACATATTAGAAAGGCAACAGGACTTATAGATTGGCTTGATCAGCGCCTGGCTGTTAAAAAGTTGATGAATGTTTTAATGGTAGAGTATTGGATACCTAAGCAAATCAACTTTTTATGGGCTATGGGCGTGATTTTGACGGTGCTTTTTACGATACTTTTTGTAACAGGCTTGCTTTTGGTGATGTATTATAAACCAGATACCGCACTAGCCTTTGATAGCGTCAATAAAACCATCATGCAAGAAGTGGAATACGGCTGGCTTTGGCGACACATGCACGGCGTGGCTGCTTCTGTGATATTTCTCATTATCTATATTCATATGCTTACAGGAATTTATTATGGCTCTTATAAAAGAGGGCGTGAGATGATATGGATCAGCGGAATGTTACTTTTTGTGGTCTTTTCAGCTGAAGCTTTTAGTGGCTATATGCTTCCTTGGGGACAGATGAGCTACTGGGCGGCGCAAGTTATCACAAATTTATTTGGTGGGGTGCCTTTTATAGGCGATGAGCTGGTCATTTGGATAAGGGGCGATTATGCGGTGAGCGATCCTACTTTAACGCGCTTTTTTATGCTTCATGTGTGCTTGCTTCCTATTGTCATCATTATGATTATAGTGTTTCATTTTTACTCACTTAGAATTCCCCATGTCAATAACGAAATCGCTGAAGAGCTTGACTTTGACCTAGAAGCTGAAAAATACAAAAGCGGCGATACAAAGGGCTCAAAGGTCATTCCATTTTGGCCTGCGTTTTTAAGTAAAGATTTTATGTATATCGCGCTATTTATGATTTTCTTTTTCTATCTCGTGTGCTTTAAATTCAACTTCGCAATGGATCCGATCAATTTTGATCCCGCAGACGCACTTAAAACGCCAGCTCATATTTATCCTGAGTGGTATTTTTTGTGGAGTTATGAAGTTTTGCGTGGATTTTTCTTTGATATAGGTGGCTTAAAAGCCTTTGATATAGGGCTTATCGCTTTTGGTGTCGCTCAAGTGATTTTCTTTTTATTGCCTTGGCTAGATAGAAGCGATGTAGTTAAGCCAGCGCACGCAAGACCTAAATTTTTCATCTGGTTTTGGGTCTTACTGATTGATTTAATCGTGCTTACAGTCTATGGCAAGCTGCCTCCAACGGGCATTAACGCTTGGATAGGCTTTGTGGCTTCGGTGGTCTTTTTAGCCCTTTTACTCATCATCTTACCACTGATCACTAGAAAAGAAAAGGATGCACAATGAGAGAATTTAAGATATTTTTAGTTGTGGCATGTTTTACAGCCCTTGTTTATTGGGGCGTTGAACCTTACGCGCATTCTGTGATGAAGCCTCATGTAGCCCCTGCAAATTTTGATTTTAAGATTGAGGACACAGCTTACGCACAAAGCGTTTTAAAAGCAGCTCAAAACGAGCTTGAAGCAGCTAAGGCTGATTTAGCCAAGGCTGAAGAAAAAAGCGTGGAAGAAGAAGTAAGTAGCGCAAAAGCAAAAGTAGAAGCGGCAAACAAAAAGCTAGAAAGCGCGCAAGCAAGTTTAGATAAAATCAACGCCCTTTATGCTCAGGTTGATAAAATAGACTTCGCAAAAGGCGATGGTGCGCGCGGCAAAGCATTTTTTGAGGGCAACTGCTATGCTTGTCATGGTGCAAAAATTGATGATTTGCCAGCAAACATTACAGACTCATCAATGGGTGTCGTGCCACCTGATTTAAGCTCTGCGGCTAATCTTTATGGTGATAAATTTTTAGCAGCCCTTGTTTTACAGCCTGCCATTGCTTTAAAAGTGGATCATAAATTTGGCGATGCTTTCATAATGAGTGCTTATAATAGCGATACCACAGGCGAAAGCGAAGAAGTTGTCAATGCAAATATCGCGGATTTAATCGCTTATTTAAATGAAATCGGCGCAAAATACAAGGCAAATTTTGAAAGCTCTCTGAGTGCAAATTTAGATGAAAAATATGCCAAGCTTACTTTAGATAGCGAGACACACAAAACCTTATGGCAAAAAGACTTTGCCTTTGAAGTGGATAAAAACAACTTCATCGAAGCTTGCGCGCGCTGTCATAGTATGCGTTATGACGCGCTTAACGCACTTTCGGCTAAGGCTGATTTGATGAATTATCTTGGCTCAAATCCGCCTGATTTATCGATGATGATAAGATCTCGTGGGGATGAATATCTAAATAACTTCATCAACAACACACAAAAACTTCTTCCAGGCACTGCTATGCCACGCGTAGGTCTTAATGAAGAAGCGCAAAAAAGCATTGTAGCTTACATCGAAAAAGTGGGCGATAGCAAAAAAGAAGAACGTGAAAGCCTAGGGCTTTATATCATGGGCTTTTTTGTGATTTTAAGCATTTTTGCGATCCTTTGGAAACGCAAAATCTGGGCGAATTTGCATTAAGCCTTTAAAATTAAATGTCGAATTTAAGTAAATCTTTTGATTTGCTTAAATTCGCATTGAGATTTTTCTGGAGATTTTTATATAATTTTTTTCATCATCCTTGCTAAAATGCAATTTAAAAACTTATGATTTAAAATTCAAATTGTAAATAAAATTTCAAATCATTGCAAGTATTTTCAAGCTTAAATGGATTTAATTTCTTTTAATCACAACAAATCCATATAAAATAAATTTAAAAAATTTTTCAAATTTAAAACACTCATCAAATCCCTATTTTACTTTATGTATATTTCTTCAATGCCTATTTATCCATACTTGTTTTTTTTATTCTGCTACAATATATTTTATTTTTCAACAAAGGAGAAAAAATGGATGTAAATCTCATTTTAACACAACTTCAAAGCAAACTGCCTAATGACTTTGCTAAAATAGCAATCCTAATGGATAAAATCAACACTTTAAGTCCAGCAAAACAAGAAGAAGTTGCAAACAAATTTGCTTATCTTGAGCTTAAAAGCTCTGCTTTAGTCTTTTGGCTGGGGACATTTTTTCTAGGTGGCTGGGGCGTAGGACGTTTTATGATAGGCGATACTTTACTTGGCTTTATCCGTTTAGCTCTTGCATTACTTGGCATTATCTTTCAATTTACTCACGCAGCACCTGCTTTAATATTTTTATTAGGATTGGTTCAAATCATTTGGTGGATAGCGGATATGTTTTTAGTCGGTCCTAAATTGCGCGAGCAAAATTATCAAAAAGTGCTAAGAGTCATAGAAAGCGAACAATAATGGATAAATCAACTTTAGTTTTAAGTCTTAAAGACAAATTAAACTCAAGGGATTTTTTAGACATTAAAGACAAAATCAATGCGATGGATGAAAAAAGATTTGATAAATTTCAAGAAAATTTAAGAAATGTCAAATTTTTCAATACCACTATACCGCTTATTGTAGGTATTGTGGGTATGTTTTTAGTCTTTCCTTTTGTGCTTGGAGTGGATAGATTGATGATAAAGGACTATCTCATCGCTCTTTTAAGATTTGTTGTTATCGTTATTTTGTATGTAACGATGATATTATTCGCAGGTGCGAGCCAAAGTCTTGCGCCTTTGTGGTTTTTTGTACTTGGTATAATAGTTGCGATGATTGTTGAGCTTTTCCTTGTATATCAAAAGGCTAAACGCAAAAATTATAATAAAATTATGCAAGCCATTGTTTTTAGCTAAAAAAGTTTTAAGAGATGAAGCGCAGAAGAAACTAAAGGAGCAAGGATGATAATTTCTGCGCTACAAACTTTTATAAGCAAAAGGCGTTCCAAGTTTAAAAAATTTAAAATTTTAAATTTTTCATCATTTAAAAAATTTAAAATTTCGCATTTAAATTTCTCATATGATTTGAGCTTAAAAATAGATTAAAATTCAAAAGCCTGTTAAGTTTAACAGGCTTTAAATTATCTTAACACCAAAAGCTGTGCGCCGCCGTCTCTAAATATCCAAATTTTAGTAAAACTTTTGCTTTGATTTTGCTTTAAAGCAGCGCTCAGTTCGGCTAAATTTTTCACTTCATTTTGCTCGACTGCGATGATGATATCTCCTTCTTTAAAGCCTATATTTTCAGCCTTTGAGCCTTTTTTCACTCCACTTACATAAACACCACTTATTCCACTTGACGCATTTTTTGAGTTGGCTGTAAGCTCTTTAAGCTCGAGCCCTTCGATGAGTCCAGCATCGCTAAGTGCTGCGCTGTCAGCTTTGAGAGTAAAACTCACGCTTTTGCTTTGTCCGTCTCTTTCATAAATGAGCGTGATTTGTTTATTCGGCTCAAGGCTGCCGATATAGTTTTTCAAATCGCTTGCATTTTTGATATTTTTATCATTGACTTTAAGGATTAAATCTCCCCTTTTAAGCCCTGCTAAATCAGCGCTTGAGCCTTTTTCGACATTGGTGATGAGCGCGCCTTCTTTAGCTTTGTAAGCGTTTTTGCTGTTTTCTTGCAAATTTGTTATGGTAACGCCTAAAAATCCACGCTCGATTTTACCTTTATCGATGAGTTTTAGGGCTATATCTTTTGCCATATTTGAAGGGATTGCAAAGCCTATGCCATTATTGCCCCCGCCTCTTGAAAGTATGGCTGAGTTTATACCTACAAGCGCGCCCCTGCTATCTACTAAAGCACCCCCTGAGTTGCCCGGATTTATTGAAGCGTCTGTTTGTATGAAATTCTCATATTGATTGAGTCCTATGTTGTTCTTATTGAGTGCTGAAATGATACCGCTTGTTACGCTTGAGCCTACGCCAAAAGGATTTCCAAGCGCAAAGACGACATCGCCTTCTTGCAAGGCATCAGAGTTAGCAAAGCTCACAGGAGCAAGGTTTTTTGCCTCGATTTTAATCACCGCTAAATCAGTCTTTGGATCTACTCCTACAAGCTTTGCTTTATATTCTTTATCATCATCTACAAGGCTAACGCTGATACTATCGACATCTTCAACGACATGATTGTTTGTGATGATATAACCATCACTTGAGATGATGACGCCAGAGCCAAGCGAGCTTACGACTTCTTTTTGATTGCCCCTTGGCTGTGGAAAGTCAAAGCCAAAAAAATGCTTGAAATAAGGATCGTTAAAAAAGTCATCAAAGCCACGCATATTGGCTCTTTCAACGGTTTTTGTCGTGGAGATATTCACTACAGCTTTTTTCACATCCTTAATCGCTTCGTGATAGGATAGCACAGCATTTTTATCTGCACTTGGATCGATTCTTTTTACATCGCCTGTTAATTCTTTAAGCTCGATATTTGCAGCCAAAAGACAACTTGCAAGCAATGATAAACTCATAATTTTTTTCAACATTTTTTATCCTTTGGAATTTTTTATGTCTTTAAAGTATAAATTCATTTTTTTACTCAATCGTAAATAAATTAAAACTTGAGTAAAAAAATTTATAAAACTTGATTGACTTACACTAAAGTTTATGCTATAATTTTAAGAAATTTTGATAAATGTAAGGACAATAAAAAATGAATAACAGCTTATACGAAACGCTTGGAGTAAGCAAAAATGCAAGTGCGGACGAGATTAAAAAAGCTTATAGACGTCTAGCTCGCAAATATCATCCTGATATCAATAAAGAAAAAGACGCCGAAGAAAAATTTAAAGAAATCAACGCCGCCTATGAAATCTTAAGCGATGAGCAAAAACGCAAGCAATATGATATGCATGGTGATTCTATGTTTGGCGGACAAAGCTTTAATGACTTTGCTAGAAATGCCGGCAGCAGCGCGGATTTAAATGACATTTTGCGCGATTTATTTGGCAGCGGCGGCTTTGGTGGCAGATCAGGGGGCTTTAACTCAGGATTTGGCGGATTTGGTGGCTTTAATTCGGGCTCAGGCTTTGGCGGATTTAACCGCGGCAACTTTAGAAATGCAGGCTTTGATGAAGATGAAGATTTAGACATCCAAGCTAAGATTAATATCCCTTTTGATGTAGGCATTTTAGGTGGCGAACAAAGCGTGAGCTTTAATGGCGAAAATATTAAATTTAAAGTCCCGCACGGCATAAAAGATGGCGAAAAACTTCGCATTCGCGGCAAAGGCAAAAGTGGGGCTAATGGCGCAAGGGGCGATTTAATCATACAAGTGAGCCTTGAAAAAAGCCCTGAGTATGAAAGAGAGGATGATGATTTGTATAAAAAATGCGATATTAGCCTTAAAACCGCGCTTTTTGGCGGCAAAATCAGTGTCAAAACCCCGCGCAAAGAAGTCAGCGTAAAAATCCCACAAGGTGCTAAAAATGGGCAAAAAATCAGGCTTAAAGGATACGGGGTGCAAAATAGAAAAAGCGATATTTATGGCGATTTATACCTCATCTTAAATGTGATACTGCCTGATATATCAAGCCTTGATGAAGAAACGAAGAAAATTTTAGAAGAAAAATTGCCAAATTAAAAGAAATTTAAAGGATAAAATATGCATCATAATTATGAAGAGCCACTTTTTTTAATCAGTGTTGTGGCTAAAATTTTACAAATTCATCCACAAACCCTACGCCAATACGAGCGCGAAGGGCTTGTCGAGCCAAGTCGCACGGATGGCAAAATGCGCCTTTATTCTCAAAAAGACATTGATAAAATCAAACTCATTTTAAGGCTCACGCGCGATATGGGCGTAAATTTAGCAGGCGTGGATGTCATTTTAAAACTAAAAACACAAATCAGCGAATTTGAACTTACAATCAATGAACTGCGCCTTGAGCTTGAAAAGCACCAAGGCAGGATTAAAACAAAGGCTGTGGTGCAGCAAAAAAGTAGTTTTGATTTGATTTTTTATGATAAGAAAAAATAAATTTAAATCAATATATAAAACAGTGGCAGGGGTTTTTCAATAAAGCGCGAAAATAAAGATTATAAAATTTGATAAATTAAATAAATTTGAAGCGGGCGGTGCTTTGATTTTAACGCAGTTGAGTTTTAAAAATGTTTTAAAACTCAAAAATAAGGGTTATTTTGGAAGATTTTTTAGAAATTTTTTTAGTCGTTATGGCAAGTGCGATTGTGCTTAATGTCATCTTAAAAAAGATTGAAATTCCAAGCATTATTGGCTATGTTTTAACAGGCGTTTTCATTTCTTTTTTATATAAATTTCATACAAGCGAGCAGCTTTCTCATATTGCTGAGTTTGGCATTGTGTTTTTGATGTTTACGATTGGGCTTGAGTTTTCTTTTAAACATCTTTTAGCGATGAAGCAAGAAGTGTTTTTAAATGGCTCGTTGCAAATGCTAAGCTGTGGCTTTGCTTGTTCTTTAATCGCGCTTTTCATCCTAGGACTGAGCGATAAAATTTCTATCATCGTAGGCTTTGCGCTTGCGCTCTCATCCACTGCTGTGGTGCTTAAAATCCTTAATGACAACGGCGATATCAATCAAAATTACGGCAGAAAGGCGCTTGGAATTTTGCTTTTCCAAGATATTGCCGTGATACCGCTACTTTTAATGGTCGATATTTTTTCAAGTCAAAATAACAATATCACTGACTTGCTGCTAGCCACGCTTCTTTCAGCTTTTATTTTAATTGCTTTGCTTTTTTTGATTTCGCGTTATTTTTTAGACAGGCTTTTTCGCTTTGTCATCAAAGCAAGCAGCGATGAAATTTTCATCACCACAATACTTTTCATCGTCATTGGAGCAAGTTTTATGGCGCATAAGCTTGGATTTTCTTACTCGCTGGGTGCATTTTTGGCTGGAGCTTTAATTGGCGAAACGCGCTATAAACATAAAATTCAAGCCGATTTAACCCCTTTTAGAGACTTGCTTTTAGGGCTTTTCTTTATCTCTGTGGGCATGCAGATTAATTTTAAAGTCGTCTTTGAAAACTGGGGCTTGGTGCTTATTTTGGTGCTTTTGATTTTATTCATCAAATTTGTAGTCATTTACGCGCTTTTAATGATTTATACAAAAAAGCGAGTCGCGCTTAAAACCGCACTGAGCATTTGTCAAATTGGCGAGTTTGCACTGGCAATTTTCTCGCTTTTACAAGCAAGAAATTTACTGGATGAAAAAAACGCTCAAATTCTCATCATCTCAGCCATCATCACGATGATTTTAACCCCCTTTATTTTAAATAATATCAAAAAAATCGCAAATGCCGTTGAAAACAACGATGAAAGCAAGGATATAGCTACTTCAAACGCGCCTTTAAATTTTAAGGATCATTTTGTGATTTTTGGCTATGGACGCTTAGGGCAAGAAGTCGTGCAGCGCATTAAACACACGGGGATTCCTTACTTGGTGCTGGAAAGTGATTTAAATTTAGTCGAGCTTGGCACGAGTCGGGGCGAAAATATCTTTTTTGCAAATGCAGCCCAAGAAGAAACACTAAAAATCGCCAATATCAAAGAATGCGCCGTCGCCATTGTAACGATATCAAACGAAGCAAAACTCGATATGCTCACGCAAATTTTAAACTCCTATGATATCAATATCATCGTTCAAGTGACAGGGGATTTAGAAAAGGTGCTTTTTTTGCAAAATAATTCTAAAATTCATCTCATCAAAGCCGAAAAAGCAGTGGCATCAAATTTAGTCCAAGAAGCACTAGAATGCCGCTTGAATGCAAATTTAAGCGATTAAAATGAAAGAAAAATAATGAAAAATAACGAAAAAAGTGCACGCATAAGATATCTAAGAAAGCTTGAAAAATTTGCAAATCAGGCTCTAGTTTTGCTTAAAAAAGAAAATTTTAATGAAGAGCTTTTTAAGCAAAGAATGCTTAAAAATAAAAATATTTTTAAAGAAGATGAGATTATAAGGCTTGATTCAAGCTATTCAAAAGAGCTTTTAGGCTTTGTGAATTTATGCCTTGACTTTACAAAAACGCATGATTTTTTACTACAAAAGGCAAATGAACTTGATAAAATGCGTAAAACTTGCTATAAAAAAGACAAGCACAAAAATAAATTTAAGGAAAACTATGATAACAGCAATCTTTGATATGGACGGCACCCTAATAAACAGCGCAAATGCCATCTCAAGCGCGGTAAATGAAATAAGAAGCGAGCTAAACTTAGAGCCTTTGGAAAATGGTTTTATCATGCAAACGATTAATACGCCGGGCAAGGACTGGGCGAAAGAACTTTATAATATCGATGATTTTCAGGCAAGTTCTTTTAAAGATGGCTTTGAAAAATATTTCATCAAGCATTATCAACAAAGCGTAATTTTATACGAGGGAGTGATAGAAATTTTAGATTTTTTAAAAAGCAAAAATGCCTTTTTAGCCATAGCTACAAATGCCCCACAAAGCTCACTTACAAGCATTTTAAAAAAGCATAATATTTTGCCTTTTTTTAATAAAATTTTAGGAGTAAGCCCTGATATAGAGCCTAAGCCAAATCCTATAATGCTAAATTTAATCAAAGATGAAAGCCCCTTTAAAACTTGCGTTTTCATAGGAGATAGTCTTAAGGATAAAGAAGCCGCAAGTCATGCTAAAATGCCTTATTATCACGCAAAATGGGGCTTTAAAGGCACTCTTAAAAAAGATGAGTTTAGCAATAAAGATGAACTTAAAAAGCTTTTAAAAGCGCATTTATGAAAATCAAAGAAGCCATAAATTTAATAAAAGGGCTTGAAAAAAATTTGCAAAATGAAGCTCTTTTCATACTTTGTGAGCATTTGAAAAAAGATAAGGCAGAGCTTTTTTTAAACTCAAATTTAAACTTTGATGAAAAAGATTTTTTAAATAATTTAAAGCGCTTTTTAAAGGGCGAACCTTTTGAGTATATTTTTAAAAAAGCTTCTTTTTATGGGCTTGATTTTTATATAGAAAAAGGCGTTTTGATACCTCGTTTTGATAGTGAAATTTTACTCGAGCTTTGCCTTGAAATTTTAAAGGAAAAATCTTATAAAAATATCCTTGAAATAGGCTTTGGAAGTGGGATTTTAAGCATAGTTTTAGCCCTTAAAACAGGCTCTAAAATCACTGCTGTTGATATCAGTAAAAAGGCTTTAAAAGTGGCTAAGATTAATGCTAAAAGGCACGGCGTTTCTCATTTAATTGATTTTAAACTGGCTGATTTTAAGAGCCTTAAGGCTGAATTTGATTTTATCTTTTCAAATCCACCCTATATCAAAAAAGATTATAATTTAGATAAGTGGGTGCAAAAAGAGCCTAAAAGAGCTTTATTTAGCGGTGTTTTAGGCTATGAAGTGTTAGCTAAAATCATAAGCTTTGCAAGGCTTAAAAAAGCTAAGACACTGGCTTGTGAATTTGGATACGATCAAAAAGAAATTTTAGAAAAACTTTTAAAAAAAGAGAAGTTTAAAGCTAAATTTTATAAAGATTTGCAAGGCTTTGACAGAGCTTTTGTGGCTAAAAATTTCTAAATTTTTTTCAAGTGATTTTTATAGGCTATGGAATGATTTTTGCTTGTAATTATTGCATATATTTTGAAAGGAGAACTTATGCAAATCAATTACAAAACGATAAGTTCGCTTGAATTTGATGTTTTAAGCGGAACTTATAAAAATGTTGAACAGCAAGTTGAGGATGAAAATTCCTTTTCTAGTCTTTTAGATACCGCCGCGCAAGCAGATGCTGGTGATGATCCTTTTTCTCTAAAGGCAAGCACTCAAGCAAGCGGGGGCGCAGATACTTTATTGCAAGGGGCTTCAAGTAGTCAAACTAGCGATTTTAGCAGCGATTTTCAAACAAGTCTTTATGCTTATCGCTTCAAGCAAAATGAAGAAAATCTTTTGCAGGCTAAAGAACAAAGCTTAAACGCATCAAATGAGAAAAATAATCAAAATTTGATGAATGATTTACTCTCTGCCATTTAAATAAAGCGAGTTTAAAACTCGCTTTATTTAATCTTTTTTAATAAGCTCAAGCTCAATACCCCCCCCCTAGCACTTTCTTTAAAATGATAAGTCAAATCGCCACACTCATAAAAACTTTCTTTAATGTCTTTTTTGTCATTATCAATTTTTTTATCCAGCAAAACAGGCAAATATTTTGCAATCAACGTTTTTAAAGACATATTCATACCGTGATCGAGTGTTTTAATAAATTTTCCATCCACTTCGCTTTCAAGCTTTATAAGATGAAAGTCTGTATCAAAATTAAGCTTTTTTAAATTCTCATAAAGAGCGATTTTAAACTCAGCCGGTGCGATTTTATCATAAGCACTGTGAAATGAGATAAAAGCGGGTTTATGATAATTTGCTTGCGTTTTTAAATGCTCTTCATTGCAAATTTCTCGAATTTGTGCGTGCGCTGGCGAAAAATAATTTTTGGAATTTTTATTTGAAGTGAAAAAAGTCTTTGAAGAGCCATAAACAAGGATATGGTTGAAAAAATTTGTAGCACAAAACTCAGCATGCACTGTATAATCAATTTCCTTGCCAAAGCCCACAAGACGCAGGATAAAATTCGCATAAGAGCTATTATCTAGCACCCCATCAAACACCCAAGGCGCAATCTTTGCAGCAAGATGAGCCAAATAGCCGCCATGACTTGAGCCCATGATAATGGTGTGAAAATCCTTTTCAAGCTTGAAGGGTGGGTTTTTAATCACTTCTAAAATGGCATTCACGCAGTCCATAGCCTGCATAATGCCAAAATTTTGATATTCATTTTTAGGCGGTTTTAAGCTTGCGTGAAGGGGTAGGCGAAATTCCTTTTTCACCCTGCCAAGCCTTTTAAGCCGCAAAATATTTTCATCAATATAAGAGAACAAATCGCTTGCTTGTTGCATATCAAGCTCGCCTTTGCCTAGAAGATTTTCAGGGATTTCTATATTCAGCGCAGCCGCACTTTGCGTGGCGATGAGTTTGTCAATCTCATCAAGATAAAACTTAGCCCCCGTTTGCGGGCGATTACCCAAGCAATGATACTTTGGCACTATGAAAGCGACTTTAAATTCCTTGACGACAAACTCAGCAATTTTATTCCAATAATCTTCGCTATTATCATCGCCTAGACTTGGCGCAAAGCAAAATACCCCACGCATAGGCTCTTCATCATCAAAGCTGAGCTCAACTTCGAGCAAACTTTCTCTTTTAATGCCAAGCTCAACATCATCGCATGATTTAATCTCATAAATTCTTTTTTGAAACATTGATTTTCCTTTATTTTAAGCTAAGCGCGTTTATTTTTTATCTTTATATAAATTTGCAAAATATCCAGTGCAGCTGGGGTGATACCGCTGATTTTGCTTGCTTCAAAAAGCGTTGCTGGGGCGAATTTTTCAAGCTTTTCGCTCACTTCATTGCTCAGCCCGCTGATTTCTTTAAAATTAAAATTTGGCGGGATTTTAAGATTTTGCAAGGCTTTCATTTTCTCAATTTGTTCTTTTTGCATGCTCACATAATGATAATATTTGGCTTCATTTAATACTTCATTTAAAGAAGTTGAGTCCATTTTAGCAAAAAGTGGAGCTAATTTTTTAAGCTTTTGAGCGTTAAAACTAGCGCGCGCGACGATTTTTTGCAAATTTAAAGTTGAAGTGATTTTTTCCTCGCCTAAACTTTGCAAAAAGGCGTTGTTTTCATTGCTTGGGGTAAGCTCGGTTTTAAGTAAATATTCAAACCCAAGCTTTGTATTTTTGCTGATTTTTTGCGTAAATTTAAAGTCTTTTTCACTTAAAAGCTTAAACTCAAAGCCATATTTTGAAAGCCTTGTCGTAGCGTTTTCTTCGCGCAAAAGTAGGCGGTATTCAGCGCGTGAAGTAAACATTCTGTAAGGTTCTTTCGTGCCTTTTGTAACTAAATCATCTATCATCACGCCAATATAAGCTTCATCGCGCCCTAAAATAAAGCTCTCGCACTCATCAATGGCTAAAGCCGCGTTAATGCCAGCCATAAAGCCCTGAGCCGCAGCTTCTTCATAGCCAGTTGTGCCGTTAATCTGCCCCGCACAGTAAAGATTTTTCACAGCCTTTGCTTCAAGCGTGTGAAAAAGCTGAGTAGGCTGGATAAAATCATACTCGATCGCATAGCCAAAGCGCGTGATTTTAGCCTTTTCAAAGCCTTTAATGGAGCGTAGCATTTCAAGCTGCACCTCATAAGGAAGCGAGGTCGAAAAGCCGTTGATGTAGTATTCGCTAGCCTCGCGGCTTTGTGGTTCTATGAAAAGATGATGACTTTCTTTGTCTTTAAAGCGGTTGATTTTATCTTCAATGGACGGACAATACCTAGGACCCACACCCTCGATCTGCCCTGTAAAAAGGGGCGCTCGGTAAAAATTTTCTCTTATAATGGCGTGCGTTTTTTCATTTGTGCGCGCGATATAGCAAGGAAGCTGCTTTGGCTTAAAATTTTTCGTGCGAAAGCTAAAGGGCTTAGGCTTTTCATCGCCATTTTGCACTTCAAGCACACTAAAATCAATGCTGCTAGCTGCTACGCGCGGGCAAGTGCCTGTTTTAAGCCGCTCTAAATCAAACCCTAGTTCTTTTAAAGAAGAAGAAAGCTGATAAGATGGAGCTTCGCCCACTCTGCCTGCTTTAATCTTTTGCTCGCCCACATGGATCAGCCCACTTAAAAATGTGCCTGTTGTGATGATGATTTTACGCGCTTTGTAAGTGTTGTTTAAATTTGTTTTCACGCCTAAAACTGCGCCGTTTTTGTGGATTAAACTTATCACTTGTTCTTGAGAAATGTCTAAGTTTTCAAGGCTTAAAAGCTTGTTTCTAGCGATGATTTTATACCTATCCATATCAATTTGAGCACGAGACCCACGCACCGCAACGCCCTTGCTCTCATTTAAAATGCGAAACTGAAGCCCAGTAGCATCGGTAATTTCGCCCATTAAAGCGCCCATAGCATCAATTTCTTTAACCAAATGCCCCTTTGCAAGCCCGCCTACAGCAGGATTACAACTTGCAGCGCCGATTTGTTCGATTAAATTTGTTAAAAGTAGGGTTTTTTTACCCATTCTAGCAACAGTAGCACTTGCTTCAATACCAGCGTGTCCGCCACCGATGACTATGATATCAAACATTTATTTTTGCCCTTAACTTTGCTTTATAATGATTTTAAGGGCTAATTATATAATAAATTTCGTTAAATTTAAAAGCTTTGTGCTTATTTATTAAGCTTAAATTTGCTAAAATTTAGCCCAGTTTTTCTTAAAGGAAAGTCTAATGAAAACAAGCGTAGTGATACTAGCAGCGGGGCTTGGCACAAGGATGAAGTCAAGCAAGCCTAAGGTTTTGCAAACTTTAAGCGCTCAAGCGATGATTTTACATATTTTAAAAGAAGCTTATGAGCTAAGCGATGATATTACCGTCGTGCTTTCTCATCAAAAAGAGCGCGTAGAAGCTGAGATTAAAAGCCTTTATGAAAACACTCAAATTTTAGAACAAGACTTAAAAAACTATCCCGGCACAGCAGGTGCTTTAAAAAACTACACGCCAAAATATGAAAAAACACTGATTTTATGCGGGGATATGCCCCTTGTAAGAGCCACTAGCCTTAAGAGTTTGCTGGATAGCGGAGATTTAGCCCTTGCTGTTTTTAAGAGTGAAAATCCTAAAAATTATGGGCGCGTGATTATAGATAAAAACGGGGTTGAAAAAATCGTTGAATTTAAAGACGCGAATGAAAAAGAAAGGCTCATAAAAACTTGTAATGCCGGCGTTTATGCGATAAATTCAAATTTACTTAAAGAGCTTTTGCCAAAAATTTCAAATCAAAATGCGGCTAAGGAGTATTATTTAACCGATATCATCGCTTTAGCGCGTCAAAAGGGCGTTGAAATTAAGCCTGTTTTTGTGGATGAAGCTGAGTTTATGGGCGTGAATGATAAATTTGAATTAAGCGTGGCTGAAAGCTTAATGCAAGAGCGTATCAAAAAAGAGCTTATGCTAAAGGGCGTGATTATGAGAAATCCTGCCAGTATTTTCATTGATAGTCGTGCGCACTTTGAGGGCGAGTGCGAGCTTGAAGAAAATGTGCGCATAATGGGTGCTTGCAAGATTATAAACTCTCATATCAAAAGCTCAAGCGTGATAGAAGAAAGTGTGATAGAAAATAGCGATATAGGACCTTTAGCGCACATCCGCCCAAAATGTGAGCTTAAAAATACGCACATAGGCAATTTTGTCGAGTGCAAAAACGCGCATTTAGACGGGGTGAAAGCGGGGCATTTAAGCTATTTGGGCGACTGTGAAATAGGAAGTGGCACGAATGTGGGCTGCGGGACTATCACTTGCAATTATGACGGGCTTAAAAAGCATAAAAGTGTCGTAGGTAAAAATGTCTTCATAGGCTCAGATACCCAGCTCATCGCGCCTGTAAATATCGCCGATGAAGTCATCATCGCAGCTGGAAGCTCGGTAAGTGGCGATGTACCAAAGGGCGCGCTTTTTATTAATAGGGCTGATCCAAAAATTGTTAAGGATTTTTTCTATAAAAAATTTGGGGAAAAATAGTTTTTAAGGGGCTTTGCTAAATTTAAATTAATGATAAAACAGCGGCAGTGGTTTTGAAATTTAAGAAATTTAAATTTACTTTTCGTCATTGCGAGCAAGGATTTATCCTTGCGTGGCAATCCATAAATTTGATTTACAAATATATTTATAGATTGCTTCGTCGTTTCACTCCTCGCAATGACGCTATTTTTAAATTTTAAATTTAAAAATAAAGCAAATTTTTTACAAAAGCTAAATTTATAAAATATTAGGTGTAGGATTTTGGATGAGAAATGAGTACGGTTTGAGAATTTAAAAATTTACTTAATGAAAGAAATATAAAGCGAAGTATTTTTGAGTGGCTTTGTGGGTTGTGCGGCAAAAACTGAAGCGTAGCTACCTGTTGTGGTAGTGAGCGAAGTTTTTGCAAACTCCCGCGAAGACACCAAAAAGACAAGCTTATAAGGATATGAAAAATGAAGACGGTTTTACTTGCTGTTAGCGGCAGCATAGCCTTTTACAAAGCTTACGAGCTTCTTTCTTTGTTTAAAAAAGAAGGCTTTAAAGTCAAGGTGCTTTTAAGTCAAGGCGCGCTTAAATTTGGCTCTAAAATGAGCTTTGAAGCTTTGGCTGATAGCATTTTGTGTGAAGATAATGAAAGCTGGCAAAATGATAAAAATCACATCGCCTTTAGCAAGAATTGCGATTTGGTGCTTTTTGCACCTGCTAGTGTAAATTCTATTAACAAACTCGCCCTTGGCATAGCCGATAATTTATTCATTCAAAGCTTAATCGCAGCAAGTAAAATCCCGCTTTTAATCGCCCCAGCGGCAAATACAAATATGTTTTTACATTTTAGCACGCAAAAAAGCCTTGAGCTTTTAGAAAAAAACGGCGCTAAAATCATTTATCCTGTGCATAAAATTCTAGCCTGCAAGGACGAGGGCGTAGGTGCTTTGGCTGAAGTTTCAAAGATATTTTATGAGAGTAAAAGAATGCTTTTGAGCGAGGATTTTTACAAAGATAAGCTTGTGCTTGTAACGGGGGGTGGCACAAAGGAGCGCATCGATGAGGTGCGCTGTATCAGCAATTTTTCAAGTGGCAAAATGGCAAAGGCAGTTGCAGATGCTTTTTATTTTTTGGGTGCGCGCGTTGTGTTTTTAAGCGCAAGTGAGTTTGACGCTCCTTATGAAATAGAGCTTTTTGAAAGCAGCAGCGAGCTTGAGGGCTTGATGAATGCTTATAAAGATTGTGATTTTTTGATTATGGCGGCGGCTGTGAGTGATTTTGTGCCTGAGCTTTTTAAGGGTAAAATTAAGAAAAATGAGTATCCGCAGGGCTTAGATTTGCACTTAAAAAGAAACAAAGATTTGCTTAAAAATTATAAAATCAAGGGCAAAAAAATCGGCTTTAAAATGGAATTTGATAAAAAAAATGCCTTTAAAAATGCTAAAAATATGCTAGAAGAAAAAGAGCTTGATATGGTATGCTTAAATGTCTTGGATGATGATAAAAAGGTCTTTGGAAGCGATTTTAACGAGCTTTGTTTTATCAGCAAAAAAGAAAGCATAGAAAATGTGAGCGCGAGTAAAAAAGAGCTTGCTTTTATGCTCGCAAGGCTTTGTAAGGAAATTTAAGCGATGAGTTTAAACAATCACATCAACGCTACTCTTCCCATTCACATCAAAGTGCTTGAAAAATCAGGGTATAACCGTTACACCTTGCTTTTAAATCATAAAAAAATCAGTACAAAAAGCCTCATTGATTTAGAGCTGGGTTCAGCCTATTTAGCTGAGCTTTACACGAGCAAAAAGGGCATTTTAAGCTTTAAAAACTTGGCTAAAATTCCAAATATCCCTTATTTTGAAGAGGGCTTAAGCTTGATTGTG
Organism: uncultured Campylobacter sp.; assembly: GCA_934718785.1. Lineage (GTDB taxonomy): Bacteria > Campylobacterota > Campylobacteria > Campylobacterales > Campylobacteraceae > Campylobacter_D. The sequence continues at coordinate 57,188 of CAKVAF010000006.1, read as the reverse complement.
AAAATTTTAGAAGAAGAATTTGATTTTAAAAACTTCATTATAGACGCTCTTTGCAATGCAAAAGATATTGAAAGTTTTGAGCTTTTTAAGCAAATGCTTTTTGCAAGCTTTGAAAACATTTATCATATACCCTTTGTTTTTGAGAACAAGCCTTGTTTGTTTCAGCTTAAGATGAATAATTTGGGCTTTGAGCTTTATCTTTATTTTAGCGTTTTTGGCAATTTAAAAGCTGTGTTTAGGGATGAAAATTTAACACTTTACACACCTTTTGCCAAGGTGGCAAGCTTTTTAAATAAACATTTAAGCTTTAAGGTAGAACAAGATAAATTTGTAAGCGAGCTTTTTAGCTTTAAAAAAATGCTTGATTTAAAGGGCTAAAAATTTGGGATTTTAAATGAATGAATTGAAACATTTAGCAGTGGTGATGGATGGAAACAGGCGCTGGGCGCGTAAAAATGGCTTTTTAGAAAAGCTTGGATACTCTCACGGGGTAAAAGTCGTGCAAAGGCTTATGGAAGTTTGCGTGGATGAGGGTGTTAAAGAGCTTAGCCTTTTTGCTTTTAGCACGGAAAATTGGAAGCGTCCCCAAGATGAAATCGATTTTATTTTTAGCCTTTTGCACAAGGTTTTAGATGAGAATTTAGAGCGCTTTTTGCAAAATGATGTGAGACTGCGCGCCATTGGTGATTTATCAAGGCTTGATCAGCCTTTACAAGAAAAGATTTTGAGGGCTGAGAATTTGACGAAAAATTGCTCGCGCTTGTGTGTGAATTTAGCCATCAGTTATGGCTCAAAGGATGAAGTGGTGCGCTCTGTGAAAAAGTGCATACAAAAGGGCTTAGAAATAAATGAAGCAAATATCAGCGCGAATTTAGACTTGCCTTTGGATGTGGATTTGCTTTTGCGCGTGGGCGATGCAAAAAGGCTTTCAAATTTCTTGCTTTGGCAGTGTGCTTATGCTGAAATTCACTTTTCAAATACGCTTTTTCCGGGACTTACAAAGCGCGAGTTTAAAAAAATTATCAAAGATTTCAGGCAAAGAGAGCGCACCTTTGGAAAGTAAATTGATGCAAATTTATAATGAAATTTTTATCCTTGTTTTTTTAGCCCTTTTGGGTGCTTGTGTAGGCTCATTTTGTGCGTGCTTGATGAGTCGTTATTTTGAAAACAAGCCCCTTTTTTTAAAGCGTTCTTTTTGCTTTTCTTGTGAGAAAAATTTGAGTTTTAAAGAGCTTGTGCCTGTTTTTTCTTTTATTTTTTTAAGGGGTAAATGCAAAAACTGCGGCGCGAGTTTTGGGCGCTTTAGCCTAATTTTCGAGCTTTTAACGCCTTTGATTTTAATCTTTTCTTTTTTAAGCTCTCAAAATTTACTAGGGTTTTTATTTTTAAGCTTGTTTTTATGCCTACTTTTAATGCTTTGTGCTATGGATTTAAGGTATTTTGCGGTAAATGAAGCCTTGCTTTGGCTTTGTTTTTTTTGTGGGATTTTTTATGCTTTAAGTTTAAATCAAGATCTTTTTTATATTTTTGACTTGTTTTTACGCATTTTAGCCTTTATGGGTGGGATTTTTTTACTTCAGCACTTTGTAGCTTTTTTTATAAATATCAAAGAAAATTTTAAGCAAAAAAATGATAAAAATTTGCAAAATTTAAGCTCTGATTTAAGCTTAAATCAAAATTTAAAAGAGAACTTAGAAGAAAATCAAAAAAGCAGCCAAAGTATGGGCGAAGCAGATATTTTAATCATAGGTGTTATGGCAGGAATTTTAAGCCCAATTTACAGCTTTTTAATGCTTTTTTTAAGCTCTTTTTTAGCCCTGATTTTTGTGTTTTTTAAAGCCTTAAAATATAAAAAATTTGAGAGAAAAATAGCCTTAATGCCTTTTTTAAGCTTAGCCTTTATTTTAGCTTTTATCCTTGAAAATATAGGCTTTGGAGTGAGTTTATGAAGCTTATTTATAAATATATTTTAAATCATTTTTCTAGCACTTTTTTATCGCTTTTTTGTGTGCTTTTTTTAGTCGTTTCTATTATCTTTTTTATACAGCTTGCAAGACTTACTGCAAGTATTGAAATTTCTTTTCTTGATTTTTTAAAACTTTATAGCTTTATGTTGCCGCGCATTCTTATTTTCACCTTGCCTGTGAGTTTTTTTATCTCGCTTTCTTTAATGCTTTATAGGCTTAGCCGTGAAAATGAAAGTCTTGTTTGCTTTGCTCTTGGCTTTTCTCCTTTAAATTTGGCGTTTTTTTTCTTAAAAATAGCCCTTGCTTTTTGCATTTTTTTACTCACAATAGCCCTTATTTTCATACCCTTAGCTGAGGAACTTAAGGATAATTTTATATCTTATAAGCAAAGTCAGGTTAAGTTTAATCTCAAAACAGGCGAACTAGGACAAAAGCTTTTTAATTTCTTTTTATTTGTAGAAAAAGAGGACGCACAGGGCTTTAGCGGTGTGATTGCTTATGAGAGTGCAAAGGATGGCAAGCAAAGATTATTTATTGCTAAAAGAGCAAATTACGAGCGCGATGAGAGAAATTTTAATTTTATCTTAAAAGATGTCCTTGCCTATAATCTTGAAGCAAATAAAACCCTTTTTACCAGCCATTTTGACGAGCTTAGATTAAATTCTTATCTCACAGGCTTTGAGAGTGAAAAAAAGGGCGTTTTAGCCTACTGGAGCTTGATGAAAAGTGATGTAAAAAGGGCAAAAGAATTTGTCATTTATACAGCGATGAGCCTTTTTCCTTTAGCAAGCGCGCTTTTTGCCCTAAGTTTTGGTATAGTTACTTACCGCTATGAAAAGGGCTTTATTTATCTTGGAATTTTCCTTGTGATAGCCTTTTATTTTAGCGCCTTAAGTGTATTTTACGAAAAGCCTTTTTTAAGCGTTTTTTTGATTTTTATTCTCAGCTTTTTAGCTTCTTTATTTTATTTTAAGCAAAAAATTTTAAGCAGGTATTGATGAAACTTCAATTGATTTTAAGCTATGATGGCTCGCGTTTTTTAGGCTCAGCCACTCAGCCTCATCAAAACAGCGTGCAAGATAAATTGCAAGAAGCCCTGAAGCATTTAGGCATTTTTAAAAAGCCCCTTTTTGCTTCTCGCACAGATAAGGGCGTGCATGCTCTTTCAAATGTCGCTAGCATTGAATGTGGCAAGCATTTTAAGGATTTAAATGAGCTTAAAAATAAGCTAAATTTTCACACCAAGCCCTTTATTTATATCAAAAAAATTCAGCAAACAAGTAAGGATTTTCAAGTAAGATTTAGCGCACAAAAAAGAGTTTATTTATATGCTTTTAATCATTCTTATTTTAAGCCCAATTTAGCTGCATATTATCATTTTTATCCTAAATTTGATATTTTAAAGGCTAAAAGAGCTTTAAAGCTTTTTGAGGGCGAGCATGATTTTGCTTTTTTTAAAAAGGGTGAAGTAGATAAAAACACCCTTAGAACTATATTTAGCACGAGAGTTTTTGCCTTTAAAAACTTGAGCGTGTTTAGATTTGAGGCAAATGGCTTTTTAAGAGCGCAGATTAGATTAAGTGTGGCAGCTATTTTAAAGCTACTTGAAAATAAATTAAGCCTTGAAGAGCTTAAGGCACAAATTGATAAAAGGGCTATTTATACAAGAAGCTTAGCTCCTGCGAGTGGGCTTTATTTAAGCAAAGTGATTTATTAAAGTGGGGCGAAAAATTAAAATTTAAAAAAGCAAAGCCTAAAATTATGATAAAATTCACAAATTTACGTTAAAGAGAAAAAGTGAAAAAAATTCTAATCTTTCTAACCCTTTTATATTCGGGCTTGGCAGCGCCTTTAAATACAAATGTCGCTAGCTTTGATGATGGCTTAAGATTTTACGAGCTTAACCGCTTTAAAGACGCCATTTCGGTGTTTAAGCCTTTATGCGAAGCACAAAACAGCGCTAAATCTTGCTTTATGCTTGCCTTAATGCTTGAAAAAGGCGAGGGCGTAAGCAAAAGCAATACTTGGGCTAGAAATTATTATGATAAAGCTTGCTCAGCAAGGCTTGCTTCAGCTTGCTTAAATTTAGGTTTAAGCTATCAAAACGCAGGGCAAAGCAATTTAGCAAATGTCGCCTTTTATAACGCTTGCTCGCTAGGACATAAAGAAGCTTGCAAAAGCCTAGGGCTCATTTATGAGAAAAAGCAAGATGGTGCGCTGGCTTTAGAGTTTTATAATAGAGCCTGCGAGCTTGAAGATAGCGATTCTTGCTTGCTTTATGCAAGACTTTTGGATGTAGGCAAAATCGTAAAATACAATCAAAAAGGTGCACTCGCAGCACTGAGTAGAGCCTGCGAGCTTTTAAATGCAAAGGCTTGCCAGCTTTTAGCTCAAAATCACGAAAAGACAAATAAAGAACTTGCTAAAAGATTTTTCGCAAAATCCTGCGAACTTGGCGAAAAATCAGCTTGCGCAAGCTATAAAAATTTGCAAAATTAAATTTACAGCACTTGTTCAATACGGGCTTATCTTTTGAGCGCTTTTAAGGGAGTTTGATTTTTAAAATGTGGCGCGAGTTTTAAAATTGAGCGCGAAGTTTAAATTTTTAAGCGAAATTTCAAAACTCGGGCAGGGTTTTGAAATTTAAATCGAAAAGATTGAAACTTTATCAAGTTTCAATCTTAAATTCAGTGTAAAGAATTTTACACTAAGCTTTTGCCACTTTTTGAGTATTTGATAATGCCCTCAGAGCAGCGATAAGCTAAGGCTCCTGCTGTATCTGTTGGATTGTAGCCGCTGTTATTTTGGAAATTTCCAGCCCCTACTACAAAGAGATTATCAGCATCCCAGTGCTGTAAATAATTATTCACCACGCTTGTGCTAGGATTGCTTCCCATAGTCGTGCCACCTGTATTGTGCGTGCTTTGATAAGGAATAATGCTATAATCTTTAATGTAAGCACCTTTGCTCACATTTTTCACGCCGTCGATATTTTTAGCCACCCATTCTGTTTTATCGACAAAGAATTTTTGCAACGCTCTATCTTGGTCGGTAAAATTATAAGTTAAGCGCAAAAGAGGCATTCCAAAAGCATCTTTATAAGTAGGGTCTAAATCCAAATAATTACCAGCAAATGGCAAGCTTGCACCTTGTGCATACACGCTCATTACGCGCGTGAAGCTGTGATTCATCGCTTTTTTAAACTCCGCTCCCCAGCTTGGTGTGCCTTTTGGAACAGGTGCTGTTTGTATAGGACGACTTCCCATTTGCATCACTGCAATCATAGCTCCGTGTAAGAAGTCTTCTTTTGAATGATCAAAATTATCGCCTTGAAAATCATCAAAAGTTGTTCCCAGCGCGCCAGCTCCAGCAAAAGTGTTGTATTGCTCATCAAAAAAGGCTAAAGTTGCTGAGTTCATTTGATAGCAATAATTGCGTCCTAATGAGCCTTTGCCAGTTTTTGGATCATATTGCGTGCCGATTTTACTGACCATTAAAAGCTTGGCATTGTTAAACATATAGCTTGTTAAAACGACGATATCAGCTGGCTGGATATATTCTTTCATCGTTTTAGTATCGATAAAGCGAACACCTGTAACCTTATCTCCTTGCTTTAAAATTTCAACCACTTGTGCGCGTGTGCGAATTTGATATTTGCCTGTTGCCATAGCTGTTGGAATGACTGTATTTATAGGCATAGCTTTAGCAGAAAATTCACAGGCAAAGCGCTCGCAAAAAGAGCAGTATTGACAAGGTGCTAGGGTTTGTCCATCAGGATTTTCATAGCTACCACTTGAATCAGATGAAGGCAAGCGGTAAGGATGCATTCCAAGCTTTTTAGCTGTGCTTTCAAATTTCTTTAAAAGCGGGGTATTGAGCATAGGAGGTTGGGGATAAGGACTTGAGCGAAAGACACCAAGCTCTTTTTCAAGCGGATTTGGCTCGCCTGAAACGCCTGCTGTTTTTTCAAATTTATCATAATAAGGCTCCATTTCAGCATAAGTTATGCCCCAGTCTTCAAGAGTATAATCCTTACCAAGCTTGTTGCCATAGCGTGCGTTTGACTTTGTTTTAATCTCAAAATCATAAGGCAAAAAGCGAAAGGTCCAGCCATTCCAGTGATTGCCAGAGCCGCCCACATTATCGCCCAGCAAAAACGAGCCCATTTTACGCATAGGCAAAGCCCTTTGGCTAGCATTATGCCTAAAGGTTACGGTCTCTTTTGAAGTATCTTGCATCAGTCCATAATTAATGCCATAGCGCCACTCATCGTGAATTTGAGAAAAATTATCCACCGTTTTCATCTCTCCACGTTCTAAAGAAAGCACATTTAGCCCTGCTTTTGTGCATTCAGCCGCCACGATGCCGCCCGTCCAGCCAGCACCTACAGTTAAAACATCAACTTTTTTTAAAATTTCTGCCATTTTTTTTCCTTAAGTGTTACTTTTTTACACATTTACTGCATATCGGCTAAGCCCATAGGCTCAGGCTGATAAAACTCATCGGCTTCAATTTGCGCCAAATAGCCCATTTGAGCACCCGGATAGTCCATAGCGCGCCAGCCATCCATATTTTTATTGCCCTGATAAATAGGATCGCTCAGCGCGCCAGCCAAAGTCATTTCCCTTAAAAGTGTGAAAAAATACTTCGAGCTAATGCCATCCACTTGGGCTTTTCCTGCTTCAAATTCTTTTAAAATTTCATCTTGTTGCGCGCCTTCTAGCTCGCTGAAATTCTTTTTAAATTTAGCATTTGCGCTATTATTTAGCCCTTCAAGCCCGATGATAAAAATATCACGACGATAAAGTGGGCTTTGATAGCCTTGCTCAGCAATACCTTCAAAGAATGGTCCTTGCATATATTCTCTATCATTGTAGCCATAAGCTCCAGCAAGTTGATTATCAATAAAATAAGGCACCTTTAGATCAATAGCTCCTGGCGAACTCTCATCCTTTGGATAAATGCGCTCACAGGCTGCGCTCAGTGCTGCAAAAAGCGTGTCAAGCTGTATAAACATACGCCCCCTTTTTGCTGCATCTTCAGGTGCACTAGCCGCTGCGCTTGCTTGCGAATTATCCGCTACTGCGCCGTGATCGTGCGCCGCTGTTTGCACAGCTTGCTCTGTGCTTGCGTTATTGCTTGCATTTTGTTCTGCTTTTTCATTAGAACAGCCGCTTAAAATTCCTGCCGCAACCCCGCTTGTAGCCACACCTGCAAGCAAGGACATTTTAAAGAATTTCCTGCGGTCTATAAGATTATCTTTCATTTTCGCTCCTTTTAGTTTGTAAAGATAAAATAAATTTTGTAAATTTCATTACAAAACACCTTAAATCTGCAAGTTTTTAAGCTTTTACTTAAAAAACTTTCCCAAAATCTTTTAATTAATCATAAGAAAAAATTTCTTAAAAATTTATTAAAAAATTTGCGTTAAAAGTCCATTTCATAGGGATTTTATAAATATATATTTTATATTTAGAATTTATCATTATTAAAGATTTTTGAAATTTTTATAAAATTTTAATCAAATAAAATTTAAATTTAAATCCAAAATTTTCAAATAAAAATTTTTTCACTTCAAAAACTTAAATTTATTTTCTCTTTTTAGCTAAAATTCGCTTTTGAATTGATTTTAAAATTTCAAGGATTTTCAATGAATGATAGTATAAAAATCACAGGGGCTAGGGAAAATAATCTTAAAAATATAAACTTAGAAATACCAAAAAATAAGCTCATTGTTTTTACTGGACTAAGTGGCTCTGGTAAAAGCACACTCGCTTTTAACACCCTTTATGCAGAAGGACAGCGCCGCTACATAGAAAGCTTGAGCGCTTATGCAAGGCAGTTTTTAGACAAGGTGGCTAAGCCAGATGTTGATAAAATCGAGGGACTAACCCCGGCCATTGCTATTGATCAAAAAAGCACTTCTAAAAATCCGCGCTCAACCGTGGGAACTATCACTGAAATTTATGATTATCTCAGGCTTTTATACGCTAGAATTGGCATTCAGCACTGCTATAAATGTGGCAAAAAAGTTTCAAGTATGAGCGCGCAGGACATTGTAAATGAAATTTTAAAGCTTCCTAAAGGTGCTAAAATCATCATTTACGCCCCGCTTGTGCGCGAGAAAAAAGGCACTTTCGCAGATCTTTTTGAAAGCCTTATCGCAAAGGGCTATGTAAGAGCGCAAATTGATGGCGTTTTAGTGCGCCTTGATGAAGAAATCGAGCTTTCTAAAACTAAAAAACACACGATAAAACTTGTCATTGACCGCCTTGAGATAAAAGATGATTTACTCGCGCGCCTTGCAAGCGATATAGAAAAAGGGCTTGTTGAGAGCTTTGGCGAGCTTGAGATTGAAGTGCTAAATGCTGATGAGCTGGGCATTTCAAAGCATTATCATTACAGCGAGCATAATGCCTGCTTTGATTGTAAAATTTCTTTTGCCCCGCTTGAGCCACTAAGCTTTTCTTTTAACTCCCCAAAAGGAGCGTGTCCTGCTTGTGATGGGCTTGGTATTCGCTACACTTTAGATATGAAAAAATTAATCGATGAAAATTTAAGCGTTGAAAATGGCTGTATAAAGACGATGTATGGCTTTAACAAAAGCTATTATTATAAGTTTTTACTTGCCTTTTGCGAGCAAAATCACATAAGCATTAAAAAGCCCTTTGCGGAGCTTAGCGAAGAAGAACAAAGGCTGATTTTATATGGCAATGCTAAAGAAATTGACTTTTTTTGGAAGCGCCACCGCCTTAAAAAAAGCTTTGAGGGCGCGGTCAAACTTGCTTATGATATGCTTAAGGATGAAAAAGATTTAGAAAATTATATGAGCGAAAAAATTTGCAAAGACTGCGGCGGTCATAGGCTTAAGCCTGAAAGCTTGGCTGTGAAAGTTGCTGGAAAAAACCTGGGCGAAATTTTAGATTTAAGCATAGAACAATGCTCTAATTTTTTTAGCGATGATAAGCATTTTTCGCATTTAGGCAAGCAACAGCTTTTAATTGCAAGCCCTATTTTAAAGGAGATTAATGAAAGATTATTTTTTCTTTTTGATGTGGGGCTTGGCTATTTAAGCTTGGGGCGCGATGCACGCACGATTAGCGGAGGCGAGGCTCAGCGCATACGCATCGCTTCTCAAATAGGAAGCGGGCTAAGTGGGGTAATGTATGTGCTTGATGAGCCTAGCATTGGACTTCACGAAAGAGATACGCAAAAGCTTATAAAAACGCTTCGAAATTTAGAAGCAAAGGGCAATACTCTTATAGTCGTGGAGCATGATAAAAAGACTATCGAAGCGGCTGATTTTATCGTAGATATTGGACCAAAGGCGGGGAAATTTGGCGGTGAGGTCGTTTTTGCAGGCACTTTTAAAGAATTACTTAAAAGCAAAAGCGAAACGGCTTTGTATATGAGCGGTAAAAAGCTCATCAATCATCAGCAAAACAGGGCGCAAAAAGAATGGCTCGAGCTTAAAAATGTAAATATCAATAATATCAAAAATCTAAATGCTAAATTTCCTTTGCAAAATTTAGTCGCTATCACTGGAGTTTCAGGCTCTGGCAAAAGCTCTTTAATCTTGCAAACGCTTTTACCTTTTGCCCAAGAAGAGCTAAACCGCGCTAAAAAGGTGCAAAAGCTTGGCGGAGTGCAGATTAAGGGGCTTGAAATGCTTGATAAGGTGATTTATCTAGATCAAAGCCCTATAGGCAGGACCCCACGCTCAAATCCAGCCACTTACACAGGGGCTATGGATGAGATAAGAAATCTTTTTGCCGCTACAAAAGAAGCCAAAATGCGTGGCTTTAAGGCAGGGCGCTTTTCTTTCAATGTCAAGGGCGGTCGCTGTGAAAAATGTAGTGGCGATGGCGAGATAAAAATAGAAATGCACTTTTTGCCCGATGTAATGGTCGTTTGCGATACTTGCAAGGGTAAAAGATACAACGACTCCACGCTTGAGATAAAATACAAGGGCAAAAATATCGCCGATGTGCTTGCTATGAGTGTGCTTGAGGCAAGTGAGTTTTTTGCTTCTGTGCCGCGCATTAAGCAAAAATTAGACACCTTAGTCAAAGTGGGGCTTGATTATCTTACTTTAGGGCAAAATGCGACCACACTAAGCGGGGGCGAGGCTCAGCGCATAAAGCTAGCAAAAGAACTTAGTCGTAGCGATACAGGTAAAACGCTTTATATCCTTGATGAGCCTACAACAGGGCTTCATTTTGAAGATGTAAATAAGCTCATTTTAGTGCTTCAGCACTTAGTGAGCCTTAAAACCTCGGTCTTTGTGATAGAGCATAATTTGGACGTGATTAAAAACGCTGATTATATCATCGATATGGGACCTGAAGGAGGCGATAAAGGCGGTAAAATCATCGCTTGCGGAACTGTAGAAAAGATAGCCAAAGAGCATAAAAAAACAAGCTCTTACACGGGGTATTTCTTAGAAGAGGAGCTAAAAGAGATGAAAAAAGAAGAAAAGAAAAATACTAAGAAATGATTTATCCTAGCTTGCCTTGAAAAAAGCTTTTATTAAAAGCTTTATGGGTGTTGAAAATTATCTTTTGGCACGATTTTTGCTTATCTTTTTTGAAAATCAACTCAATTTTAACTTAGATTTTATCAAAAAAGGACAAGCAAAATGAGCCTAAATTCTATATCTACAAAGCCCTTTAAATTTAACTTCTAGCAAAGAAAATGCACAAACAATAAATACTCAGCTTTTTTCTCAAATTCAAAATGAAATTTTAAATCACGCACAAACAAAAGATAAAGAAAATTCCCAGCAAGAGCGCGTTCAAAAATATTTAGATGAGATTAATGCTTTAAGCGACAAGCTTTCTAAAGCGCCCATTGTCGTGTCTGTTAAAAAGGATGAAAACACTTATCAACTCTTTACACCGGGCTTTGAAAAAGAAGAATAAAGACTAAAAGAGCTTTTAAATATAAAAGAAGTGCAAGAATATACTCAAAAAAATCTCAGCGCATTTAATGAGTTTTTGGAGCAAAACCCCGTGCAAAGCAAGACTTTAGATAGCGCTAAATTTTCACAAATAAATATAAATCTTAGCGGCAAAGCCTTTAGTGTCAATTATTATGATGATGATTTGAGCCAGTTTAGCCTTGTGAGCGAGCTTGATAAAAAGCTAGCATTCACATTGATATAAATTTACTTGCCAAAATGAGTGCTGATATAAACCTTAATCAATGCTTATCTGGCTATAATATCAGCTTCATTCAAATTTCAAACATCATGCAAAATATCACTTCGCTTGAAAATCTAACCTCAAACATCCATCATCAAAAAGATGATAATTTAAAAACTTTGCTTGAAATTTTTGATAAAAGAAAAAATTTACAAAGTCTTAAAAGTGATGAAAACAACGGCGAAACAGCGGCATTTTTAAAGGATAATTTAAATAAAAATCTCAGCGAAAATTTAAATCAAAATTTAGATGAAAATCTCAACACAAAAGTCAAGTTCGATCCTTTAAACTCACTTTTAAACAATAAAATTTTAAAGATTTGATGAAATTTAATCCAAAATTAAGCCCAAATTTATGGCTTAATAAAAAATCAAAATAAATGTAGAAGTAATTTAAATCAATTTAAAAACTATTGATGATTTAAATTTATGCTCAGCTTGTTTATTTTAAAAATAACAGATAAGGAAAATCCAAGATTTCTTTTTATATGCCCTTACAAGCGTAGAGTGTGCGTAGGGGGTTGTAAAATGCAGCTCTCTACGCCTGTAAAGGCACATTAAAACTAGACAAGCGCCAAAAGTACTTGTAAAGATAAATCGTATAAAAAACATAAATTAAAAATTTAATTTTTTAAATTTCAAGCCCTAAATTTAAAAGCCCAAACCTTCGAAAATTAAAAATAATATATTAGTATTTTTTTATAAATTTTATATGAATTTTTAAATTTTTGTTTGAAATTTTGCTTTTTTGCCTTTAATATTAAAGCCCTGTCAATCATTGGCAGCTGTTTTAAGGGATTAAAATTTTAAAATCATTTAGCGAAATTAAAAACTTCTATCAAAATTATGCTTCATTTATAACGAATTTTCTTTAGCTTTCACCTCCGTTTTTGAGCTTAAGAATTTCTTTTTCTTTACATCTTCAAGGATAATTTTCGCGCTCTCATCGACTTTTGAGCCTATGTTTGCGACTTGCTGCGCGATATTATCGTTGCTATTTGTTAAATTTTCGATATGAGCAATGGATTCATCGATTTGCGTGATGCCTATACTTTGCTCTTTGATACTTTCTGACATATCATTGATGCTTTGATTGAGTAAATTTGTATTGGACTCGATCTCGCTAAGGCTCTTTTGTGTGCGCTCTGCAAGCTTTCTCACTTCATCAGCCACAACAGCAAAGCCGCGCCCATGCTCACCGGCTCTGGCTGCTTCGATAGCGGCATTAAGTGCGAGCAAGTTGATTTGATCTGCGATTTCACCGATAATGCTCGTTACATTTTTTATCTCATCACTTTGCTGGATCACACTATCACTTTTTTGTGATACATTTTGCATAGATGCTGAAATTTCAGCCGTTGAAGCTTGTGCGAGCTGTAATAAATCATGCGATTTACTCACCCCTTCTAAAAGTGAGTCAACGACCTTTTGAAGCGATGAAGAGTCCTGCTCTAGCTGCGTGTTAAACTCAAAAGAGCTCTCAAGCATAGCGCTCACTTCATCTGCAAGGTGATTGACCCCATCAATGAGCCTTTTTGCTTCTTTTTCATACTCTTGCTTTGAGATGAGCTTTTGCGTAAAATCATTGTTAGCATAAGCATTTAGCACACTGATGATGTCTTCAATGAGCGTGTGCCAGATATTTATAGCTTCATTGAGCAGGCGCAAAGTCTTGTTAAGCTCGATATTGTTAGCTTTGGTGATGATTTGATTTGAGATATCGCCTTTTCTCATTTTTAAAATGATATTTTCAAGCTCGCTGATTGCGGCATCATCACGCTCTTGACCCTTTTGAATGTCCTTGATATTTTCATTGATGAGACTTGCCATTTGTCCAAGCTCATCGTGCGAGCTGATTTTAATGAGCTCAGCGCCCTGTTTTTCACGCTTAAGATAAGCAAAAAAGCCGAGCAGGCCTTGCTGAAGCACTTTGATATTGCTTTGAAATTTCTTAGCAATCACCAGAGTCAAAATGATACTAAGTAGCAATAATATCGCGCCTAAAATAAGATTAAATTTCAAATTTTCATTTAAAAACTCATAAAATTCAGCTTGTGGGATTTCGCCCACTACAAACCAGTGCAAATTCGGCAAATAATCATTCACAAGGAAGTATTTCTCACCTTTTTCATCGCTAAAATCAAGCGTTACATTTTCATTAGGATCTAAAATGCGCGCTGCGATAGCCTTTGTGCGCTCAAGGTCTTTTATGTTTTTGCCGAGCATGGATTTATCTTTGTGAATTTTAATCACGCCTGTATTATCGACAAGATAGATGAAGCCTTGCTCGCCCAATTTTTTATCATTGATTTTTTGCGCGATGCTTTCAAAGTCCATGCTTATACTACTTACAGCGATGAGTTTGCCGCTTTTGTCAAAGATTTTATAATTGACATAAAACGCCATTTTCCCAGACGCTTTTTCTCCATTGACCCCAACGATATAATCTTTCTTTGAATTGATGAGATCAAAGACCCATTTATCCGTGCTTTCATTTAGTTTTCTTTTAGAATTGCTCGAGTAGTAATTTTTACCTTGAAGGCTCACTAAAAAGGTGTTTAGAAGATTAAAATCTTTCACAAAGCCTTGCTGATTGGCATAAAAGGCGTCTAAATCCTGCTCATTTTCGCCATTTTCAAGCCATTTGCGCACAAATTCATTTTTACTCATCGCCGCAGAGATGTAAATACTAGGTCTTAGCTCAAGCTTTAGCTCATCGCTTACCCTTGCAAGCGCGTTTGGAAGTAGTTTTTGGCTCACTTCATGCTCGGTGTGCGTGTAGATATTTGTGTAATTCAGGCTCAGTGTAATGCCTAAAATTAGACAAATTGAAAAAAATATCGCCAAAACGAGCTTAAAACCAAAGGAATATAAAGGCTTGTTTTTTATCTCTTGCATAACAAACTCCACTTAAAAATTTATGTAACTTAAATTATGCTGAATTTAGTTTTTTTATAGTTTTATTTTTTGAATTTTAAATTTAACATAAAAAAAGTATTTTTTAAAATGATAAAATAACATTACTGAATTTAAACTTAAGATTTTACCCCCCCCCCCCCCCCGATTTTTCACTTTCAAATCACTATAAAATAAGCATTTAAAGCTTATAGAAAAAATTTTAAATTTTTTAGAATTCAACTCAAAGCTGAAGTGTAAAATTGTAAAAATTTATTTTTTATTCAATTTAAATTTAAAAAGAGTATAATTATTTTATGAAAATTATCATTTAAAATAAGCTTAAAATAAAATTTTTGATATAAAAATGAGATAAAAAATTTAAATAAATTTCAAAACCGCTGCCGATTTAATTTCATATTATCAGCAACTGTTTTAAAATTTCAAAAAGATTTTATCACTCCAGCACAACGCCCTCATTCATCACCACTTCGCCAATGATATAAGCATCGCTAAGCTCAAGCACTTTAGAAACATTTTCAGGCGCGATGACAAGCACCATTCCAACGCCCATATTAAAGCTTTTAAACATTTCTTTTTCGCTCACATTTTTTGCAATTTGCAAGAAAATTTCAGGGATTTTAAGATGATGCTTGTGTATGATAGCTCCAAGCCCTTTTGGCAGCACGCGCGGCAAGTTTTCCACAAGCCCACCCCCTGTAATATGAGCTAGTGCATTAATAAAAGGCTTGAGCTTTAAAAAGTCCTTCACATAAAGGCGGGTCGGCTCGAGTAAAATATCAATGAGTTTTTTGCCCGCAATTTTGCTCTCAAATTCAAGCTTTTGCACCTCAAAAAGCACCTTACGCGCTAGTGAAAAGCCATTTGAGTGAAGACCTGAACTTGGCAGGGCTAAGAGTAAATCGCCGTTTTTAACAAATTTGCTCCTATCAATTTCATCTTTTTCAGCCATTCCCACCGCAAAGCCAGCTAAGTCAAAGTCTTTTTTAGCATACATTGAGGGCATTTCAGCTGTCTCGCCTCCTATTAGGGCGCATTCACACTCACAGCAAGCCCTTGAAATGCTTGCTAAAACAGCCTTTGCGATCTCTAAATCAAGCTTAGCCGTAGCGTAATAATCTAAAAAAAACAAGGGCTTAGCAAAATTACAAACAAGATCATTCACGCACATCGCCACTAAATCCTGCCCTATGCCCTCATATTTTTGCGCATCAATTGCAAGGCGAAGCTTCGTGCCAACGCCGTCTGTCGCAGCTAAAAGCACAGGCTCTTTAAAGCCAGCAGGCAGGGCAAAAGCACCTGAAAATGAACCAATGCCCCCTATCACATTTTCATTAAAAGTTTGCTTTACCAAAGGCTTTATCGCTTCTACAAAGGCATTTCCCTTATCTATATCCACGCCCGCTTCTTTATAGCTTATTTTCATTTACAAATCCTTAAATTTAAAGGGGTATTTTATCATAAAAATTTAAAGGCTTTTTAATGAAAAATGCTTTTTTTGTAAGTGCGAGCATAGCTTGTGGAAAATCTAGCTTTATAAACTTTGCCAAAAATAAGGGCTTTGAAAGCCTTAGCGCAGATGAAATCGCTCATAAACTTTTAAATGAAAATGCCAAAAAAATCGCTGCTTTATTTGCTGATGAAAGCCTTATAAAAGAGGGTAAAATCGATAGGAAAAAGCTTGGCAAACACATATTTAATAGTGTTTTGGATAAAAAAAAGCTAGAAGGCTTTTTGCACCCTTTAATCAAAGAAGAAATTTTAAAGGAAGCTGAAATTTTAGAGGCAAAAAACAAGCCTTTTTTTATAGAACTGCCCCTTTTTTTTGAAAATGATACTTATCAAGGGCTTGGAAAAAGCGTTTTGATTTACGCGCCTAAAGAAACTAGCCTTCAAAGGCTCATAAAAAGGGATAATTTAAGCGAGAAAGAAGCTCTAAAGCGTATAAATTCGCAACTTGACATAGAAGAAAAAAAGAAAAAAGCTGATTTTATCATCGATAATAGCAAGGATTTAAGGCATTTTGAAAAAGAATGCGAGAATTTTTTTGAAAGCTTAAAATCATAGCTTTAAAAATGCTCCACGGCGTTTTTGGCGATTTCTTTGATATTTTCGCCCTTAAGCTCTTTTATCACGCCATTTTGTGCTAAGAAAATGCGATCAGCCATATCAAAATAGGCTTCATCGTGGCTGATAGCAAAAATCGTTTTACCGCTTTGTTTTAAAAGCGGCAGCAGTTTAGTATAAAAAAAGCGCCTAAACACAGGGTCTTGATCAGCCGCCCACTCATCAAGTATAAGTATATCGCGCTCTTCAAGCAAGGCTATAAGCATAGCAAGGCGTTTGCGCTGTCCTGTGGAAAGCTTGGTGATTTGCAAAGTATTATTTTCAATTTGAGTTTTATTCTCAAGTTTAAGCACTTTAAGCCAGTAATCAATTTTGGCTTTATCGGCAAAGTTTTCATCTCTCATCGTCTGCGTAAAAAGATGAAAATCGCTAAAAATCGCCGTGATTAAAGAGCGGTAAAGGCTTAAATTTTCGCGCGTAATCTTTAAATCATCCAAATAAATCGCCCCACTTTCTGACAAAATGAGCCCTGCTAAAAGCATGGAAAAAGTGCTTTTGCCGCTGCCGTTTTTGCCGATTAAAAAGATAAGCTCTCCTTTGTGAATATCCAAAGTCGTGGGCTTTAGGCTGAATTTCTCATCATAAGCAAAAGCCACTTCTTTAAAATGAATGCTTTGCCAAGAGTTTTTAAACTGATCCAGTCTAAATTCGCTTTTAAATTCTACTAAATCAAGCTTTTCTATCTTTTCAAGCGCGACTTTTGCCATTAAAAGCGTAGGAAAGGTCGAAATCATCGAAAAAAGCGGGGTCCTTAAGAAAAATATCGCCAAAGCAATCGTCGTCGCATCTTCAAATGTAGCCCAGCCAAAATGCAGCGAGAAATAAAACTCAAGCCCCACGAGCGCGAGCAAAGTGACATTTGTCCAGTTGCTCGATAAACTTTGCATAACATTACTCATCGTGTTGTTGTGTTTTTTCGCGCGCGCGTTGTTATCAAAATCATGCTCGTAGTAAAATTTAGCCCGAAAAGCGTTTAAAGTAAGCTCCTTGCGCCCGTCGATGATGTTTTGATAGTCATTTTGCAAGGCGTCATCATTATCCCTTGCTTTTTTGAAATACTGATAAGTTTTTTTCATAAAAATGTGATTGATAGAAAAAATAAAAGCGATGAAAACAAAGCAAAGCGCGAAAATTTCAGGCGATAAATAGCACAAATAAGCGCTGGTGCAAAGGATTAAAATGTTTGATTGTATGAAATCAGGAAAGCGCAAAAGCCCAAAACTCACCGTGCGCACATCAGCGCTCAAAGAAGCTAGCAGCTTTGCCTTGCCGATTTTATCGATTTTTAACACATTTGTATCTAGGATTTGCTTGACGACACGGCGTTGCATTTTATAAATGAAATTTTGTCCAAAAATGCTGAGCGCAAGCTCGACTAAAACGCTGCTTGCAAAAAACACCACAAGCATAAGCACGAAGCCTAATATCAGCGCAAGGCTTTGCTCGCTTTGCTTTAATAAATAATTATTAATAAAGGCTAAAACGCCCACACCCAGCAAGCTTGTAGCAATACTAACAAGCAGGAAAAAGGCGATTTTAAGCTTGTTTTTAAGAAGTAATTCTTTGATAAATTTCATTATAAATCCATATAAATTAAAAAATTTTATTTAAAAGCTTGTTGATTTGCTTATCGACCTTATCCTTGACCTTTTCATCCTTAAGCAGACCTTCAGCGGCTGATTTTATCACTGAATTTGCATCAAGACTAAGACTAGGATTTTCACTCGTGCCTTTGATGTTGCCCTTGAAATTTGCTCTATCAACGACTAAGTTAAATGGCAAATTTAAAGCATAATTATTTTTATTGATGTGGCCGTTTATAATGCTAAAATCAATGTGAGTCGCGCTGGTATTTACATTTAATTTTATATCGTTTTTGCTTAAATTTGCAATTATGTCAGCTTTGTTAAAAGAATCTTCGCTTAAGTTTTTACGCACCAAAGCTGATAAAGCTTGCACGAGCTTGGTGTTTTTAAGCTTTGCTTCATTAAGCTTTGCTGCTGCTGTGCCTGCTTCATTAAGCAAATTATAATCCACAGTCACAGCTGCTTTGCCTAAATAATAATCAGGCAAGTCAAGTCCTTTCATCAAAGATGAGAAATCAACTTCTTTAATATCAGCTTTTAAAACCTTGTTTGCGAGCTTTAAATCAAGCTTTCCTTGATATAAATTCTCGCTTAAAACTTTTAAATTTAAAGCCTTGTCAAAGCCTAAATCGCCAGTAAAAAGAGCCTTGCCGCTCAGTTTTCGCCCTGCTAAAAAAGAAAGCCTTGAAAAATCATAGGTATCAAGAATAAAGTTTGAATTAAGCAAGGTCTTATTTATATTAAAAGAGCCTTTAAAAGAATTTAAATTTGCCAAATCGCTTTTTAAAACGCTCTCAAAGTTTAATATAGAATCTTTGATATCGCCTTTTGCTTGGAGATTAAATTTAGCATTTGCAGGAAAGTTTTTTTCTAAAAGCTTACTTAAAGCCTTTTGTCCTAAAATCCCGTTACTTGAAAGCTCATAAGTGCCATTTAGCTTTTTCATATCCAGTGAGCTTAAGTTTAAATTCGCATTGAGCGCCCCACTTGCATAGGCTGGCTGAGCGAGTAAAACTAGGGCTTTAGCAAGGTCTAGCTCTTTAATATTTAGGCTAAGATTTTGCCCATTTGAATGAGCTTTAATACTACCGTCCGCGATATTTGCATCAGCTTGCAAGCTTTTAATAGAGCTTTCTTCAAGCTCTGCTTTGATATCAGCTTTTGCGCTGCCTTGCAAGGAAGTGCCAGCTAACTCTTTAAAGGCGTTTAAATCAGGGATTAAAATTTGAGTATCTAGGCTTAGAGCTTTTTTTGCTATTTTATAAGAGCCTGTGAGATTTGGAATTTCAAGCAAACTTGAGTTTAAAATAGAAATAAAATTGATAGTATCTTTATCAAGTTTGCTAACTAAATCTAAATTTAAATTCGTTTGAGGCAAATTTAAAGCACTCATTTTTTCGCCCTTTACTTTAGCATTTAGCGAATTTAGGGCAAAATTATCAAGACTTGCATTGCCATCTATTTGCAAAGCTCCTTTTGCTCCTATTTTTAATAATTTTTCAAGCTTGGCTAATTGGGCAATTTGCAAACTAAAATCACTATTTAAAGCCTTATTGTTTAAATTTAAAAGAGTATTTTGGGTATTAAATTTTAAATAATCATTGTAAATTTCGCTTTTTGCAAGGACATTGTCATTTTTAATCACAGCGATAATTTTACCCTTAATTTCACTTTTAGCTGGTAGGCTTAGATTAAAATCCTTATGAATCAGCTCATAGTTGATAGAACTTGTATCAATATTAATGAGTGCATTACCATCAGGCTTTAAATTTTGAGCTAAAATATCAGCATTTAAGCTTATAATTCCTTTCGCATAAATGGGCTTTGAAAGTAAGCTTAAAAGCTCTTCTATCTTTAAATTTGACGCATTTAATTTAAGCTCAATGGGAGAATAATCTAAAATTTTAGCACTAAACTCAGCCTTAGAGCCTAAAAGCTCACCCGCACCATTTGCATTAAAATCACTTGCTACGCCTATTATTTTACCTTTAAAATTAATATTATCCTTTAAATTTAAGTTTAAATCACTCGCCGCTTCTTTATTTAAGCTCAAGGCATAATCTAAATCAAAGCCTAGTTTAAAGGGACTTAAACTTCCATTTATATCTAAAATGGCAAGTTTGGAGATGAAAATTTGTGCGTTTAAATCTGAAAAGCTTAATTTAAATTTACTTATATTTATATCAAGTCCTGCAAGCTCTTTAGCCTTTTTTGTAGCAAAATTTGCGATTAAAGAATTACCAAAGGAGCTAAAAAGCAGGGTATAAATTCCAAGAAAAAGCAGCACCAAAAGTGCTAAAATAATGGAAATAGCTTTTTTCATCTCACAACCTTTCATCATTTTATTTATAAAACTTTAGCAAGTTTGACTAAAGTTTTATTAAATTTTTTGCTTAAGGTCTTGACAAAATTCATTTTTATGTGTATAATTTTATCACTCACAAGTTAAGAGTGATAAATTCCACTAAAACAGAAAGGACAAATAATGAATTTTCAACCTTTAGGCAAACGCGTTTTGGTTAAGCGCGTGGAAGAAACTAATAAAACAGCTTCTGGCATAATTATACCAGATAATGCCAAAGAAAAACCTTTAATGGGCGAAATTATTGCTGTAAGCAAGGAAGTAAGCGATATTAAAGACGGCGACAAGGTGCTTTTTGCAAAATACGGCGGCACAGAAGTCAAGCTTGGCAGCGAAGAATATCTCGTGCTAAGCATTGATGATGTGCTAGGCATTGTAAAATAAGGCTTAAAAAGTTTAAGCTAATCAAATTAAGCTTAAAAGCTTAAATCAAAGCCGCAAGGCTAATTTAAATTTAAAAGGATAAAAAATGGCAAAAGAAATCTTTTTTTCAGATGAAGCTAGAAACAAGCTTTATGAGGGCGTTAAAAAACTTAATGACGCGGTTAAGGTAACTATGGGACCGCGCGGGCGTAATGTTTTGATCCAAAAAAGCTTTGGCGCTCCAAGCATTACAAAAGACGGCGTGAGCGTGGCTAAAGAAGTCGAGCTTAAAGACAGCCTTGAAAATATGGGCGCTTCTTTAGTGCGCGAAGTAGCGAGCAAAACAGCCGATCAAGCAGGCGATGGCACGACAACAGCGACAGTTTTAGCGCATGCTATCTTTAAAGAAGGCTTAAGAAATATCACGGCCGGAGCAAATCCTATCGAAGTAAAACGCGGTATGGATAAGGCTTGCGAAGCCATTATCGCTGAACTTAAAAAGCTCTCACGCGAGGTTAAGGATAAAAAAGAAATCGCACAAGTTGCCACTATCTCGGCTAACAGCGATGAAAAAATCGGCTCTTTAATTGCTGATGCGATGGAGCGCGTGGGAAAAGACGGTGTCATCACCGTCGAAGAAGCAAAGTCAATCAATGACGAGCTTAATGTAGTCGAGGGTATGCAGTTTGACAGGGGTTATCTAAGCCCATATTTCATCACAAATACTGAGAAAATGACGGCTGAGCTTTCAAGCCCTTATATCTTGCTTTATGATAAGAAAATCACTAGCCTTAAGGACTTGCTGCCTGTTTTAGAGCAAATTCAAAAGACAGGAAAGCCACTTTTAATCATCGCTGAGGATATCGAGGGTGAAGCTCTTGCGACTTTGGTTGTGAATAAACTTCGTGGTGTTTTAAATATCTCAGCCGTAAAAGCTCCTGGCTTTGGGGATAGACGCAAGGCTATGCTTGAAGATATTGCAATTTTAACAGGGGGCAATGTCATCGCTGAAGAGCTTGGAAGAACGCTTGAAAGTGCTACACTTGAGGATTTAGGACAGGCTTCTAGCGTGATTATCGATAAAGATAATACCACTATCGTTGGTGGGGCTGGCGAGAAAAAAGATATCGACGCAAGAGTAAATCAAATCAAAGCACAAATTGCCGAAACGACAAGCGATTATGATAGAGAAAAGCTTCAGGAAAGACTTGCAAAGCTAAGCGGGGGCGTGGCTTTAATCAAAGTAGGCGCGGCAACTGAAACTGAAATGAAAGAGAAGAAAGACCGCGTAGATGACGCGCTAAGTGCTACAAAAGCAGCCGTTGAAGAAGGTATCGTTATAGGCGGTGGCGCTGCTTTAATCAAAGCTAAGGCTAAGATTAAGCTAAATTTAAGTGGCGATGAAGCCATAGGCGCTTCTATCGTAGAAAGAGCCTTAAAAGCACCTTTAAGACAAATCGCTGAAAATGCGGGCTTTGACGCTGGCGTTGTGGTCAATTCAGTAGAAAGCGCAAAAGATGAAAACACAGGCTTTGACGCTGCAAAAGGCGAGTATGTGGATATGATAAAAACAGGGATTATCGATCCTGTGAAAGTTGAAAGAGTAGCGCTTTTAAATGCTGTTAGCGTTGCGAGTATGCTTTTAACCACAGAAGCGACAATCAGCGAAATCAAAGAAGAAAAACCTGCTATGCCTGATATGAGCGGTATGGGAGGAATGGGCGGCATGGGCGGTATGATGTAAGCTCAGCCTTTTAAATATGAGTGTGTTTAAATTTAAAATGCTTAAATTGAGCACACTTTTACCGCTTGTCGTTTTAAGCTCAAAGCGACAAGCATATTTATTTCTTTAAAATCTTTCCGATTTGAATTTTGAAATTTTGTTAAAAATTATGAATTGCTTCGCTTGTGCTACTATTTTTTATTAAAATTTAAATTTCAATAAATTTAATTTCATCTTTTAAGGCATAAATCAAAACTGCTTTTGTGCTGGGTTTTTGTAAAATCGCTTCAATGCCCTTTTTGTAAGTTTTTACCTGAGTTTGATGTTCACTAGTATCCTGCTCACCCGTTTTATAATCAATAATCAAGGCTTCATCATCACTTAAACAAAGTAAATCCAGCTGCTTAATTTGATTTTCAAAGCTTATGGGCTGTTCTTTTAAATGCTCTTTATCTTTAATTAAAGCTCTAAATTTAGGTTCATTGATTAAATTACACACGCGATTGATGAGATCTTTTAAGCTTTTTTCATCTAAAAAATGATGATAAAGCTTGAAAATGCGCGTTTTAAGCCTTTCTAAATTGCTAAAATCTTTTAAGCTTAAATGCTGCATCATATAATGAAATGCTTCGCCAAATCTTATCGCGTCGCTATTTGGTGCGATATTTTTCTCGCTTGTTTGTGTGGGGATTTTTACAAACTCAAGTTTTTTATCAACACTTTTATCATCTTCTTTTGAATGAGCACTAGGAAGTATTTCGCCTTTTTCGAAGCATTCAAGCTTGAGATATTTTTCATCATCAAAATAATTTGCCACCCTAGAAACTGCAATGTGTTTTTTAATCACAAAAAGAGCGTTTTTAGCCCGCGTAAAAGCCACATAAAGCGAATTTAAGTCATTTTCAAGCTCGCCTTGCTCCTTTTTTTGTATAAAGTGAGTAAAATCTGGCTCTTTCGTGGCTTGGCGTATGCTATCTTTGATTTTAAGCTGCACACCTTTTTGAATATCAATTTCAAGCATTAAATGACTTTTATCATTTTGAGACTGCGAAATTGCATCTAGTAAAATCACATTTTCAAACTCCAGCCCCTTAGACTTATGCACCGTCATCACGCTAATGCCTAAATTCTCATCATTTGCAGTCTTTTTTAAACAAGGCTCAAATAAAAGTTCTAAAAAGTTTTCTTTGCTTCTTGCGTATTCTAGGTATTGAATGAGCGCGCTATCGGCAAGATTTAGCTTTAATTTTTTAGCCAAATAAAGACAAATTTGAGCTGGATTTTCGTTTAATCTTAGCTCAAGCCTTGCTGGGATGAAAAGCTTTGGCTTTGTTTTTGTTTTTAAGATTCTATTGAGCTGCTCTTGCTCGATCAAAAAAGCAGGATTTAAAAGTGCTTTGACATTTTCTAAATAAAGCAAATCGCCAAAAATGCAGTATTTCGCATACTCAAGCAGCACGCAAATGTTTGCTTTTTTCTCAAGCAAAATATTACTTTGCGTGTAGGCTTTGAAATTTCTTTCTTTTAAAAAGGCGACAAGCTCATCAGCTTCTTTATTTTGCCAGCATAAAATCGCGGTTTTGTTTAAATTCGCACCCTTAAGCTTTAAAAACTCAAGCTCTTTTAAAGCCGCTTCAAACATACAATTTTTAGGCGTTTGAGATGAGTTTTCGCTCATAGTGATTTTGATAAATCCGCCTAAATTCACGCTTTTTTGTGGTTTATAGCCTTTATATTTGTTTTTAAACACTTCATTGACAAAATCCACCAAAAGCGCGCCACTTCGGTAATTTGTATCAAGTTTTTCAAGCTTGATTTGTGGAAAATCTTGCTGCAATTTATCAAAAAGCTCCTTTTTGCCACCCCTAAAGCCATAAATGCTTTGTTTTTTATCGCCCACATAAAAAAAGCTGCGCCACTCTTTAGCGCCCTTGCCAGAGACCAGCTCGCTGATTAAAGGCTTTAAAATTTCATATTGAATGAAATCTGTATCTTGAAACTCATCGATGAGTAAATGCGAAATTTGCGCGTCTAAATGAAAATACACAAGATCGCTAAAGCCTTCTTGCTGGCTTAATTCATAGACATTTAAAGCCACATCTTTGAATGAAAGGGTGTTTTTTTCTTTATTTAAGGCGTTTTTTGCGAATTTATATTTTTCTAAAAGGCTTTGAATTTGATGGATTTTAAAGGTTTCAAGCGCATTAGCGTAGGCGTTGAGAGCGTCAATTAAATTTTGTCGTTTTTTTAAAAAAATCTCATCGTTTATAAAAATCTTAAAATAATTTTTGTTTAAATCCTTAATGATAGCATGATCACAAAGCTCATTTGGTGAAAACTCATCCGTTTTAAACTCAAAATTGTTTGTTAAATGTGTATTTTGGCTAAGACTGAGCGCGTAGTCTTTAAGCTCAAAAAATGCCGTTTTGACAGGCTCTAAACTAGGCTCTAGCGCGGCTTTGACCTCATCTTTAAAGGCATTTTTGTATAAAATTTCTAAATCATCTAAAAAACGATGATCCACTTTTTGCATATAAAGAGCTAAACTCTCAAGCTCGCTTTGGCTCAAACACTTGATAAAAAGCGCTTGGGTGTCAAGCTCTTCTTCGCTGATTTCAAAATCGCTCATCAGCCCTAAATTTAAAGAAAAAGCGCGCAAAATCTTAGCAAAAAAGCTATCAAAGGTAAAAATCTTTAAATCGCTTCTTAAAAACTCTTCTTTTTTCAAATCTCTAAGCGCTAAAATTTCGCTCTCACTCTTTTCTAAAAGCGCGCAAAGAGCGTTAAGCTCGTTTTTCTTGTCTTCTTTTTTTAAATTTAAAAAAGTATCGATAATGCGCTCTTTCATCTCGTTTGTGGCTTTTTTTGAAAAAGTCAGCGCTAAAATTTCGCTCACTCTAGCACCCTTTAAAATAAGAGCGACAAAGCGAACGCTAAGAGCAAAGGTTTTTCCACTACCAGCACTGGCTTCTAGGGCTAAAAAGGGCTCAAAGCTCATTTGACATCCTTTGCATAGATGAGTTTATAAGCACAATGCTCGTTATGCTTTGCATTTTCAAAAAGCACTTCTTTTTGACACTCTTCAAAGCTTTCTAAAAGTGCTTTTTCAAGCTCATTAAAGCTTTTGCCTACATATTGTGCGCTGTTTTGCTTGAAAGAATAAAAGCAAGCCCTAGCTTCTGGCGCGTTTAAAAGTGCTTTATAAAAGGCGAGTTGAAAGGAGCTAGTATCGGGTAATTTACCACTTTTATAATCAAAAATAAAAAGATTTGCACCCTTTGAAGCGATTAAATTTTCATTATTTGCTTGCGTGATTAAACTCGAATTGTTTTGAGAGTTTGGCGTATTTAAACTGAGCGAAATGATTTTTTCTTTATCCGCACCTTTTATATCCACTCTATCAATCTTACCGCAAAGCTTGATTTTAACGCCGTTTAAAAGCATAAACTCATGGGGACTTTTATTAAAATCTAGCTCACTCTCAAGCACTCTAAAGCCTTGCGCAAAATGTGCGTTTTGAATTTGAGAAAAGCCTTTAATCTCGAGTTTTAAAATTTCAAGCTCAAGCCTTGAAAAAGGCTTAAAAGTCTTTTTATCTAAGAGTTTCACAAAGGCCTTCTCATCAAAAAAATCCTGCCCTTTTTGATAATACTCTTCAAGCAAAGAATGCAAAAATATCCCCTGCTCAAGCTTGCTTGGCTCTAGGCTTAATGCGCGTGCTTCAGGGATTTTTAAGATATGTTTGTAAAAAAAGGTTCTTTTATGCTTTACAAAGCTTTCAAAGCGCGAATTTGAAAGGGCTTTGGCAAAAAGATTAAAGCGCATTTGTGGAGGATTTAAAGGCGTTAAATCAAGGCTTCTTGGCTCATAATCTAAGCTTAAAGCCTGCAAATAAGAATTTAAAGAAATTTTATCAAACTCAGGATCAATCTCAAGCTCATCAAGTAGCCTACTTTTCACGCTTTCTTCATTTTGCGTGTAGCAAATGCTGATTTTACTTGCATTTTTAATCAAGCTTTCATAATAAAATCTTTGTAAGTTTAGCCGTTTTTCAAAGCTGATCAGCCCGGCACTTTTTCGCACTTTATCGTTTAAAAACATTGAATTTACGCTTTGTTTAGGGATGAACTCTTCATTAAAATCCACGATAATGAGCCCCTCAAAGCTTAAATTACGCCCTTCTAAAAGCCCTAAAACACGCACCGCACCGCCATTTACATGACTAAGACGAATACTCTTTATCTGCATTAAAAAAAGCTCAAAAAGCTCCTTAAGGCTTAATTCATTTTCCTTAAGCAAACTTTTGATATAAAAAAGCTCCTCATTAATCTTGTTGCAAAGCTCTGTATTTTCGCTTTTTAAAAGCTCTTTGATGAAATTTTCAAAATGCGTGAAATTAGCTTTTTGATGAAATTTTTCTTTAAATTCTTTGAAATTTTCAAGCCCAAAGATTTTTAGCGCGGTATTATTGATATCAAAAACGCTTTCTTCGCTTTCAAAATAAGCCTTAAAATCTCTTTCATCATACGCAAAACTAGGCGCACAAAGAGCATTAAAAAGCGCGTTAAAACGCTGGTAAAAAAGACTTTGCGCGATATTAATACCGCTAGCAAAATTAAGCATATTGTTTTTGTCAAAAAGCCTTAAAAGCTCGCAAAACTCCTCATCAGGCACGATAAGCGCGATTTTATCACTCTCAATGCCGCTTCTTACAAATTCGCTGATTTCATTAAAAACAAAGCTGGCTTGAAGACTGCGAAGCTCAAAGGCTTTAAGCTTGATTTTATCTGCTTTATAATCAAAGCTTTTTTCGCTTAAAAGTTTGTTTTGGCTCAAATCAAGCTCATAAATTTTATTTTTACTTAAATTTAAATTCTCAAAAAGGCTTAAATTTGAAAAAAGTTCCATATTAAATTTGCTTGTTTTTAAAATGATTTTTGTCTCAATGTGCTTTGAAATTTCACGCCAAAGCTCTTCATCAAAAGCGTTTAAAAAGCCATCCAAATGAAAAACAAGCTCGCTAAACTCATCTAAAAAGTCTAAATTTAAAGCATAATTTAATTTCAGGCTCAAATCATCATAAAGCCCGACTTCATCAAGCTTAAAAAGATAAATTTTAAAAAGCTCATCTAAAATGTCTAAATGCTCATCAAAAAGCGCGTAAGCATCCTTAATCCTAATATCTTGCACGCTTTTTTGCGCTAAAACAAGCTCATTAAAAAAAGAAAATAAATATTCATAATTTTTCAAAAAGGCAAAAAAATTGCTAGGGATTTTCAGCACTTCTTCGCTTTTTTTGCACTCCAAACACGCTTTTTGCATTAAAAGCAAGGCTTCATATTTACTCGCGCGCCTTTTATGCGTATCTTTACACAACAAAACGCGCTCTAAAAACTCGCCCAAACTCATCGCCTTAGGCAAAAGCGCATTTTCGCTCTTTGCTTGCTCGTAAAACTCACGCACCGAGCGCGTAGAACTAAAAATGATGAGCTTCATTGAACGCTCATATTAAAAGTAAAAAATCCTATACTATCCGCATTTTGAGCGATTTTAAGCTTAAGCTGCCAACGCCCTTTTTCAAGCGCGGGTAAAGCAGCGTTTAAAAGCATTTCATCTGGCAAATCGCTCTTAGCTTGCGTGATTTCAAGCTCTTGATTTTGCGCACTGGTGTGTGGGCGCGTTAAAAGTAAAGTGGCGTTTAGATCCTTAAAGTCCACATTTTGCGCCTTTTGCTTTAAAGTAAAAGAAATTTGCATGATATTTTCATCAAGGATGTAAAAAGCTCTATTTTTCTTATCTTTGGCCTCATTTAAATTTAGGCTTAAAGCAAAATTTTCATCAAATTTCTTTTGCGCATCCTCTATACTTTTAAAATCATCTTTGACATTTTGATATTTTTCAAAAAAATACTCATCCTCATAAACAGGATAATTGCTCGCAAAAACAATGGTCGCCACGCACGCTAGCACGATAGCAAAGAGCGAGAGTAAAATGCCATAAGGCCAAAAGGTTTTTTTTGGATTTTTTTCTTTAAATTCGGTGTTTTTCATCGTAATTTCCTTGATAAATTAAAATTTAATGATAACAAAATAAATTAAATCTAGCATTAAAAAAATTTTTTAAGAATTTTTTGCTTTTTAAAGATTTTTATGCATAAATTCTCTATATTTGTCTTAAAATTAACTCTAGCTTAAAGATTTTTTGCTAAAATGTCATTTTTTCAGGGAGCTTCATTTATGTTTGATATTATGCAAATTCAACAAATTCTGCCACATCGCTATCCTTTTTTACTTGTCGATAGAATTACAGAGCTTGAAAAAGGCGTTGTTGTGCGTGGTTTTAAAAACATTTCTATAAGCGATGCTGTTTTTATGGGACATTTTCCAAATCATCCTATTTATCCGGGTGTTTTAATCTTAGAGGGTATGGCTCAAACAGGAGGCGTGCTAGCCTTTGAAAGTATAGAAGATAAAGTCGATCCTAAAGAAAAAGTTGTTTATTTTACAGGTATTGATAAGGCTAAGTTTAGAAATCCCGTGCGCGTAGGAGATAAGCTTGAGTATGAAATGCGCGTGCTTAAAAACCGTGGTGCACTTTGGATTTTTGAGGGAAAAGCCTTTGTAGATAGTGCTTTGGTGGCTGAAGCCGAGCTTAAAGCGATGATTGTAGATAGATAAAAGCTTTGTAAAAATGTATAAAATTTGTATAAATAAAGTTAAAAAATGAAAAATATTCATCCAAGTGCAGTGATTGAAGATGGTGCTATTATAGGCGATGACTGTGTTATTGAAGCCTATGCTTATATCAGCAAAGAAGCTCATATTGGCAATGCTTGCACCATAAAACAAGGTGCTAGAATTTTGGCAAATACCAGCCTGGGCGATTTTAGCCGCGTGTTTTCTTATGCTATCGTGGGCGATATCCCACAAGATATTTCTTACAAAGATGAGCAAAAAACAGGCGTGATTATCGGTAAAAACGCTGTGATAAGAGAATTTGCCACGATTAATTCGGGCACAGCAAAGGGCGATGGCTTTACAAAAATTGGCGATAATGCCTTTATTATGGCGTATTGTCATATCGCGCATGACTGTTTGCTTGGAAACAATATCATTTTAGCAAATAACGCCACTTTAGCAGGGCATGTGGAGTTAGCAGACTATGTCGTCGTGGGCGGACTGACGCCTATTCATCAATTTGTCAAAGTGGGTGAAAGTGCGATGATAGCGGGAGCTTCGGCTCTTTCTCAAGATATAGTGCCTTTTTGCTTGGCTGAGGGAAACCGTGCGAGTATTCGAAGCTTAAATTTAGTAGGCATTCGCAGACGTTTTGATAAAGAAGAGGTCGAAACGATCAATAAAGCCTATAAATTCTTGTTTAAAAGTGGGGATTTGAAAGAAAATGCGAGCCATTTACTTAAAGAAAATGAGAACAAACATATAAAAAAAATGTGCGAATTTATCTTAAATACAAAAAGGGGAATTCCTATTTACAGGGGCAAAGAATGAGTAAAAAATGCAGTTTTTGTGCAGGGCTTGAAGCTCCTACACGCAGGGTGCTAACAAATGAAAAAAGCGATGCTTTTATTTGTGAGTACTGTGTTGAGGGTGCTTATAAGATTATTTTTGGCGAAGAAAATCAATTTTCTTTAAATGAAGAAAAACAGCAAAAGCCAAATTTTAAGGACATCACACCCAAAGAGCTAAAGGCTCAGCTGGATAAATATGTCATCGGCCAAGATAGAGCAAAAAAGATCTTTAGCGTGGGCGTTTATAATCACTACAAAAGGCTTTTTAAGGCTGATTTTAACAATGATGATACCGAGCTTTTTAAATCAAATATCTTGCTTGTGGGTCCAACAGGCAGCGGCAAGACTTTGCTAGCTCAAACTTTGGCGCGTTTTTTAGAAGTGCCTATTGCCATTTGTGATGCGACTTCTTTAACAGAAGCTGGCTATGTGGGAGAAGATGTCGAAAATATACTCACAAGGCTTTTGCAAGCTGCAAATGGAGATGTAGAAAAGGCGCAAATGGGCATTGTTTTCATCGATGAGATTGATAAAATCGCTAGAATGAGTGAAAACCGCTCCATAACGCGCGATGTCAGCGGCGAGGGTGTGCAGCAAGCTTTGCTAAAAATCATCGAGGGAAGCTTGGTCAATATCCCGCCAAAAGGGGGCCGCAAGCACCCTAATCAAGATTTCATTCAAATTGATACCTCAAATATACTTTTTGTCTGCGGGGGCGCATTTGACGGGCTTGAGACTATCCTTAAACGCAAAGCAGGAGATAAGGTCGTGGGCTTTTTTGAAGAAGGAAATAAAAAGGATAAAGAAAAGCTTTTAGAAAAAATAGAGCCTGATGATTTGGTGCATTTTGGACTTATTCCTGAGCTTATAGGGCGCTTGCATGTGATAGCCAGTTTAAATGAATTAAGCCAAGAAGATATGGTGCGCATTTTAACAGAGCCTAAAAATGCCATTATCAAGCAATATCAAAAGCTTTTTGCTATTGATGGCGTCAAACTCAAATTTGAAGAAGACGCGCTAAAAGCGATCGCAGCTTTAGCGCTCAAGCGCAAAACAGGGGCTAGAGGGCTTAGAAGCATTATCGAAGAAGTGATGATAGATTTGATGTTTGAGCTTCCTGAGTATAAAAATTATGATATAATTATCAATAAAGAAGTGATTGAAGAGGGCGCAAAGCCTTTATTTATCAAAACTAAAAAGGTGGGTTAATGATACTTGATCAAATTATAGGCTTTTTTTCAAGCGATATGGGCATAGACTTAGGCACAGCAAATACGCTCGTGCTTGTAAAAGATAAGGGCATCGTCATTAATGAGCCCTCAGTTGTCGCAGTCGAGCGCGAACGATACGGTGGCAAAGCTAAAATTCTAGCTGTAGGCAAAGAAGCTAAAGAAATGGTGGGAAAAACTCCAGCAAACATTGAAGCTATTCGCCCGATGAAAGATGGCGTGATAGCAGATTTTGATATGACTGAAAAGATGATAAGATATTTCATTGAAAAAACGCACCGCAGGAAAAATTTCTTACGCCCTAGAATCATCATCTCAGTGCCTTATGGTCTGACTCAAGTTGAAAGAAAAGCAGTAAGAGAAAGCGCGCTTAGCGCTGGAGCTCGTGAAGTTTTCTTAGTCGAAGAGCCTATGGCGGCTGCGATTGGAGCTGGGCTTCCTATACAAGAGCCTAAGGGAAATTTGGTTGTGGATATTGGCGGGGGAACGACAGAAATTGGCGTGACTTCACTAGGTGGGCTAGTCATTTCAAAAAGCATTCGCACTGCAGGCGATAAACTGGATATGAGCATAGTCAATTATGTCAAAGAAAAATATAATCTCGTCATTGGCGAGCGCACCGGCGAAGAAGTGAAAATCGCTATAGGCTCAGCCTTTCCGCTTGCTAAAGAGCTTTCAATGGTCGTCAAAGGACGCGATCAAGTCAGCGGACTACTTTCTCGTATAGAGCTTTCAAGCGAGGATGTGCGCGAAGCTATGCGAGAGAATTTAAAAGAAATTGCTGACGCGTTT
Source organism: uncultured Campylobacter sp. (assembly GCA_934718785.1). GTDB lineage: Bacteria > Campylobacterota > Campylobacteria > Campylobacterales > Campylobacteraceae > Campylobacter_D. The sequence goes on along the minus strand of CAKVAF010000006.1, from coordinate 25,393 downwards.
AAGATTATACTTGAAATGATGCCACCTGATTTAGCTAGTGATATCGTTGAAAATGGCGTCGTTTTAACAGGCGGTGGGGCGTTAATACGCGGACTTGATAAGTATCTTTCAGAAACTGTGCGCCTACCTGTATATGTTGCCGATGAGCCACTTTTAGCAGTGGCTAGAGGCACGGGAAAAATCCTTGAAGAAATCGCACTTTTAAAACAACTCACAAATGAAGAGTAAAATTCGCAATGTCTTAATCCTAGCCTTTTTAGTGTTTATCGCATTTTATTATGGTTCGGCGATTAAGGCAAATGCCCTTGTTGTCAATGATAATGTGATTAAGCTTTACTACTCGGTGCGTGATTATCTCATCGCAAGCTTCAATCAGCATTTTAATCAAGCCGCGCAAATTGAAAACTTACAAGAAAGAAATAAAAATTTAGAAGAAGCCAACTCCTTAGTCGCCACATTTGCAAATGAGCTTAATTTACTTTTAGAAGATAAAAACTCCACTCAATATCTACCCAAAGTCCAGCTTGCTAGAGCGCTTTCTTATGTGCAAACAGGCAATTATAATCGCATTTGGCTCAGTGTCAATAATTTTAATCAAAATAAAAATAAAGGACTCATCTATCAAGGTTTTAGCGCGGGCATTGTCGTCAATAAAGAAGGTAGGGCGATGGCGCTTTTACAAGGAGATGAAAACTGTATTTTTTCAGTTTATATTGGCAAAGATAGAATTCCGGGAATTTTGCAAGGAGAAAGTGGTAAAATAATCGTCAAATTTATCCCTAAATGGCAAAAGGTGAATATTGGCGATGAGGTCTTTACAAGTGGGCTTGATGAGATATTTTTTGCTGGCGTGCCTGTGGGCAAGGTCATTGATATTAAAGAATATGATATATATCAAAGCGTCGAGCTTGAAGCCTTTGCCAAAGTCAATACCCCTGCTTTTTTATATATCGTGCAGAGCTTTTAAAATTAGACTATGAGCAAGGGTTTAAATTTTAAAACAAAAACTCAAGCCTTAAACTTCATCTCCTTTGTAGCGGCGAACAGCAAATAAATACACACTAAGGCCGATGAGAAGCAAGCCTACGCCAACGATGATATAAAAAGCATAAGTCATATTCGATAAATCGCTGCCTGTTACGAGTTTAAACACCAGCATTAAAGCTTCTATAGCTAAAGCGATGATGATAGAGCCAAGAAAGCGCACCATAGTAATTTGCACGCCGTTTCGCTCTTTTTTAGACCGGCCCAAAACTTCAGCATCAATGATCGTTTTGGCTAGATCAAAAATCGCTAAGGCTAAAGTTATCGCAATAGTGCTTTCAAACATTCTTTGAATATCCACGCCCTTTTGATGCACAAGGCTTGAAATTCCAAGGAAAAGCAAAAAGCAAGTGATGACAAAAAGCACGCTCGCAAAAGCAAAATAAACAAATTTGCTAAATTTCGCAAAGCCCCTTTCAAAGTCGCTCACTTCAATGACGCGCAAGATATCCTCAAGCTTGATATCTATGCAAACGACGAATTTAAGGTGGTTTTTATCATCATATATAGGCATAGAAGCTGTTACACAAAGCTCGTTTTCAAGGCTTGATGGGTAAGGATCGCTTAAAACACAGCGATGCAGTTTCACAGCTCTATAAAAATACGCTCGCGAGCTTCTATCTTCTCCTTTGCCTACTCTAAATTCATCTTTTAAACTCACATTGTTTTCAATTTGACGCCCACTTTCATCAAGCACGTATAAAGCTTCAAAATTTTGCACTTCATGGGCTAGTTTATCCAGCGCATTTTGCACGCTTGAAAACTCGATTTTAGGATATTTATTTGGCAAATTACGCGTTAAAATATAGCTCATATAAGCTCTTATTTTATAGCGGTTGTCTTCAAATTTTTGCATATCCTTGATAAACATTTACAAAACTCCTTCTTTGTTATGCTTGAACTCAGGCACGATTTGCTTGAGTAAAAGAGCGATTTCATCATTATTTTCAAGCAAAATGAGCTTTGAAATTTGAGCGTTTAAAAGCTCTAAATCACAAAGCTCGTTGTGAGCGACAAAAATGCTCTCATATTTGGTTTTTAAGTCCTTTTTATCGGTTAAAAGCTCTTCAAAAAGCTTCTCGCCCTTTCTAAGCCCTGTGATTTTGATCCCTAAATGCGTTTTGTTTGATAAAACAAGCATTTTTTGCGCTAAATCCATGATTTTAACAGGCTCGCCCATATCCAAAACAAAAAGCTCGCCCCCCTTTGCTAAACTTGCTGCTTGCAAAACAAGCTGCACGGCTTCGCTAATAAGCATAAAATAGCGCACGATATCAGGATGAGTAAGCTCTAAAGGCAAATTCGCTTCGATCAAAGCCTTAAATTTAGGAATCACGCTGCCACTTGAGCCTAAAACATTTCCAAAGCGCACAGCGGCAACTTCAAATTCTTTACTAGAAAGTGCTAGCGCGTAAAGCTCGCACACGCGCTTAGAACAGCCCATTATGCTCGTAGGGCGTACGGCTTTATCCGTGCTTATAAGAACGAATTTTTTCACCCTGTTTTTGCGCGCTAAATCACAAAGTATTTTTGTGCCTAGGATATTGTTTAAAACCGCAGAATGCGCGTTGATCTCGCAAAGTGGCACATGCTTATAAGCTGCAGCGTGCAATATAAGATCAATTTTTTGCGCGCTTAAAACTTCATTTAAATTCTCTTCATCTAAAATCGAGCCTAAAATCGGCATGATTTTTTCTTTATGCTCTTTTAATTCTTCGTTGATTTTATATAAATTATACTCGCTGTGATCAAGCATTATTAGAGCTTTTGCGCCAAATTTCAAGCACTGCTTACAAAGCTCGCTTCCTATGCTCCCACCAGCTCCAGTTACAAGCACGACTTTATTTGCTAAAAACTCGCTCACCGCCTTAGCGTCCAAATCCTTTGGCTTTCTAGCGAGCAAATCTTCAATGCTGATATCCCTAGCCTCATTTGTCGTAAAAGAAAAAAGCTTGATATCGCTAAATCCCGCCTCAACAAGCTCATCAAAAAGCTTTTTAAGCTCGTTTTGAGAAAGTTTTAGCGCGATAATCGCCGTTTTCACGCCCTTTTGCGTGTAGTTTTTAAGAGCATTTTTGCCCTCGACCTTGAATTTATCACAATACGTGCCGATAAGCTCGCGCCTTTCATCCACCACGCCCACAGGATTTAGGCTTAGTGAGCCTTCTTTTGCGCCTTTTAGCAAGTGAAGTGCCTTTGAAGTGGCGCCCACGACGATACAAGGGCTGAGCTCTTCTTCAAATTTGTGCTTTTTAAAGTCTATGAGCATACGCTTTGATATGCGAAGCGTGCCGATAAATACATAACTTAGGACAAAATCAATGCCAATGACGCTGCGCGGAAAAGGATTGAAAAAATCACTGAAAAAATAAAAAATGACTAAAAAAATCAGCTCAGCCAAAGCCAGAGCAAAAAAGATTTTACGCGCTTCATTTAAAGAAAAAAAGCGCCAAGCGACTTTATAAATTTTAAAAACAAAAAGCAAGGCTATCTTTAAGATGATGAGCAAGATACCAGCTTTTATCGCCCCACTATAAAATACGGCCGGGATTTCGCCACTAAAACGCAGCAAAAAAGCCACCCACATAGAAAGAGCAAACAAAGCGATATCAAAGCTTAGAAAAAAAACCAGCCTTTTGATTTTATAATTCATTTTTTAACTTTCTTTTAGGCTTTTTAAAACAAGGTCAGAGATGAATTTCACATCTTCTTTACTCATTGCCGTGCCACTTGGAAGGCAAATTCCTTTGCTAAAAAAAAGCTCGCTGTTGCCATTTAAAAAGCAAGCCTCGCCTTCAAAAACTTCTTGTGTGTGCATACTTTTCCAAAGCGGCCTACTCTCGCAGCCCGCATTTTTCAAATCCTCAATGAGTTTTAGCACCGATTTATCAAATTTCGCTTCTTTAAATTTAGAAAAATCTTTTTTAGCCTCTTTAAAAAGCTCGTTTTTATTTAAATTCACAAAGGCTACGCTAAGCCAGCGATTAGAGCGGCTATTTTCAAGCTCAGGCAAAAATGTAAGATAATCTCCTAAAAACTCCTCATACCACTCATAAATTTGACGCTTTTTCAAAACGCGCTCTTCTAAAACCTCCATTTGAGCAACACCTATCGCGCCTAAAACATTGCTTAAGCGGTAATTATAGCCATAGTCTTTATGCTCGTAATAGAGCTTATTTTCTCTTGCCTGGGTGCTATAAAAACGCGCTTTTTCAAGCTTTGCTTTATCATCGCTTATGAGCATGCCCCCGCCGCTTGTGGTGATGATTTTATTGCCATTAAAGCTATAAGCACCAAAAAGCCCGAAAGTGCCAAGTGCCTTTTGCTCGTAAAAGCTGCCTAAAGCCTCAGCCGCATCTTCTATTAAAATAATGTCATTTTCTTTGCAAATTTGTATAATTTCTTTCATTTTTGCAGCGTTTCCATAAAGATGGGTTAAAATAAGCGCCTTTGGCTTTCTCTGGCAGTTTTCAATCGCCATTTTAAGCAAGACAGGATCTAAATTTAAAGTCTCATCACAATCAATAAAAACAGGCACAGCCTTAAGGTATTTTATAGGCGCAACAGAGGCGATAAAGGTGCAAGATGAAGCTAAAACGATATCGCCTTGCTTGATGCCCGCCACTCTTAAAGCAAGGTGCAGGGCTGCTGTGGCTGAGTTTAGAGCTAGAGCATTTGGCGTTTTAGCATAATTTTTCACGCTTTCTTCAAAGCGATTGACAAACTCGCCCAAAGGGGCTATATAATTGCTTTTAAAGACTTCTTCGATATATTTTAATTCCTTGCCGCTCATGTGAGGAGGGGAGAGAAAGAATTTCATTTCATTATCCTTAAAAATTTGCTAAAGGCTTGGCTTTTGGCGATAAATGAGCGAGTTTGAAAAAATCTCGCTCACTACCGCTTTAGGTAGCTTCGCTTCGATTTTTTTCTACACAACGCCCATTTCTCATCCAAAATCCTGCGCCTTAAATCTTTAAATTTAGCCGTCATTGCGAGACAAAACGCAGTTTTGGCGTGGCAATCCATTCTTTATTTTTACCATTAAACTATGGATTGCTTTGCTTCGCTCGCAACGACAAAAAAGACTTCTCGCAATGACGCAACTTTAATTTAAATTCCAAAACTCGCGCCGCTGTTTTATAAATTCGTTAGAATTTCTAAACCTTGAAATTCTAACGCAAAAAATTTACTTTTTGGATAATAGAAATTTTAATCTGGCTTAAAAATATTTAGTGGATGAAATAATCCCCATTGAAGCTTATGAGCGAGTATTCGCGCTTATCGTCTATGCTTTTTACCAGCTCGTCTATGCTTAAAAAGCTCAAAGTATCAGCGCCTATATACTCGCGCACTTCTTCTCTGCTTTTATTTGCGCTAATAAGTTCTTCAAAAGTGGGCGTGTCAATGCCGTAAGTATCAGGGAATTTTATCTCAGGGCAAGCCACTGCAAAGTGGATTTTTCTAGCTCCAGCTTGCCTTAAAAGAGTGATGATTTTCTTAGAAGTCGTCCCACGCACTATACTATCATCAATAACTATTATATCTTTATTTTCAAGCACCTTGTGCATAGGATTTAGCTTTAATTTTACCTTGAGATTACGAAGTTCTTGCGTGGGCTCGATGAAGGTTCTGCCTACATAATGATTTCTCACAATAGCCATTTCAAGCGGCATTTTTGCTTCTTTTGCAAAGCCTATCGCAGCAGAAACCCCACTATCTGGCACAGGCACGACAAAATCAGCTTTATGCTTAAATTTCTTTGCTAAAGCCCTACCCATAGCCTTTCTAGCTTCATAAACGCTAATTCCATCAAGTATGCTATCAGGACGCGCAAAATAAATAAACTCAAAAGCACAAATTCTAGGACTTGGCGCAAAAAGCTGCACACTTTCAAACTCATCTTTTCCCAGCGTGAAAATAAGCATTTCGCCAGGACGCACATCGCGTATAAAGCTAGCTTCGATTAAATCAAAGGCACAAGTTTCACTCGCCACGATATAGCCGCCATCTTTTAGCCTTGCCAAACTTAAAGGACGCACACCAAATCGATCTCGCACCACATAAAGCTTATCTTTGCTCGCTAAAACAAAGCAATACGCCCCAACGCAGTCTTTCAAAGCCTCGATGAAACGCTCTTTTAAATTGCTTTTTTTAGAACGAGCGATTAAATGAATGACATTTTCTGTGTCCATATTTGAGCGAAAAATGGCGCCCTCATTGATAAGGCGCGTTCTAACTTCATTTTTATTGACCAAATTTCCATTATGAGCTAGAGCGATTTGCCCCAGCATACAGGTGGCTGAAATGGGCTGAGAGTCTGCTAAAGACGCATTTCCAGCCGTAGAGTAGCGGTTATGCCCGATAGCAAGCTCGCCGCTCATATTTTCTATATCACTTTCTTTAAAAACCTTGCTGACCTCGCCTTTGCCCTTAAAAGTGCTTAAATTCAAGCCATCACTCACGCTGATACCGCTTGCTTCTTGGCCGCGGTGTTGCATAGCAAAAAGCGCGTAATAAGCCAAAAGACTAGCACTTTTAGAATTAATCACACCCACAACAGCACACATCTTAAGCCTTTAAAAAATCATTCATCGTATAATATCCAGCCTCTTGTTTCACAAGCCATTTTGCTACCTTTATCGCGCCTTTTGCAAAGGTAGCGCGCGAAGTGGCTGTGTGATTTAGCTCTAAAAACTCGCCCTCATCATAAAAGCCCACCGTGTGCCGCCCCACGATGTCGCCTCCTCTTAAGCTCATCACGCCGATTTCATCTTTTTTTCGCTCGCCAATGAGTCCGTTTCTAGCACTTACTCTAACTTCATTTAAGTTTAAATTTCTAGCCTCAGCCACACTCTCAGCCAAGCTTAAAGCCGTGCCACTTGGAGCGTCTTTTTTATGGCGATGATGCATTTCTAAAATTTCTATATCAAAGCCAGCAAGCATTTTTGCCGCTTCTTTTGCAAGATGATTTAAAACGGCTATGCCAAGAGACATATTGCTCGCATAAAACAGGGGCGAAGTGTTACTCACTAGCTTCATAAGCTCTTTTGTCTCTTTATCTAGTCCTGTTGTGCCTATGACCAAAGGCTTTGGCGAAGTTCTTGCAAATTCAAGCAAGGCCACACAAGCACTTGGCGTTGAAAAATCAATAATAGCGTCACTTTCTTCAAACAAAGCTTTCAAATCGCCATTTTTATCCATTTTATAGCCGACACTTGCGCTCTCATCTTCTTTAAGACAAAACTCTATCATTTGTCCCATACGCCCATTAGCCCCGCAAATTCCTATCTTCATCATCTGCCTTTAAGGATTAAAAATAAAATTGTATCTTTTATTTGATTAAATTTTTTTGAAAAAATAAAGTTTTTTAAACTAAATTCGCTATTTTAAATGAGTTTAAAAAAATGCGTTAAAATTATAAATAAAAAGGCTCAATTTGCAAAATGAAATTTCAATAAAACATTTCAAAGTCCCTGAATTTCAAGGGGCGAAAAAAATTTGGCACAAAAACAAACTCATCTTTGCAAATGAAAACGAAAAAGCGAGTCTTCCGCCAAAAGTCGCGCTCAAACAAGTGTTTTCCTACTACACGACACGCGTTAAAAACGCAGCGCCTAAAAAGAAACTCGCCTTTGTAAGAAGTGATTTTAAGGCTGATTTTAATACGCCACATCTTGCTTGGCTTGGGCATTCTTCGGCATTTTTAAGCTTTAAAAATTTTAAAATGCTCATCGATCCGCTTTTTACAATGCGCGCTTCGCCAATTGGCTTTATAAACCGCGCTTTTAAGCAGGCTCCTTGCTTTGAAGCGAGCGAATTTGGCGAGCCTTTGGCGGTTTTAATCACGCATTCACATTTTGATCATTTGGATAAAAAAAGCATTTTAAAGCTTAAAAACCGCGCTTTTGTATTCATTGCACCTTTAAATGTGGGGCGATATTTAAGAAAAATGGGCGTTTTAAAAGAGCGTATTTTAGAGCTTGATTGGGGCGATGGGCTAGAATTTTGCTTGGATGAACATTGTTTTATCAATCTTTATTGTTTGAGCTCTCAGCATAATTCAAACCGCGCAGATGGCTTTAATAAAAGCCTTTGGGCTTCTTTTGCTTTTGAATTTAGCGGCAAATTTGGACTTAAGAAATTATTTTGGAGTGCAGATGGGGGATATTTCACGCATTTTAAGAAATTTGGCGCGTTTTTTAATGGCTTTGACTTAGCCTGTCTTGAAAGTGGGCATTTTAACAAGGCTTGGGCGCATTCTCATTCTTTTCCTGAGCAAATTCTTAAAGAAGCGCAGGATTTAAGGGCTAGAGCGGTGATGAGTATTCATTGGGCACGCTTTAAAGCTGGCACACACGGCTGGGCTGAGCCTGTGAGCTTTTTGTATGAAAATTTTAAAAAGCTTCAAATCCCTTATCTCACGCCAAAAATAGGACAACTCATTGATTTAAGCAAGGATTTATCAAAGCGTGAAAATATAGAGAATTTACAAGAAAAATGGTGGCAAGAATAATAAAACAGCAGTGAGAATTGAATTGATTTCAAAACAATAAATTTCAAAAAATCTCAAAACAGCGGTGCAGTTTAGCAATTGCTCTTAAAATTTTAAAACCGCTGCCAGTGATTTAATTTAAAACCAATCAAGTCAAAAGCTTTGAAGCTAGGGCGGTGATGGCGGTTTGTGAGCGCATTATCAAAGTGTTTTTAAGGCTTATTTTTTGTTTAAAAAGCTCTCTTTCTTTATCGCTAAAGCCTGCTTCAGCGCCCACAAAAAAGATAAAATTTTCCAAGCTTTCTTTATTTGAAATAGAATTTTTTTGCAAAAAATCATCCAAATTCTCGCCTTTAAAATCTAACAAAACAGGCTTTAAATTTTCTTTCTCACAGTAATCATAAAACTCTTTTGAGCTTTGAAATATGCTTAATCTCATTAAATTTGTGCGCCCACATTGCTGGCAAGATTCTATCAAAATGCGCTCAAAGCGCGCTAAATCAAGCTTGAAATTTTTTTGAGAAAAATCCGCATAAACAAAGCTTAAATTTGCCAAATCAAGCTCATTTAAAAAGGGTAAAAGCTTTTCTATGACCTTTGTGTCAATGATGCTTAAAGCAAGTTTGGCAAAGGATTTTTGACACTCTTTTTTCTCTGTGCTTAAAAGCTTAAATAAAAGTCTTTTTTTGCCAATGTCAACAAGCTTATAAAGATATAAAAAATCATCCTTTAAATTTCTAAAATAAAGCTTGTCATTAAGCCTTATGCGCCTTACTTTTAGATGAATAAAGGCTTCATTTTGCACCCAAATTTCATTTTGTGCTGCTCTTTCATCGATTAAAAATTGCATCCAAAAAGCTCAAATCATTGAAAAATGGTAGCGTAATCAAGGCGATACAAAAGATGAGAATAAAAAAGCTAAAAGCGCGAAATTTAGCGTAGCGTCTAAATCGGCGCGCCTTTTTAAAAAGCTTGTATTGAAATATATTTAAGCTTAAAATGAGTATCCACGAACAAATCATAAAAATAATTTTTACTGAAAGATGAAAATGTAAAAGTGCTAAAAGCACAAGCCCGGTAAAAAGAATGAGACTTAAAAAAAGATAATAAATAGGCAAAAAAAGCCTGATTTTGCGAATAAAGTTAAATTCAGCCTTAAAAGGACCTTGCGTTAAAAAAAGATAAAAAATCATCAGCGCTCCGCTTGCATAAAGGCTATAAATGTGTAGGGCTAAAACCGCTTCAAAGATTTGCATATCAAGCTTTCTTAAAAATAAAATTTGAAAAATTCACTATGAAAAGATTCCTAAAAATTTGCAATTTAAAATATTTTTTTAATTTTTTAATTTTAAATATTTTTTAAAAGGATACAAAAAGCGCATCAATTTGCCTTTGCAATGAGCGCTGCAAGTGCATCAATTTGCGCAAAATCAAGCATATTTGCCGCGGGCTTCATCTGCCTTGCTAAGCTCCTGCCATAAGTGCCCGCTTGGTAGCCTTTAAGGCTTGCGATGAAATCAGCTCTATTCATATCCTTGATAATCAGGCTATTTCCAAGCGCCTTTTTCTCGCCTTCTTTGCCATGACAAATCGCGCATTTACTTTCATACAAAGCTTTTGCTGCATTTAAATTCTCTGTGCTTATATTTGTAGTAGCAGTTTGTGAATTTGCATTTAAATTTCGCGCATTCAAATCATTTGTAGCAGTTTTTAAAGCACTACTATCATTTGTAGTTGCTGCTAAATTGCCATTTTTAGCGCCTTTAAAATTGCGACTTTCTTCCACTGGCAAAGGCACATTTGTATCATTAACCTCGCTTTTTTCATCCCCTGCTTCAATTTGCACGCTTTCATTAGTATCATCTTTTAAGCTTTTTTTCACGCCCTCATCACTGCTACAAGCGATGAAAAAAGCAAAAAGCGCACTTAAAAATACAAATTTTTTCATAAAACCCCCTTTCATTGAAGCCATTTTCATCAAAGCTCCTTTTTATTTATGAATTTCTCGCCCTTTTTAAGCCTTTCAAAAAGCTTTTCATCGCTCCACTCAGCGATAATTTCAGACGAAAACTCAATCTCATCAAGGCTAATTTTAGGCAAATTCTCATTATAAGCATCTTCTTTAAAGCCCTGTGCCCAGCCTGTGCGCGTTTCATAGACTTTCACACTTTTTAATTTCACATCTTTTTCGCCATTTTGCATTAAGGTTTGATTTAAAATTTTATCAATCAGCACAAAAAACACGCGGCAAAAATTCTCAGCACTGGCATTTACAGGCAAGATCACAAAGCGTTTAGAATGCCTTTTCATCGCTTCTAAATACTCTTTATCATCATCTTTAAAAAGCGTGATAGCGTGATCAAAACTATCGATAATTTCTTTAATTTCTTGTTTTAAAAGCCCAAAATCATACACCATACCCGCATTATCTAAAAATGAGCTTTCAAGCTCAAGCTCTAATTTATAAGAATGTCCGTGAATACTGTATTTACAGCGTTTTGACGAGCAGGAGCGAACGATGTGTGCGTTTTCAAATTCAAAAAGCTTTCCTATAATCATACGCCCTCTTTATCTCCCCAAAGTCTTATATGTAATCTATCTGAGTAATTATAGCCCATTTTTATACAAAATTCAGCAATTTTTAAAGCATTTTGGTGCATTTGTTTTTCATTTGCGCCCATAGGCATACAAAAAATTTGAGCTTGTTTAGGCTTTTTATTTTTATTTAAGCTCTTTTTTAAATCTGCTTTAAAGGCTATCTTCAAAGCTTCATTTGTATTTTTTAAGATATTTTCAATCTCGAGCGCGCTTTTTTCAATCTCATTTTTATTTAAAACAAATTTAAAAAAGCTTTGTTTTGAATGTAAAATAATCGCTTTTATAGCCTTGAAATTTAGCCTTTTATCCTCTTTTTCGCCACTATTTTCAAGCTTAACGCTCATTGCAAAAACGCATTTTTTATAAAAGGCATATTTTTTAAAGTCAATGAAAATACTGGCATTGCTTTCAAAATGCACCTCAAATTTAAGCCTTAAAAGAGCCTTTATAAAGGCTATAAACTCACTTTTTTTGTGATGAAGTAAGGGCTCGCCGCCTGTGATGACTATGATAGGCTTTTCATCCTTGGCGAGTTTAAGCACTCTTTTTAAAAGCTCATCAGCACTTAAATTTAAATACTCATCCTTAAATTCTTTTGTAAAAACAGCGCGCAAGGTATCACAGCCCATTAATTTTTTTTGATTTTTAAGCTTTTCAACCCCAAAACCAAGGCAGTTAAGATTGCAGCCTGCAAAGCGCACAAAAAGCGCCAAACGCCCAGCAAAAGCTCCCTCTCCTTGAATGCTTAAAAAATACTCCATAATTTGCATTTTTGTCCTTAGAAAGCTTAATTATAGTGAAATTCTTTAAATAAGATAAAATACTTGCTTAAAATTTGAATACAAATTTCATTTTTATAAGGCGCGAAAATAAATTTAAAAATAAAAGTGGATTAAAAGCAGTTTGACACGCTTTTTAGCTTTAAATAAATTTAAAGGGCATTAAAGCCCTTTAATCATTGATGATGTTTAAGCTCTTCGACATAAGAAAGAGCTGAAAGAGCTGCAGCAGCGCCATCTCCTGCTGCGCAAATGACTTGTTTATAAGCATCTTGGCGCAAATCCCCTGCCGCAAAAAGCCCTTTAACGCTGGTTTGCATTTTCAAATTCACGCTCACTTGACCGCTTGGCTGCATATCACACAAAAAGCTGCCATCAGCCTGCTTTAAAATTTCATTTCTCACATTAAGTCCCACAAAAGTAAAGATCCCAGGCACTTTTAAATCTTTAATTTCTCCGTCCTTAAGATTGACTTTAACCCCGCAAACACCTGTTTTATCGCCATACACTTCATCTACAACTGCATTTGTGATAAATTCGATCTTAGAGTTTTTTTGCGCTCTTTCTACCGTGCTTGGAGCTGCGCGGAAAGTATCACGGCGATGAATGAGATAAACTTTAGAACAAATATTTGCCAGATATAAAGCCTCTTCAAGCGCGGTATCACCACCTCCTAAGACGGCCACTTCTTTATTTTTATAAAAAAAGCCATCGCAAGTCGCGCAGGTGCTCACGCCTTTTCCAAAAAACTCATCCTCACCCTTAAAGCCCGCTCTTTTCGGTGCTGAGCCAGTGCAAACGATAACAGCTCTTGCCTGCTCAGTTTTTCCACCCTCGATAAAGATCGTAAAACTGCTATCATCATTTTTACTCACTCTTTCAACGCCGACCATTTCATGCTTTAAGCCAAAGCGCATACACTGCTCGTTCCAAGGCGCCATAAATGAAATGCCATCCATAACTTGAGCCACGCCCGGATAGTTTTCTATCTCGCTGCTTGATGTGATTTGTCCACCTGGCATACCCTTTTCAAACATCACTACATTTTTAAGCCCGCCACGCGTTGCGTAAAGTCCAGCACTCAGCCCCGCAGGACCCCCGCCTATAATTGCTAAGTCTAACATTGTTTTTCCTTTGAATTTTTATTAAACATTATAGGCTATTTTTTCTTAATAAAGGATAAAAATTATTAATTGATAGAAATAAAATATTTTTATAAAGAAAATTTGTAAATTTAAATTCTTTTTAAAATTTATTTTTAATAAGTTTTATAACTTAAACAAATTTCTTAATTTTCAATGATTTTTGCAAATTTTTTGAATTTTTTCTAAAAACTTTGAAAAGAGTCTAAAATTTCGTTACTCATCAGCTTTTTAAGTAAAATTTGAATGCTATTTTCATCCTTTGCGTGCTTTAAAGCTTCAAGCACACTTGATAAAAGCGTGAAAAGCTGCTCCTCATTAAGTTTTTTTTTAAGCTCTAAAGCCTTTTTATCAAGATTTTCAAGTAAGATTTTTTTGCGTGCGTCTAAAAGATTTGTAGGTTTGTGAAGTTTTAAAAAATTAAGATTTATCCTACATAATGCAAGTAAAAATTGAGCCTTATCAAGCCTTTGGCAAGTATTGCTTTTTTGTAAAAACTCGCGTATTATTTCATTTTCTATGTCAAAGCCTTGTAAAATAGCTTTTAAAAGCTCCTTGTTTTTAAAAAAATTCTCATCGCTTAGGCTTTGAATGAGGGGGCGAAAAGGGGCATTTTCATACAAAAAAAGCAAAAGTTCAAATTCGGCTAAATCGTAATTTTCATTATTTTTAAAGGGTTTGAAAGTTTTTAAAGAATTTGATTTTATAGCATTTAAATTTGAATTTTTACTCAATTTTATAAAGTCTTTATCAACTCCTAAAAGCTTTGCCACAAGGCTTTCATAGCTAGTTGCGACTAAGGGTTCTAATAAAAAGGTAAATTTTTGCAAGCTTTCAAGTGCTTTTTGCTTACCTAAAGCAGTGCTTAAATCACTTTTTTTTAGACTTGCTCTTAAAATAAACTCAACAAGCTCAAAGCCATTTTGCAAGGCTTCATAAAGAGCCTTTTTATTGCCCGCTGCGACAAGCTCAGCAGCGTCTTTACCTCCTTTTAAAAAGATTACTTTTCCATCTATTTTATTTAAGGCTAGAAGAGTAGCTGAGCGAAGTGCCGCGTTAAGCCCTGCATTATCACTATCAAAACATAAAATCACCTTTGCATCAAGCCTTGTAATAAGGGGTAAATGAAATTTTGTTAAAGCCGTTCCTAGCACGGCCACAGCATTTTCTAAGCCTGCTTTGTGAAAAGCAATGGCGTCCATATAGCCCTCGCAAATGATGATTTCTTTGCTTTTTTCTATGTGTTTTTTTGCTAGATTATAAGCATAAAGAATTTTTGATTTATCAAAAAGGCGGTTTTGATTTGAATTTATATATTTTGCAGGATTATTTGCATCTAGGCTTCTTGCACCAAAGCCTATGAGTAAGTCTTTATAATCATAAATAGCAAAGGTGATGCGCTCAAAAAAGCTTGCTATTGGCGTATTTTTACTAGACATTTTTACAGCACCCACTTCAAGTGCGTCTTTAAGCTCGATTTTTTCATTTTGCAAAAGTTTTAAGCTCGCTTGTGAGCTAGGTGCATATCCAATCTCAAACTTAACAATATCTTCATCATTTAAGCCACGAGAATAAAGATAATTTAGAGCAAAATGATTATTTCTTAAACTTTGCTTATAAAGGCTATTTAAAAGCGGTAAAATAGTCTTTAGCTCCTTTTTAAAGCCTGAATTTGACTTTGTATAAGTGAGTGAAAAATTGCTTATGCTAGCGATTTTTTCCACCGCTTCGCTAAAGGAAATTCTCTCATAATCCATTACAAATTTAAAGGCATCCCCACCTGCTTTACACGCAAAGCAATGATAAAAGCCTTTTTGCACATTTATGTGCATACTTGGGCTTTTATCATCGTGAAAGGGACATAAGCAGACATAGGACGCTCCAGCTTTTTTCACTTCAACATAGCGAGAAATCACATCTAAAATATCCACTCTAAGCTTTAAAGCCTCGATACTTCTTGCTTCTATCATCTTTTGCCTTGAAATTTAAAATGTAATTTTATAAAATTTTGTATAAATTTAGCCTTGAATTAATCAAAATTTAAGAAAAACTTAGCTAAAGTTTTGCAATTTTTACTCTAGTCAAAGGTAACTTTATGCAAACTTTTAAGCGATTTTTGTGTATTCAAATGCGTTTTATACGCGCTGTGATGTGCAAAACTATGCTGATGCGTGCTTAAGGGGTCCTTTGCTTCTTTGCAAGGGCTTTGGATAAGAACTTGTAGAGAAGTTATCTTTAATTCTTACTTAAAATAAACTAAAGATTTCTAATATTTCTTCAAGTTTTTTTCCTTTATTTTGTATATAAATTTAAAAAAATTTTCATATTAAAATCACAAAAAAAGGATAAAAATGAGTTTCACATTACCTAAATTTAAACTAAACGAGTTTGAAAGCTCTTTAAACAAAAGCTCAAATGAAAAAATCTTCGATGATTTGCGTCAAATTTCGCGCGAAGTGGGCACCTTTTATTTAGTGGGGCACGGTGTTGATGAAAGTCTTATTAAAGAGCTTTTTCAAATTTCACAGCAGTTTTTTGCCCTGCCTTTAGAAAAAAAAGAAGAAATTTCTATGATAAACTCGCCTCAGTTTCGTGGCTACTCAAGCGAGGGTGGCGAATACACCGACGGGGGCAAGGATTATAGAGAGCAAATTGACTGGGGCACGGACAAGCCTGCACTTCGTTGGGATTTAAATTCCGCGCTCTACAAGCGCCTTGAGGGACCAAATCCTTATCCAAAGGCTTTGCCGCATTTTAAAGAGCTTTTTTTAGAATATCAAAGGCAAACGCATAAGGCTGCGATGACGCTTTTAAGGGCTTTTTCAAAGGCTTTAGAGCTAGAAGATGACGCATTTGACAAACTTTATGGCGAAAATACTTATGAGCATTATAAGATCATCCGCTATCCAGCCGCATTTGACGGGCACACTCAAGGCGTTGGCTCGCATAAAGACGGCGGGCTGATAACTTTTGTGCTTCAACACGAGCAAAGCGGCTTGCAAGGGTTCATTAATGGAAAGTGGCAGGATGTCGCCCCGCTTGAAAACTCTTTTGTGGTTAATATCGGCGAGTTTTTAGAAATGGCTACAAATGGCTATCTTAAAGCCACTATTCACCGCGTGAATTTAAGCCCTAAAGAACGCTTTAGCATAGCTTATTTTCTAGGCACTCAGCTAGATAAGGATATACCTATTTTCAAGCTTAAAGAAAATTATGCTAAAGAGGCTTTAGGCGTGGATACAGATCCTAAAAATCCACTGCTTAGAAATGTGGCACAAAATTATTTTAAAAGAATGCTGCGCTCTCATCCTGATGTGGCTAAAACTCATCACAGTGATTTAATCGAGCGATTTAAATTTGCTTAAGGAGATGCGGTGCAGGCTTATTTAAAACTTGAAATTAAAATTTAAAAAAAGGAGAAAAAATGAGAATAAATTACAAAATTTTTTTGGTGGCTTTGTTTGCTTTTTTGAGTCTGGCTTTTGCTAAGGATGAAAACAAGCTTGAAACATTGAAAGTAGGGGCTGTGCCAACGCCACACGCTGAGCTTTTAAGGCTCATTGCGCCTGATTTGGCTAAGCAAGGATATAAGCTTGAGGTTTTTGAATTTACCGATGGTATCACGCCAAATTTAAACACGGATAGCGGAGATTTAGACGCGAATTTCTTTCAGCATTTGCTCTTTTTAGAGGAGGTCAATCACAGCAAAGGCACGAAACTAGTAAGCGTAGCAAACATTCACATCGAGCCTATGGGCGTTTATTCAAGCAAGCATAAAAAAGACGAAGTGATAAAGCAGGGAAAATTTAGCCCCGCTAAAAACTCGACCATAGCCCTACCAAACAATCCTACAAATGAAAATCGCGCGCTCCGTATTTTAGAAGAAGCTGGACTTATCAAGCTTAAAAATGATAGCGAAGTGGCGACGATTTTAGATATTGTTGAAAATCCTTTGAATTTGAAATTTATAGAGATTAAGGATGCTCAGCTCATTCGTAGCCTTGAGGATGTCGATTATGCGGTGATTAATGGTAATTTTGCGATTATGGCAAAGCTTAAGCCCACAAAAGACGCCCTGCTTTTAGAAAGCAAGTATTCACCTTATGCAAATATCGTAGTAGTGAGGGCTGGTAATGAAAACACAGCTAAAACAAAGGCTTTAATCAAGGCTTTAAAAAGTAAAAAAGTCAAAGATTATATCAACAGCCATTTTGACGGAGGTGTCATCCCTGTGTTTTAGAGCTAATTTATGCGCCTCATTTGGCTTAAAATCTTTAAAATGGTGGCGCAGGTTTTTAAATTTAAAAAAAGTAAAAACTTTAAATTTACTAAATTTAAGCTATAATTTTAATTTTTAAAAAGGACAAATATGAAAAATGCGGTCATTTCTTACCCAAGAATAGGTGCTTTAAGAGAGCTAAAATTCACGCTTGAAAAGTATTTTAAAAACGAACTTTCTCAAGAAGAGGTCTTTAAAACAGCTAGCGAGCTTAAAAAAAGACACTGGCAAAGTCAAAAGGAAGCGGGCATTGATTTTATCTCGTGTAATGACTTTTCTTTTTATGATAATGTGCTAGATACGGCAAAGCTTTTTAATGTCGTGGCAAGCCGCTATAAAAAGCTAAATTTAAACTCGCTTGATGAGTATTTTGCCCAGGCGCGTGGCTATCAAGGTCAAAGTGGTGATACTACAGCCTTAGCGATGAAAAAGTGGTTCAATACAAATTATCACTATCTCGTGCCAGAATGCGATGATGCTAGCATTATAGGGCTTAGTTGTTCTAAAATCTTTGATGAATATGATGAAGCAAAGGCACAAGGTATTGAAGCTAAGGTCGTTTTAACAGGACTTTTTACTTTTTATAAGCTTATAAATTTCAAGGATGAAGCCACAAAAAAAGAAGCGCTAACTCAGCTTAAAAAAGCTTATATAGAGCTTTTAGAAAAGCTTAATGAAAAAGGCGTTAAATGGGTGCAATTTGATGAGCCTTTTTTAGTGTATGATTTAAGCTCTGCTGATATAGCACTTTTTGAAGAAATTTATAAAGAGCTTTTAGCACATAAAAAGGGCATTAAAATTTTAGCTCAAACTTATTTTGGCGATGTGCGTGATATTTATGATACTCTGTGTAGCCTTAGCTTTGACGCAATTGGGCTTGACTTTTTAGAGGGTAAAGAAAGCTTAAGCTTAATCAAAAAAGGCTTTCCAGCCGAAAAAATCCTATTTGCAGGGCTTGTAAATGGTAAAAATATCTACAAAAACAACTACGAAAAAACGCTAAATTTATACAAAGAAATTAAAAAACACGCCAAAAATGTCGTGCTAAACACTTCTTGTTCGCTTTTACATGTGCCTTATACCACAAAAAATGAAAGCAAATTAACCCCCGAGTTTTTAAGCCATTTTGCCTTTGCTGAAGAAAAGCTTATCGAGCTAAAAGAACTTAAAGAAATTTTAAAAAATGAAGACACTTCAAATGAGGCTTATAAAGCAAATTTAGAACTTTTTAAAAGCCCTACAAATAGAAATAATGCTACAGTTTCTAAAAAAATCAGCGAGCTTAAAGCAAGCGATTATAAGCGTTTGCCTGAATTTAAAGAAAGAGAGCGCATTCAAAAAAGCGAGCTTGCCCTGCCACTTTTACCCACTACAACCATAGGCTCATTCCCGCAAACTCCTGATGTGCGCTCAAACCGCCTTGCCTTTAAAAAGGCTGAAATTTCAGCCACGCAATACACTGAGTTCAATCAAGTCAAAATCAAAGAGTGTATTTTATTACAAGAAGAAATAGGCCTTGATGTTTTAGTGCATGGCGAATTTGAGCGAAACGATATGGTGGAGTATTTTGGCGAGAGTTTAGAGGGCTTTTTATTTACCGCAAATGGCTGGGTACAAAGCTATGGCACAAGATGCGTCAAGCCTCCTGTTGTCTGGGGCGATGTAAGTCGTGCAAAGCCTATTACTGTGTCTTGGGTAAAATACGCTCAAAGTTTAAGCTCTAAATTTGTTAAAGGAATGCTTACTGGTCCTGTAACTATCCTTAACTGGAGCTTTCCAAGAGAAGATATAAGCCTAAGAGAAAGCACACTTCAAATCGCTCTAGCTATACGCGATGAAGTGCTTGATTTAGAGGCTGCTGGTATTAAAATCATACAAATTGATGAGGCGGCTTTGCGCGAGAAACTGCCTTTAAGAAAAAGCGACTGGCACAAAGAGTATTTGGACTGGGCCATACCTGCTTTTAATCTCGTTCATAGCGGCGTGAAAGCTGGCACGCAAATTCATACGCATATGTGTTATAGCGAGTTTAGCGATATCATCAAAGAAATTGACGCTATGGATGCTGATGTCATTTCTTTTGAGGCTTCAAGGTCAAATTTAAGTTTACTTGACACGCTAAAAGCAGCGCATTTTCAAACAGAAGTAGGACCTGGCGTTTATGATATACATAGTCCTAGAGTTCCTAGTGTGGCTGAGATTAAGGCAACGATTGAAAAAATCTTAGCTAAATTGCCTAAAGAGCAAATTTGGATAAATCCTGATTGCGGGCTTAAAACTAGAGGCTATAAAGAAGTGATTGAAAGCCTTAAAAATATGGTCCAAGCGACTTTAGAAGTGAGAAAGGGTTTGTAGGGTGGCCCCGCTTTTGAGTGCTTTTAAGGGAGTTTGCTTTTTTTAAACTGCGACAGGCTAAGGCCTAGTCTTGTTTAAAAAATTCTGCACAACCCTTAAAACACCATCAAAATCCCGGCAGATAACAGCGTGGTTTCGTCATTGCGAGCAAGGATTTATCCTTGCGTGGCAATCCATAAATTTAATCGAGCTTTTGGCTGAGTGTAGAAAATTTATACACGAAACGCTTTGCTCCGATAGAAAAGAAAGGCTCAAGCCTTTCAAGTTTCTGTCGTGAGCAACCGCGTTGAAAGTATAAGTTTTCAGCACTTAGTCTTAAATTTAACTTGAAATTCTAAATTTATGGACTTGCCACACGATTTGCAATGACGGCAATTGAATGCGCCGAAGTTTCGCGCATTTAAAACAAAACTGAAAACAAATTTTAAAGAAAATAAAATGAGTAAAAGCCTATCTTTTGAGATTTTCCCGCCTAGAAAGGACGGGGATTTAAACACCATTTTAAAAACTCTTGACGAGCTTAAGGAGTTGCGTCCAAATTTTATTAGCGTGACTTTTGGAGCTGGGGGCAGTGCCAACTCTCAAAATACTCTTGACATTGTAAATTTAGTGCAAAATACTTACAAAACGCCTAGTATAGTGCATTTGCCCTGCATTCATTTAAATAAAGAGCAAGTCGCTGAAATTTTAAAAGAGTGCAAAAAACTAGGACTAAATAAAATCCTAGCTTTGCGTGGAGATATCGTAGAGGGCAAGCCTATTAGCAAGGATTTTAAATTTGCTAGTGATTTGATTTCTTTCATTAAAACTCAGGGCGATTTTGAAATTTATGCAGCGGCTTATCCTGAAAAACACAGCGAGGCTAAGGACTTTGTAGAAGACATTAAGCATTTAAAGCAAAAGGTAGAGGCTGGGGCTAGCACGCTTTTAACTCAACTTTTTTTCGACAACGAAGATTTTTATAAATTTAAAGAAAAATGCGATATAGCAGGCATTAATGTGCCTATACTTGCTGGCATTATGCCTGTGTCAAATAAGCGTCAAGTGCTTAAAATCACGCAAATGTGTGGGGCAAAAATCCCTGCTAAATTTGCTAAAATCTTGCAAAAATATGAAAACAACGATAAAGCTATGCTTGATGCTGGGCTTGGCTTTGCCATCGATCAAATTATAGATTTGCTTACAAATGATGTGGCTGGCATTCATCTTTATACGATGAATAAGCCTGAAATTGCGAAAAGAATTTACACCGCCACGCATTCTTTATTTTAGTTTAAAGAGCTTTTGATAAAATACTTTAATTGTAATTTTTGTTACAAAAATATTACAAAATTTCAAAGTGAAATTTTTAAAACGAAAATTCGAAAAATAAAATTTAAAATTTAAAACTATCTCGCAAATTTCTAAGAAAATAAATTTTAAAACTTAAAACAAGCTTTATTTGTTAAAATTTATTTAAAAAAATGCCAAATTTCAAACAAAATGCAAAACTTAAGTAAAAAATTACTTCTTTTTTATACAATTTTTTAATTAAAAATGTTATACTTCTAGTTTTAAAATGAAATTTTTGAAGTCAAAGACTAAAAAATGAAAGGAAAAAGCTGTGAAACTGCTGGTTGTTGATGATAGCTCTACGATGAGAAGAATCATTAAAAATACCCTTGAAAAGCTCGGTCATCCTGATGTTTTAGAAGCTGAGCATGGAGTTGAAGCATGGGATTTGCTGAATAAAAATAATGATATTAAAGTCGTCATTACAGATTGGAATATGCCTGAAATGAATGGGCTTGATTTAGTCAAAAAAATCCGTGCTGAGAAAAAATACGAGGATATGCCTATTATTATGGTTACAACAGAAGGCGGTAAGGCTGAGGTGATCACCGCACTTAAAGCTGGCGTGAATAATTATATCGTTAAGCCTTTTACGCCACAAGTTTTAAAAGAAAAACTTGAAGATGTGTTAGGACCTGGCGCTGCGGCGGAGTGAGTTTAAAGCACTTATGAATGCAAATTTAAATGAAACTTCATACAATGAGCTTTTCTTTGAAGTTTCAAAATCCTTTAAAAATCTTTTTATAGACCTTGTTTTTGAGCTTGGCATTGAAGCCATTGAAGAGCGCGAGAAAGCCGTTTTTATCCGCTCTTTTGAGGATTTAAGCCAGCTTGTTTTTGCGCTTGAAAGCTTTGCTTTAAAGCTTTCAAAAAATAATTATGAACCTAATTTTTCTTATAAGCTCAGCCAAAAAGCCTGCAAAGACTATATCAGCGAGTATCAAAATAGTATAAAACCCCTTAAAATCGGCGAAATTTATATACACACTTCTTGGCAAAAGCCTTTAAAAAACGCTATTAATATCTGCATAGACCCTGCTCTTGCCTTTGGTTCAGGTCATCATGAAAGCACAAATGCCTGCATAGAGCTTTTACAAAAATACGCTAAAAAGGGGCAAAATGCTTTAGATGTGGGCTGTGGTAGTGGAATTTTAAGCATTATTTTAGCCAAGCTTGGCTGCAAGGTAAGTGCTTGTGATAGTGATGAAATAGCCATCTCAAGCACCTTAAAAAATGCAAAATTAAATGAGGTGAGCCTTGAAAAAATTTGGCAAGGAAGTCTTGATAAAAATAAGCAAAAATTTGATTTGATAGTGGCAAATTTAACCTTTGATATCATTTTAAGCCTTAAAAACGAGCTTGAGAAAGCCCTTAAAAAAGGTGCATTTTTGATTCTTTCAGGAATTTTGCTCAAATATAAAGAGCACGCAAAAGAGGCTTTTCAAAGTCTTAGCTTAAAAAAGGAGCTTGTGAAAAACGAGTGGCTCAGTCTTATTTATCAAAAATGATTGTAAAAATTTAGTAAATTTAAAGTTTTAAAAGGCTTAAAATTAAAATTTTTAAGAACTTTAAGGCTTTTTAAGAAAGTTAATTTATAAAAATAAGTTAAAATTTATGAAATTAAAGAAAGGAAAATTCAATGAATAATCCCCAAAATAACAATAATATCAATCCAAACAACAATTTTTTTAACAAAAATCCTATATTAGTTTTTGCTATTTTTGCCATTATCGCTGTGCTTTTGTTTAAAACTCTCATTGGTGACTCAAGCGAAACAACAAGCTTTAGCGGCAGTTCAAAAACGCAAAATATCCCTTATTCTGAGCTTAAAAAGCTGATTGAAAGCAATCAAATCGTGCAAGTAAGCATAGGGCAAAGTTCTATCCGCGCGCTTTCTCATCAAAATACAACATATATTGCTAAAAAAGTGGCTACCGATCCTACCCTAATCCCGCTTTTAGATGAGAAAAAGATTTCTTATGGGGCGTATTCAGAAAGCAACTGGTTTACGGATATGATCTTTTCATGGGTCTTGCCTGTGTTTATTTTCTTTGGGATTTGGATGTTTTTGGCTTCTAGGATGCAAAGAAATATGGGAAGCTCGATTTTAGGCATAGGAAGCAGCAAAAAGCTTGTCAATTCTGAAAAGCCAAAGGTTAAATTTAGCGATGTCGCAGGCGTTGAAGAAGCAAAAGAAGAGGTTAAAGAAATCGTGGATTTCTTAAAGCACCCTGAGCGCTATATCAGTCTTGGTGCAAAAATACCAAAAGGACTTTTACTTGTAGGACCTCCAGGCACAGGTAAAACGCTTTTAGCAAAGGCTGTAGCGGGCGAAGCGGATGTGCCTTTTTTCAGCGTTTCAGGCTCAAGTTTTATCGAAATGTTCGTGGGCGTGGGCGCTAGTCGTGTGCGCGATTTGTTTGAAAATGCAAAAAGAGAGGCGCCTGCTATCGTTTTCATCGATGAGATTGACGCTATCGGCAAGAGCCGTGCGGCTGGAGCGATGATGGGGGGCAATGATGAAAGAGAACAAACGCTCAATCAACTTTTAGCCGAAATGGACGGCTTTGGCACGGAAAGCTCGCCTGTAATCGTGCTAGCAGCAACGAACCGCCCTGAAATTTTAGACGCTGCGCTTTTGCGCCCTGGTCGCTTTGATAGGCAAGTGCTTGTGGATAAGCCCGATTTTAAGGGCAGATGCGATATTTTAAAAGTGCATATGAAAGATGTTAAATTCGCCCCTGAAGTCAAAGTCGAAGACATCGCAAGGCTTACAGCAGGACTTGCTGGGGCTGATTTAGCAAATATCATCAACGAAGCAGCGCTTCTAGCAGGGCGCGATAGCAAGAAATTTGTCGAGCAAAAAGATCTTGTAGAAGCGGTGGAAAGGGCTATTGCCGGGCTTGAGAAAAAATCGCGTCGTATCAATGAAAAAGAGAAAAAAATCGTCACTTACCACGAATGCGGACACGCGCTTTTAGCAGAGACCACAAAGGGCGCAAAGTGCGTGAGCAAGGTTTCTGTTATACCGCGTGGGCTTGCAGCACTTGGATATACTCTTAATACGCCTGAAGAAAACAAGTTTTTAATGCAAAAGCACGAGCTTTTGGCTGAAGTGGATGTGCTTTTGGGCGGACGCGGGGCTGAGGAAGTGTTTATCGGCGAGATTTCAACAGGGGCGAGCAATGATTTAGAGCGCGCCACAGATATCATCAAAGCCATGATTTCAATGTATGGTATGAGTGACATTGCCGGGCTTATGGTGCTTGAAAAACAGCGTAACACCTTTTTAACAGGCGGACAAACGATAAAGGATTACTCGGATAAAATGGCTGAGAGCCTTGATGAGTATGTCAAAAACACGCTCAATGAGCGTTATAAAGGCGTAAAAGCCACACTCGAAGCTTATAAAGGCGCGATTGAAACCATGGTGGGCGCGCTTTATGAGGAAGAGACGATCGAGGGCTCAAGAGTGCGCGAAATCATCAAAGAATACGAAGAAGCCAACAATATGCCAAGCCGCTTACAAGAAGAAAGCAAAGATAAGTATGGTTTGGATCTCTAAATTTGGCTTTGCGCCCCTTGCTTTAATGTTTGGATTGAATTTAATCCTTTGGATTTTTTGGGGCTTTAGCTGGATTTTTTTTATCCTTCTTATCCTTACAGCTTTACTTTTTAGAACGCCTCGTAGAAGTGTGGTGTGCGAGGATAAAAAGGCGATTTTAGCGCCTATGGATAGTGAAATTTTAAAGATAGAAAATGTCAAGCATAAAGACTTTGGCGAGTGCGTGCAAGTGAGTTTTAAAAACGCTTTGTATAATGCAGGCGCCATTTTTGCAAGCTCTGATTTTGAAACCTTTGATATAAAAGCAAGGCACGGGCTTTTTTTAAGCCCTAAATTTGAGCTGGCAAGCGCGTTTAACGAAAGGCTTTTAATCATCGCTCAAAAAGGTAGCCAAAGCTTTGGTATCAGGCTTATGGCGGGCAGTTTTGACCGCAAAATCAAGCTTAAAAATGAAAAAGCAAGCTTCAAAGCAGGCGAAGAACTTGGCTTTAGTATCAATTCAAGTTTAGTCTTATTTTTACCTAAAAATGTGCGTTTGTTAGTGGGCGTGGGCGATGAGGTACGCGCTAATTCTTTAATCGGCTATTTTGCTTGATTAAAATTCAATTTTCAATTTAAGAAATTTAAAAAGAGCTTTAAAGTTTTTACATTTTTTTTAAATAAAGAATAAGGCTGATAGCTACAAAAACTTATGCTATATTTTATTAAGATGTTAAAAAATATTTCTATCAAACAAAGTCCGCAATGAGCTACTTTCCCCCTGCCAGTAAGGCGCAGTATCATCACCCACGATGTGCTTAGCTTCTT
>CAKVAF010000005.1 GCA_934718785.1 uncultured Campylobacter sp. | reverse complement strand
AAACATAGCCGCACACGAGAGTGATGAGCTAAATTTAAGAGCGGTTAAAAATTTCATACTTTACGATTTGAAAGATAAATTCTTTAAATCAAAACTATTTTTTAATGATAAAAAGCAGCAAAAACAGGCTTTACATAAGATTTTTTTGCTTTAAAATCATATACATTTTAATCGTTGAGATGAAAAAGGTTAAAATCGCAGGTCCAAGGATAATGCCCCAAAAACCAAAGCTTGAAATGCCCGCAATCATCGCTAGAAAAATCAAAAGCTCATTGATTTGTGTGGGCGTTTTGACAAGCTTTTCATTGATCCATTTGATGATTAAAGGTTTGATGAAAGTGTCTGCAACCACTGAAATCACGATGATAGAATAAAGCAGTATCCAAAGGGCTGCGTTTAAATTACCCATAGCAAACTCATAAACTGCCAGCGGCACATAAACAAGCGCCCCACCCACAGCTGGAATCATCGATGAAAACGCAAAAATAATACCCCAAAGCACGCCATCATAACCAAAACAGCTTACCACCACCGCAAAAAGCGCGCCCTCAAAAATGGCGATTAAAACCACCGAATAAAAAACGACCGCCATCACATTACCCACTTCGCTTAAAACCTCGCCAAACTCCTTTTTATCCACAGGCACGACGCTTTTGATATATAAAATAAGTTGCGTGCCATAAAGATTAGCAAAAAAGAAAAACACGATGATTAGTGCCATATCGATGAGAAATTTCGCCCCGCTTTTTGTGAAATTTGAAAAAAAGCCCAGCGCGTCTTTAGAAAGTGCGTTTAAATCAATGCTGTTAATGGCATCAGTGATTTTAGGCTTTAAAAAAGCAAGGCTTTGGGGCAAATCAAAATGATAATTTTTGATATAATCTAAAGTGTAGCTGATGCTGGTAATATCGAATGTGCGAAGCGTTATACCCAGCGTAACGATAGCATAAACAAAGGGCGCGAAAAATAAAAGCAGCACAAGCGAAGTCGTAGAAAGGGCTGCGAGCATTTTTGCCCCTTTAAAAAGGCTTAAAAATTTCGCGTTGATGTTGGATGTCGCCACCGCCATCAACGAACCTATGGCAATGACCAGTAAAAAGCCCTTGAAAAGATAAATCAAAAGGCAAAAAACCACCAAAATAAAAAGTATAAAAAAAATGCGTCCATTTTGCATTTGCTATCCTTATCACGCCCTTTTTGCGTCAAATTTATTTTAGAATTTTATAATTTTTAAGATAAATTGTCAATTTGAAGCACGAATTTAAATTTCAAATAATCTTAAAACAGCGGCGCGAGTTTTGAAATGCGTCATTGCAGGGCAGATTTATCCTTGCGGGGCAATTTATTATTTAAAAATAAAAAAATTTAAAACTCTGTCATTGCGAGAAAATCCGCAGGATTTTCGTGGCAATCTAAAAATTGGCTTTACGATTAAATTATGGATTGCCGCGCTCATTTCATTCGCTCGCAATGACAGGAATTTGGCTGTTGAAGTTGTAAATTGTCGCGCTTGTCTGCGTTCGCTCGCGATGACGGATTAAAATTTCAAAACTTGCGTCGCTGTTTTGCAATTTCACGCCAATTTTGATATTTTAAAATTTAAAAATTTGAATTTATAATCATAAATCAGCGCTTTTTGAGTTTCAAAAGCTCGCTCAAATCCTTATAAAACTGCTGCGCCATAAGCTGATAGCCTTCGATTTTAAGATGCACATCTTCTTTTGAAAGCCCTTCTTGTATCCATTTATCCTTGCCCCCGCTAGCTTCAATGAAGCTGTGCATATCAAAAAGGGTGAGCTTTTCTTCTTTAGCAAGCTCATACAAGGCTTCTTGGACTGCGTAAAAATCACTGCTGAGTTTATAAACACCACTTTCTTTTTGCGTTACTGTGGGCGGGGCGATGAGAAAAATCGCGGCTTTTGGGTTTGTTTGTCTTAGAATTTGAATGAAATTTTTGTATTCGCTTTTGAACTTTTGCTTGTCAAAATTGCCAATTAGAGCGTCATTTGAGCCATAAGCAAGGATGATGAGATCGCTTTTTGTATGTTGAAGTTGGCTTTTTACAAGCTTTTCATTCCATTTCATCCATAAATTTGATCGCGCGCCGTTAATGCCAAGTGTGTCGATGATTTTATTATCTTTATCATTACTGATGAAATAGCCCGCAAGCTCAGTATTTTTTTGCTTAGCAGCAATGGTGATGGGAAAAGTGAGATTTTTAAGCTCTTTTTGGCTAAACTCAGTGCTTTTTGAAACGAGCTTAAACTCCTTATTTTTAGCATCTTTAATCACAAAAGCCGTGCCATTTTGCGCGCTTTTAAAGCTTATAGTTATATTAAATACATTTTGTAATAAATTAGGACTCAGTTTTATAAAAGCATCAGCGCTCTTTGCCCTAGCGATAACGCCCCCTAAGCCATAATCTTGTGCGCCGTCATTTTGCGAGTTAAAAAGCTCGAAATTTTTACTCTCATAATCCATAATCAAAGCCTGCTGATACCTAGGCTGCAAGGGATAGACAAAGCCTATGGCATTAACATCAATGAGTAATTTTCTAAGCTCGCGCGAGAAAAAATCCGCCGCCATATGTGAATCACCAAAAATGCGCACTTTAAAGTCCTTGTCCGCTTCGATTTTTTTCCTAAGCGCTTCAAGGCTTTTAGCAGGGGCAAAATTACTCATCGAGCTTTTAGCACTCGTTGAAATAGTAGGTTTTTTTGTAGGTTTTGAAGTTTCTTTTAAAGGCTTTGTGGCTTGACTTGAAACGCTTGTTTTCGTGCTATTTGACACTCTTTCGCTGCTGATATACATACAGGCGCTAATCAGTAAAATCATAGAAGAAAAAAGCGTAAAAAGCAAATAAATTTTGCATTTTTTGATCTTTTCTAGCATTTTAATCCTTGCTTGCACTGATAAAAACTTTGATAAAATCAGGGCTTGAAGTAAAAATAGCATTTGCCTTGCTTTGATGAGAATTTAAGTTTAAAGGCTTTGAGCTATGAAAATTTAAATCATTAAAGCTTAAATCATCCCTAAAAGGCTGCGTTTGATTTGAATCTGTGATTTTGATTTTTTTAATGAGAAGCTGAGATAAAATTTCAGCCCCTTTATATGAAAAATGCACCCCATCATCAGCGCGCACTTTAATGCTTTTATTATTTTCATCCTTGATGTAGGTTGAGTAAGCGCCGTTTAGACTGAGTGCGTCGCGGGTTTTGATAAACAAGGCGTGGTATTTTAGGCTTTGTGTCTCATAAATTTCATTTAAGATTTGAAGTTTATCATCTAGGCTTGATTTTTTGACAATAGGCACTTGATACCAGATGACCTGCGCGCCGTATTTTTGCGCGATATCTAAAATTTCATCCACGCGCGCGCTGTAAATTTCACGCCAAGTCGGGCTATTAAAAGGACGATACTTGCCTAGAAATTTAATGTCCCAAGGATCATTTGCACCCAAAAGCACGACTAAAACTTTTAAATTCGCATTGCTTTTAAATGCCGCTTCACTAGCTTTTGCCCAA
Source organism: uncultured Campylobacter sp. (assembly GCA_934718785.1). Lineage (GTDB taxonomy): Bacteria > Campylobacterota > Campylobacteria > Campylobacterales > Campylobacteraceae > Campylobacter_D. Next base: position 90,215 of record CAKVAF010000005.1, on the reverse strand, counting down.
TCATAATAGCTTTTATAAGAAAGTCCTGTATTTTGCTTGCTTAAGTTTGTGCTTTTTAAACCAAGTGTTTTTAAATACTTGCTTAAAGCCACGCTAACTCCTTGCATAAGAGAATCACCAATGAGTAAAAACTCATCATTTAAGCTGACTTTTATATCTTCATTTTGCGTGAAATAAGGGGCTAAATTCGCTACTTCAGCAAGGCTTGTGTTATTTTCGCTTTTACTTAAATTTTCATCTTGCTTGATTTCTTCAAGGGTTTTTAAGTCTTCTTGACTTTCGTTTTCATCGCTGATTTGCTCTAAATAATTGCTCGCAAACTCATCATCGCTTAAAACCGCTTTAATCCTTTCAAGCTTGACTTTAAAGGCATTGGCTTCGTCTAAAATTTCATTATCATAGCTTATATTGATGTGATATTTTTGCTCTAAATATGACGCAATGCTCTTATTCATCACAAACACCACGAGTAAAAAGCACACGAAAATGATAAAGAAAAATCTAATCTTTGCCATTAAAAACTCTCATAAATAAATTGTGGAATTCCACTTGGCATAAAAGCAAACACCACGAGCAAAATGAGCGCGAGCAAGAAAGGCTTAAGCGCTAGCGGGGTGATATTTAAAATACTCACACAATAATTTTGAAAATTCATAAAAAGCTTATAAGTGATAAAAAGGACGATAAATCCTGCTAAAACATAGATATTTTCATAGCTTACAGGGTTAAAGAAATTATTCACGCAGGCTTTAAAATAAATGAGTGCTTCGCCAAAACTCTTGTAATAAAAAAATATCCACGCAAAAGCGACAAAATGAAAGGTAAGAAACATCGATAAAAACGGCACTTTGGATAAATCAATTTTTTTAATAAGTGGCAAATGCAAAAATATCACGCCAAAGCCGTGCAGCAAGCCCCAGATGAGAAAATTGATCGTATTTCCGTGCCAAATTCCACTCAAAATAAAAGCAACGAGAATGTTTGCATAGGTCCTTACACGCCCTTTTTGATTACCACCAAGTGGGATATAAACATAATCTCTTATAAAACTTGTCAAAGAAATGTGCCAGCGCCTCCAAAAATCTTGCAAATTTTTAGCTAAATAAGGCATATTAAAATTTGGCGGTAAATTAAAGCCAAGCATTAAAGCAAAGGCTGTAACTAAATTGACATAACCACTAAAATCACAATAAATTTGCACGCTAAAAGCATAAATTGCGCACAAAAGCTCGATAAAATTATAACTTGTAGGATCGCTTAAAATCGGCTTTGAATAAAGCTCCAAATAATTTGCAATCAGCACCTTTTTCACAATGCCAAAAAGCAGCAAAACGATGATAAGATTTGCATTTTTAAACTCGCGCTTTTGATGAATTTGTGCGAAGAAAAAATCACTTCTCATAATAGGACCCAAAAGCAGGGTCGGGAAAAACGAAAGATAAGTGGCTAAATTTAAAAAAGTCTCGAGCTTTTTTTCTTTATAAACGCTGACTAGATAGGTGATTGAAGCAAAGGTGTAAAAGCTCATCCCTACAGGCAGGACTAAATCCGCATTCAAATAGCCAAATCCCAGCAACTCAAGCAGATAATCAAAACTATCTTTAATGCTCGTAAAATACTTAAAAAAGCATAAATTCAGCACCACAAAAGCAATGCAAGTAGTGAAAATATGGCGTTTTCTTCTAATAAAAATCACCAAAGCAAAATAATGAATAAAAAAAGTATAAACAAACAAAACAAGCGCAAAGTATGGATTCATCAGTGTATAAACAAGATAGCTAAAAAATAAAACGAGCAAATTTTGCGTGAATAATTTTTCTTTAAACGCCCAGTAAATCACAAAAAAGGCTATCATCATCACCGAAAATTCTAAAGAAAAATAAGTCATTCCTATCCTACAAATTCATCAAACTTAATGCAAATTTATATTTTATCATTTTTATGCTTAGTTTTGCTTAAAAATTTAGATTTTTTTAAGAATTTTTTAAAACAATTGTTCTCGTCATTGCGAGCGCAGCGAAGCAATCCATAGTTTAATCGCAAAAGTAAAGAATGGATTGCCCGACAAAACTTCGTTTTGTCGGGCAATGACGCAGTAAAAACGATTTGCTGTAAATTTAAATTCTCGCAACAACAGGATTTTTAAATTTCTTTTAAATTTTATTAAATTTTTTACAAGTTCAAAACTCGCGCCGCTGTTTTAAAGATTTTAGAATTAAAATTAAAAAAGACTAAACGAAGTTAAAATGAAGAAAAATTTATAACTAAAAATTGATAATTAAGGATTTGAAATTAAAATGAAAAGCCCAAATTCAAGCCTTTTAAATTTTAAACTCTATTTAAAAATTTAAATTCTCAAATTTGGGCTATTTAAAGCTTTAATCCTTAAAGAAAGCTTAAAATTTAAATTAATTTTAAGCGAAATTTAAAGAAATTAAAGCGAAATTGTTAAAATTAAGCTTGATTTAAACAAAATTATTTTTTCACCAAGCCTTTGATGAACTGATCGGCTAGGAAAAGTCCATTAGCTTCTTTACCGATAAGCTTGATTTTATCGACGATTGTGCGAAATAACGCTTCTTCTTCGTGCTGTTCAGCAACATACCATTGAAGGAAGTTAAAGGTTGGATAATCCTTCTTTTTGAGCATAAAATCGACCAAATCATTGATAGATTTTGTGATATATTGCTCGTGCGCGTAAGTTTGCTCGAACACATCAAGCAGCGATTTAAAATTATCCGCTGGCTTTTTCACATCCGCAAGCTTGACATGAGAATCTGTTTCGTTAAGATAAGTGATGAGACGCTTTGCGTGATCGCTCTCATCGCCTGCGTGCGCCATTAAAAAGTCGCCCGCACCGTCATAGCTGTTTTCATAGCACCAAGAACTCATTGACAAATAGAGATTTGACGCGAACATTTCTTTGTTAATTTGCTCATTAAGTAGAGCGATGACTTCTTTTGTTAGCATGATTGCCTCCTTGAATTTTGTTGATGTAATGATAACATAAATTTGATAAATTTGCTACAAAAATTTGAAATTTTTTTATCAATTAACTTTAAAAATGATAATAAAAAAATATTTTTAAAAATATAAAATCTCTTATTTTATAGTCTATCAAGGCAAATTTAAATACTTTTTTAAATTTAAATTATCATTTATTAAAGAAATCAATTATCAAAAATAAGCCAAATTATTTTATAGATTTTGTTATTTTGAGAATTAATGAGATGATTTTTAATGAAATTATCTTATGGTTTTTCATTAAAGATTTAAATTTTATGATTTTTAAGTTTATTTACACTCGAGTTTATCTAGTCTTTGCTCTAATTTTTCGAGTTTATCCTCGCAGTTTTTATCAATGGCGCGTGAGTTTGTCTCTGTTTCAAGCCCTTTTTTAGCCTGCACGATATAAGCTGGAATACCCACAGCTGTAGTGTTTGATGGCACATTTTTAACGACAACAGCATTTGAGCCTATTTTAGCATTTTCACCCACTTCAATATCGCCTAAAATTTTCGCTCCAGCTCCTATAATCGCGCCTTTTTTTATGGTAGGATGGCGCTTTTTGCCCCTATCAAGGCTCGTTCCGCCCAAAGTCACGCCTTGATAAATGAGCACATCATCTTCAATCACGCTGGTTTGACCGATTACAACGCCATTTGCATGGTCTATAAAAACTCGCCTGCCAAGCTTTGCCTCAGGGTGCAAATCAACGCCTGTTAAAAACTGCGAAATTCCACTGATAATGCGCGCAAGTCTTTTGAAATTTTTTCTATAAAAAAAGTGCGCAAAGCGGTAATTAATCACAGCCCAAACGCCCGGATAATTAAAAAAAAGCTCCACAAAAGAGCAAAAGGCGGGATCTTGCAATTTAGGCTGGTTAAAGTCTTCTTTCAAAATACCCCAAAATCCTAAATTTTTACTCTTTTCTTGCATAATTTTTCCTAAACATCTAAAGATTTCAAATAACCATTATCATTTAAAAAGAGATAAAGCTCGCCTAGAATTTGCTTTTTTTGCTTTTCGCTCACCTGCTTTGAGTTTGCCACCCTTTCATTTAAAGTATCCATAATTTCGTGTATGTCATAGTCTAAATCCTCCAAAGTATCAAGCACAGATTGTGCTTCGATGATGTCTTTGATTTCATAGCCTTTATCTGTGATTTCAATGACGGCTTCGGTAGGATGAGGGAAAAGATTGTGCTTCATTCCTAAAACTTCTTGATAAGCACCCACTAAAAAAAATCCTAAAAAATAATTTTCTTTCTCAATATCTATGTCGTGCAAAAATAAAGGATTAGTTTTTGAATACGCGATCTCGCCATCACTATCACAAGTTATATCCCATAAACTCGCACTCCTAGTAGGCTTTTTATCTAAATGAGTGAGCGGCATTATAGGAAAGTTTTGAGAAAGTCCCCAAAAATCAGGCAAACTTTGAAAAAGCGAGAAGTTGATTAAATAGCGCTCCTGCACTTCATTTTGCAGGGTTAAAAAATCGGTGCTATTTTGCGTATCGCCAAGCAGTGAAATTGCTTTTTTGATGATTAAATGCACTAAAATTTCAGCATTTGATCGATCCATCAAATCCACATACCCAAGGTCAAAAAGCGTTAAAATGCTCTCCATATGATCGATGCTATCGTGCATGTATTCAAGGGCGTTTGAGCCTTTTATGCTCGTGTATAGATCGCGAAGTTCTTCAATGAGCTTAGGATTTTCTTTTTTAAGCACGAGCTTGCTTTCTGTGTATTCTTGCGAGAAAAGCTCCAGCACTGCAGCCACTAATACAGCGTGATTTGCCGAGACAAAGCGCCCGCTTTCGATGAAAATATCAGGCTCGATGTCCTTTTTTTGCTCGGCGATATTTTTAAGGATGAAAACCACATCATTTGCGTATTCGCTTAAAGTATAATTTCTGCTTTGTGAGTCAAACTGCGAGTACTCCACAGCTAGCCCGCCGCCTAAATTGATGGCTTTTAAATGCTTTGCACCCATTTTGCGAAGCTCGGTGTAAATGTTTCCTGCTTCGATCAAAGCCTTTTTAAGGGGATGAATTTCTGTAATTTGCGAGCCTAAATGAAAATGTATCATCGTAAAATATTCAAGTAAATTTGCATTTTCAAGCATAGTCATAGCTTCGATGAGCTCGGTTGAAGTTAAGCCGAATTTAGAGTTTATCCCCCCACTTTTTGCCCAAATGCCAACGCCTGCTGAGTGTAGGCGCACACGAAGCCCGATATTTGGTTTTGGCTTAAAACGCTCTTTTGCGATGTCGATGATGGCTTCAAGCTCGCTAAGACCCTCGATAGTAAGCGTGATATTATGCCCCATTTCACGCGCGATAAAGCCAAGATTTATCAGCTCTCTATCCTTAAAGCCATTCACAGTTATGGGCGCACCTTCATTATTATAAGCCATGGCTAAGATAAGCTCAGCCTTAGAGCCTGCTTCAAGGCCGTAATTATAATCCTTGCCGCATTTAACTAAATTCTTAACAAAGCCCGGATATTGATTGACCTTAAGCGGATAAACAGCGTTAAAGCTGCCTTTGTAATTAAATTCTTTCCTAGCCTTAGCAAATTTAGAATAAATCCTTGAAATTTGCTTTTGTGTTAAATGTGGAAAACGCAGCAGCAAAGGACCCTTGTAGCCGTCTTTTCGAAGCTCTTTTACTATGTCGATTAAGGCAGGCTTTTTGCCATAATTTACACAAACCTTGCCGCCTTTAATCATAAAATTATCATTGCCCCAAATGTCTATGCCGTAGCTGTTTTGCTCATTTTGCATAAGCTAAGCTCCTTAAAAAAGTTTCAAGCTCATCAATTTTAACGCTTTTTTCTTCTTTTGTGCTTAAATTTTTATAAAAAAGGCTTTGATTTTGCGCTTCGCTCTCGCCCATACACAAAAAAAGCTCGTAATTTAAAATGTCCGCGCTATTTAAATGCTTGGCAAGCTTTTTGGGCTCGTAACTTAAAAACACTTGATGATTTTTTCTTAAATTTGAAGCGATCTTAAATAAAGGCTTGATATACTCTTCATCTAAGGCACAAAGATAAATTCCGCTGCGTTTTTGAGCGCTTTTTCTTTGCTTTAAAATCTCCATAATCCGCTCAATGCCCATCGCAAAGCCTATACCAAAGCCCTCTTTACCGCCTAAATCAGCGATAAGTTTATCATAGCGACCCCCACCGATGATCGCAGCCTTTGCGCCGATTTCTTCACTTTCAAACTCAAAAGCCGTTTTAGAATAATAATCAAGCCCACGCACCAAGCTATCATCTAAAATAAAGTCTAAATTCTCAGCCTTTAAAACAGAACAAACGCCATTAAAGTCTCTTTTACAAGCTTCGCAAAGGCACTCGCTTAGCTTTGGATGATTTTTTAAAAGGCTTTGACAATGCTCGTTTTTGCAATCTAATATGCGTATGATATTAAGATCCTTGCGTCTTAAGCAATCTTGGCAAAAGCCTTTTTCATCGCTATTTTGTCTTTCTTCTATAAATTCTTTAAATTTGCGTGTAAATTCGCTTCTACACTGCGCGCAGCCTAGTGAGTTGAGCCTTAAATTTGCCTTGATTTTAAGCGCGTTTAAAATATCTTGCGCCATTAAAATTAAATTCGCATCCTCATAAAAACTAGACACGCCAAAGCTTTCAACGCCAAATTGATGAAATTCACGCAAACGCCCTTTTTGAGGGCGCTCATAGCGAAACATAGACCCATGATAAAACCACCTTTTCACAGCCTTTGTTTTATCAAATTTATGCTCTATATAAGCGCGCACCACGCCAGCCGTGCCCTCAGGGCGCAAGCACACATGATTTTGCCCCTTATCGATAAACTCATACATTTCTTTACCCACGATATCAGAGCTTTCGCCCACACTTCTTTTAAAAAGGCTGGTAAGTTCTAAGTGTGGGGTGTTTATAAATTTAAAATCATAATTTTTAGCCACCTTTGAAGCGGTTAAAACTATGCTCTCATAAAGCCTAGCTTCATCATCAAGTAAATCTTTCATCCCCTTTAAAGCACTAATCATTGATAAAATCCTTAATTTTTTCGTGTAATTCTTGCTTGCTTTGGCTTGCGTCAAACACGGCGTAATCTAAGCTTAAACGCTCTTTTAAGCTTTGAAGGCACGATATTAGAGCTTCTTGGGTTTGTAAAAAATACTCAAGTCCTCTTGCTTCTATGTTGTCTAAATTTTTTCCTGCAAAACGTTCTTTTAAAAGCCTTTCATCAGCCCTTAAAAGCACGACTTTTTGCGGGAAAAATGAGTTTAAAGCAAAGGAATTTAGCCTTAAAAGCGTGTTAAAATCAAAGCTTGAGTTTGCATAGGCAATGCCTGAAATAAAGCTTCTATCGCTTATAATGAGCTTGTTTTCATTCATTTTAAGCACCTTTTCATAATGCTCGCTGCGATCTGCCAAAAAAAGCAACACTTCAGCCCTTTTGCTGAGATTAAATTTTTTCTCTAACAAAAGCTCTCTTAAAATCTCTCCAAATTCAGTCCCGCCGGGCTCTTTTGTAAAAACGACTCCATTTTTTAAAAGCGCGATTAAGTTCTTGTGTGTTTTTAAATCATTTGAGTTTTTTAAATTTAAAAACGATTCTTTCAAAAGCTCGATTTGCGTGCTTTTGCCCACGCCATCAACTCCTTCAAAGGCTACATACATTCTCTATCCTTCATATAAGGGATTATGCAAGCAGGAACCAGTGAGCTTAAATCGCCGTTGTGTTCATTTACTGAGCGCACGATAGAACTTGAGATGAAAGCATTTTGTAAATGCGGCATTAAAAAAATGGTCTCAAATTCATTCCAAAGCGCGCTATTTGCATAGCTGAGCTGAAGCTCATACTCAAAGTCGCTCACCGCACGAAGCCCCCTGATTACAGTATTGATTTTAAGCTGCTTGGCTAAATCCACGAGTAAAAAATCAAAGGTGATCACGCGCACATTTCCTATATCTTCTGTCGCCATTAAAGCAAGTTGCTTGCGCTTTTCAAGGCTAAAATAGGGGCGCTTTGCCTCATTTTTAGCCACTGCTACAACCACTTCATCAAAGATTTTCAAAGCCCTAGCAATGACATCTAAATGCCCATTTGTAATGGGATCAAAAGTGCCAGGATATAAGCAGGTCATTTTTTTCCTTTATTTCTTTAACTTGTGCTTTAAATTCAAAGTTTTTATCCATTTACCGCTCTTTACATTTTATAATCTGATCTTCATCATCTGTATTGCATTAGGCTCCAAAGCCTACGATTTTTTCATTATCAAAGCTTGAATCCAGTTCTTTTCGTATGCTTTCTAAAAAGTCTTTCATTTTAAAAATGCCTTCCTTTGAAGTTGCAGCCTTAAGCGCTGTATTTTTAACGACCATAAAGATTTGCGCGCCGCTGAGTTCATAATTTGCAAGCTTTTCAAGGCTAAACTCAGCGTCAAATTCAGCATTTTTAGGCAAAGCCTTTTGCCAGATTAAAAGCCTTTGTTTTAAATCAGGCTTTTTAAACTCGATTTTATAATCAAAGCGGCGCGAAAACGCACTATCAAGGCTTTCTAAGAAATTTGTCGTGGCGATGATGACGCCGCTAAACTTTTCTATTTGCTCTAAAAAAATATTTTGCATTTGATTGTGCATTTTATCCACGCTTGCCCCGCTTGTCGTGCGCGTGCTTAAAAACTGATCGGCTTCATTTAAAAGCAAAATCGGGCTTTGCTTGCAGTTTTGCGCGATTTCTTTATAAGTGTCAAAAATTTTTCTCACATTTTGTTCGCTTTCGCCTACATATTTGCTTAAAATTTTACTGCAATCAAAGCTTAAAACCGCCTTTTTCATCGACTTTGCCAAGGAAAGCGCGCTCATTGTTTTACCCGTGCCAGCAGGTCCATAAAAAATGATTTTAGCCTCGATTTCCTTGCTGTTTTTAATGCCCCATTTTGAAAGGCGCTCAAGCACGGTTTTATCTTGTTGTTTTAAGATATTTTCTAAAAGTTCTTTGGTTTGAGCGGGCAAAATCACTTCGCTAATGTCTGTGTTTGGCTCAAGCAGCTCAAAGATTTCTTGATCTTTTAAAGCGTTTTCAAGGCGGATTTTTTTATCTTTATCGAGCTTTTTAAAACTCACAATGCGCTGTAAAATGTCCTCATCTATAAAAAAATTATTTGAAAACTCATCATAATCGATCAAATTATTTGAGATGAGTTTTGAATTTTCATCCAGCAAAGTGCGGTTTTTAAGCTTTTCAAGCTCGTTTGCGCTAACCAAGCTTAAAAGCGAGTTTAAATCCCTTGCCGCGCTTTCTTCATCTTTCAAGGCGTATTCTTCTTTTAAAAGCGCGATGAAGATGATTTGCTCTTTTTTAGAAAGCTTGTTTTCTTTGAAAATTTCAGCCAAAACATTATAAAATTTAGACTTAGCCAAACGCTTTTTAATGTGCGCTTCATAAGCGTTGATGTCGTTTTGAAAGTCCTTATTTTGAGGATTAAAGCTAAGTCTCATATAAAGTTTTATACGCTCAAACTCGTCTTTTAAATACTCCAAATGATCCTCATAAGCGCTGTTGTTGCTAAAATCAAGGGGCTTTTTATTTTCTAAAAACTGCAAAAAATACTCACTCGGGCTAAGCTCTGCGTGCAGCAAATCAAGCAAGCTATCTTTACTTTGCTGTAAAAATGAAAAGCTTGTTTTTATAAGCCCAAGCTCTAACAAATGCTTGATGCTTTTAAGATGGCCAAGATATTCAAACTCATCCTTGCTCTTAAACACCGTTTGAAGCAGTATTAAAGCATTGATACTAGGCGCTGAAAGCACAAAAGCACGGCACAGCTGGCGCAGGATAAGCCCTTCTTCAAGGCTGATTTTAAGCGCTTTGAAAACTTCGCATTGCTCTATTTCTTTATGTTCTAAAAATTCTTTAAGTGCTTTCATCATCTGCCTTGCTTTTTGATTTTGATTAAAATTTGATTTTTAAAGTCCCTAAATTCCAGCTCTTCATTGCAGATTCTATAAAAAATTTCATAATTTATAGCATTTAAATTTTGCTCAAAACCACATTTTGTTTTCTTTAAATTTCTTGCATGATAAATGGGCTTAAAGCTTAAAATATCGCTTAAAAAATCATCATAATGAGAGACTTTAAAAAATCTTTCATTGAAACTTTTTTTATCATAGCAAGCTTGATTTAAGCAAATTTTATCCGTGATTTTAAGCGCGAAAATCGCCTTTGCCAAACTATAAGCTTCAAGCCTTGTGAGATTTTTACTCTCATACAAAAAGCCCTCAGCGCTTAGTTTAATAGGCGCTGCATTGATAATTAGGCTCACTGCTTCGCTTTTTTCAGGCTTTTTAAAGGCACAAGCAGCGATAAAAAGGCTTAAACACGCAATCAATAAAAGCTTAGATAGATTTCTAATCATCCATTCAACTCATTTTAATGTATTAAAATTTATTTTATCAAAAAAATTAAGCTTAAATTTTAGCCAAATTTAATTAAAATTAGCCCAAAATGAGTTTAATTTGCATAAAAATTTCAAGTATTTTTTAAATTTTATAAAAATTTGCTGAATTTAAAACCAGCTGAAAAATGATTTAAAAATAAATCGCTCAAATTGATTTTTAAAGTCTTGCAAGCTTAAAATAAATCAGCAACGCTTTTAAAATGATTAAAAAAAAGAGTTTAAGCTTATTTGCTTTTAAATTAAGCTTTTGTCGTATGTGGCTTAATTTTCTTGCTCCATGCGCTCTTTGGCTTCAATACCCATTAAAAAAAGTCCTGTTTTAAGGCTTAATGCCACTAGGGCAAAAAGCTTTAAAAGTGCGTTTTCAAGCTCACTTCCTAGCACTTTGTTTTCATTATAAAATTTATGAAAACTAGCCGCTAAGCCCTTTAGATAGTCGCTTAGCTTTTGCAAAGCCCTGCTTTCAAAGGCGTCATTTAGCACAGCATTTAAACTCAGGCTTTCAAAGGCTAAATTCAGCGCTTCATCCTTTAAAATTGATAAATCAGCCTTGATTATCTCATCCACGCTTTTGTTAGCTTTCTTAAAGACCTGACAAATCCTAGCGTGTGCGTAGTTGATGTAAAATACGGGGTTTGAGCTGTCTTGCTTTTTAAGCGTTTCAATGTCAAATTCAAGGTGCGTGTCGCATTTTTTGCTTAAAAAAATGAAGCGAAGCGCGTCGCTTCCTATTTCATCCAGTATATCTTGCATTAAAATCACATTTCCAGCGCGCTTGCTCATCTTAAAGGGCTTGCCATTTTGAAGCAAAGAAACCATTTGCGCTAAAATGATCTCAAGGCGCGAGCTATCAAGCCCTAGAAAGCTCATCGCAGCCTTAACGCGCGTGATGTAGCCGTGATGATCAGCACCCCAGATATTAATGCACCTATCATATCCACGGCTCATTTTATCATAATGATACACTATATCCGCGGCTAAATAGCTTTTCTCGCCCTTTTCATTGATGATGACGCGATCCTTTTCATCGCCAAATTCGCTTGATTTAAGCCAAATTTTGCCATCCTTTTCGTAAGTCGCGCCGTTTTGTTTAAGCTTAGTCAAAGTCGCGTCAAGCTTATCATAAAAACTCTTTTCACTCACATAAGAATCAATTGTAATTTTCGCATTTAAAAGCGTTTTTTGAATCATCTCAAGCACTCTATCTTTAGCCCAAGAAGCTAATTCATCGATATTTGCTTCGTTAAAAAAATCTTTATCAAATTTAGCAAAAGCTTCTTTTGCTAGCGCGTCAATATACTCGCCGCGGTAGTATTTCTCAGGGTACTCAACGCTTTCTTTAAGGCACTGCTCTTTTATGGCTAGAAGAAGCGAAAGTCCTAAGAGCTTGATTTGCTTGCCCGCGTCATTGACATAGTATTCTGTGTCAAATTTAAAGCCCAAATGCCTTGCAATGCGAGCTAAGCTATCTCCATAAATAGCACCTCTAGCGTGTCCTATGTGAAGCGGACCGGTAGGATTTGCCGAGACATATTCAAGCAAAAAGCTTTCTTTTTTATTTTCTTCTTTGGCAAAATTTAAAGGCTCTTTTAAAGCGTTACTTGCAAGCTCGTTTAAAAACTTGCCGCAAAGCTTGAAATTTACATAGCCTTTTACAGCTTCAACGCTTTCAAAAAAGCTTTCATCTTTAAATTTCAAAGCCAAATTTTCAGCAATTTGCACAGGATTTTGCTTAAGCTCTTTTGCTAAGCTAAAAGCAAGCGGGGTTGCAAAATGCGCCAAAGCCTTATCTTTTGGGCTTTCAAGGATAAAATCTTGTCCTAAAACAGCCTTGATTTTTTCATAAATTTGAGCTTTCAACGCGCTTAAGCCTTGCTTTGAGAATTTTCATTTTGCTTGTTTTCAAAGATTTTCGCATCGGCTTTATCTTCGATTTTTTCATCCTCTTTTTTCGCCTCATCGCTCATCTCATTTTTAAAGCTCTTAATGCCCTTACCTAAGCCCTTTGCAAGCTCTGGGATTTTTTTTGCTCCAAAAAGCAAAACGATGATAAGCAGGATGATAAGCCACTGCGTTCCTGTTGGCATATGCATGTTAATTTCCTTTCCATTGTGATTGAATTAAGCTTAAATTACTTCTTTTAACCCTTAATTTTTGCGCGACAAAGATCGCTCTAAGCTCGTCATAAGCTTGCTTTAAGCTCTCATTAATAATTAAATAATCATAGTCTTTTATGGCTTCTAGCTCACTTTGGGCATTCTTAAGCCTTGTTTTTATAGTCTCTAGAGTATCGCTATCTCGCTTAAGAAGCCTTTTTTCAAGCTCTTTTTTGTCTTTTGTCATTACAAAAATAGAAACTAAGTTATCCTTAAGCTTATCTTTAGCGATATAAAAGCCTTGCACATCGATGTCAAAAACGACGATTTTACCCTCATCAAGTGCCTTTAAACAGGGGCTTAAAGCCGTGCCATAAAAATGATTATGCACCCTGGCATATTCTAAAAAATCGCCCTTTTCAATACCCTTTTTAAACTCATCTTCGCTTATAAAATGATAATTTACCCCGTCTTTTTCGCCTGTGCGTGGTGCTCTTGTCGTGCAAGATATGGAAAAATAAAGTTCGTCTTTAAATTCGCTTAAAAGCTCTTTTAAAAGGCTACTTTTACCCGCGCCGCTAGGTCCTGAGAGTAAAAGCACGAAGCCCTGACACAAAGAATTATTTTTTAAATTTAAATCCTTGAAAGCCTCTTTCAATGCTTGTCCTCATCAAAATTTATGCTGATGTTTATGTTCATATTCATACCCTTAAGCGCTGCTTTTAAGGTCTCATCGTTGATACTTGAAGTGATGGCACTTGTGATACTTTTACCAAGCTCGTTCATAATCTCTTCGTTTTTATCCTTGGCATTTTTGCTTGCTTTTTGGCTTAAATCTATAGCTTCTAAGTGATTTGCTTGGGCTAAATTCTCATTTAAATCTTCTTCAGGCGGCAGATCTTGCACGCTCTCGCCCAAAGCAATTTTAATATCTCTTTCTTTGATTTTATCCAGCTCGCTATCTTTAAGCGCACTCGTTGCTTCTTGCACTTTTTTATCCTTTATGGCTTTGTCCATTTCATCGATTTCTTTTAGTTGTTCTTTGATACTTTCATGCGTTGATGGCACAAATTCCTTGCTTTCTTGTTCGCTGATTTGCGGGCTTGGCTCTTTTGTTAAGTCTTGTTCTTCTTTGTTTTGCCCTATAAATTTCGCATCCTTTGGCAAGTCATCAAAGCTAAGATCCTTATCCTTTTGCTCTTCAACACTGAAATTAAAGTCATTTTCAGGCACTTTCTCAGCCTTTAAATTCTCATCAATTTTTGAATTTTCGGGTTCTTTTAAATTTTCATTCATTGAATTTTCAAGCACTTTGTTAGAATTTTCAGCCACATTTTCATTGAAATGATTTGTATTTGATTCATCATCAAGCGCAAAGCTAAGATCATTTTGTGGCTCTTTTTTATCTTCGATTTCTTTTTCTAAATTTTCCACACTAAGCTCAAAGTCTTTTAAAAGCTCGTCTTTATCTTTATTTGCTTGAGATTTTTCATCTATCTTTTGAGTTTGTTTTTGAGTATTTTGCGCCGCTGTTTTTTCATTTATATCTTTTAAATTTTCATCTTTTATTTCTTTATTTTCAGCACTTGGCGCGATGGTATTTTCTTCATTCTCAGGCTCATCTTGTAGGTCTAAATTTTCAAGTAAGCTGTTAAAATCTTCAGTCTCCAAGGTCTCAGGCAAATGCTCGGGCAAAGTCTCAGGCAAATTTTCTTCATTAGAAGCATCATTTTTTAAGACCTTATCCATATCCAGCACTTCATTGACTTTTTGATTTTGCATTTCTTCATCTTCCTCAGTTTCTGGCATATGCACCGCCTTTTCATCTTCGCTCATTTTAAAGACTTCATCCAAGTCGTGTTCGTTGAAATTTTCATCTTGTTCTTTGAGATTTAGGCTTTCTTTTTCATCCTTTTTAGGCTCTAAATTTTCTTCTTTTTCTTGTGCTACTGCTTTAACATTGAGCGCGTCATCAGTTTTTTCATCTTCTTCTTTATTTTCATTTTCTAAATCTAAAGCACTCAAATCAAGCTCGCCACTATCCAAGCTCTCATCCTTATTCTCAGCATTTTGCGCGCTGTCTTTATTTTCAGGCTCTTTTGGCTCATCTTTTGAAATTTCACTTTCTTTAGGCTCTATATTTTTTTCTTCTAAAATTTGTCCTTGTGTAGCAGCAGCTTGCTCGATGAGCTTGACAAGCTCGGTGGGTAAAAAAGGTTTGTAAATACTTAAAATTTCATCATCTTCAGGTGCTTTTTCGCCCTTTTTATTCAAAAAAATGATTTTTTTACAAAAATTTTTAAGCGCATTTAAATCCAGCTTTTCATCGCTATCAATGATGATAATATCAGCTTTTTGCTCGTTAAACTCGCCCAGCTCCTCAAACTCATCGCCCAGTTTTAAAGCCGTGAGTTTTACAAGCTTTGAGATGATAGGATTTTTATTTAAAAGTAAAATTTTCATCATCATTTCCTTGAAATTAAAATGATATTGTAGGATATTTTTAATTATTTAATGCTTATGCGAGACTAAATTTTACAAATTTTTCAAAATGAAATGAATTTGATTTAAATAGATTTTAAAACAGCGGCGCAAAATATAAAATTTAATTTAATATTCAAAGTGATAAAGCCTTAGAGAAATTTATAAAATTATTTATTTTTAAACAAATTAAGGCTATAATTAAGTTTTTGCAAATTTAAAATAAAGGCAAATTATGTTAAAAATCATCAAGGCTCTTTTTGGCACAAAAAATGATAGAGAAGTGAAAAAATATTTCGCAAGAGTAGCAGCGATAAATGCGCTTGAGCCTAAATTTGAGGCAATGAGTGATGAAGAGTTAAAGGCTAGTTTTGACACGCTTAAACAAAGGGTTGTGAAAGAAAATTTAAATTTAGATAAAATTTTAAACGAAGTTTTTGCCATAGTTAGAGAAGTGAGCAAGCGCACCTTAAATATGCGTCATTTTGATGTACAGCTCATCGGTGGAATGGTCTTACATGAGGGCAAAATCGCTGAAATGAAAACGGGCGAGGGTAAAACTTTAGTCGCTACCTTGCCTGTGGTTTTAAATGCGATGAGTGGCAATGGCGTTCATGTGGTTACTGTAAATGACTATCTAGCTAAAAGAGACGCCACGCAAATGGGTGCGATTTATAATTTTCTAGGACTTAGCGTGGGCGTTGTGCTAAGCTCGCAAAATAGCGATATAGAGCATAAAGTAGCCTATGAATGCGATATCACTTATGGCACAAATAACGAATTTGGCTTTGATTATTTGCGTGATAATATGAAATTTGAAGCACGCGATAAGGTGCAAAGAGAGCATCATTTTGTCATCGTCGATGAGGTTGATAGTATTTTAATCGATGAAGCAAGAACGCCTTTAATCATCAGCGGGCCGGCTAATCGTTCTATGGATGGCTATATTAAAGCTAACGAAGTTGCCAAAAAAATGCAAAAAGGACAAGCTGCTCAAAGTCCTACTGAAAAGCCCACAGGAGATTTTGTTGTCGATGAGAAAAACCGCAGCATTTTAATCACAGAAGCAGGTATAGCAAAGGCTGAAAAGCTCTTTGGTGTGGAGAATTTATACAGCCTTGATAATGCCATTTTAGCCCATCAGCTAGATCAGGCCCTAAAGGCTCATAATTTATTTGAAAAAGACGTGCATTATGTTTTGCGCAATAAAGAAGTGATTATTGTGGATGAATTTACAGGGCGTTTAAGCGAGGGCAGACGCTTTAGCGAGGGGCTTCATCAGGCTTTAGAAGCAAAAGAAGGCGTTAAAATTCAAGAAGAAAGCCAAACTCTAGCAGATATAACCTTTCAAAACTATTTTAGAATGTATAAAAAACTAGCCGGAATGACAGGCACAGCACAAACTGAAGCGACTGAGTTTTCTCAAATTTATAGCCTTGATGTGATCAGCATACCTACAAATATCCCTATAAAGCGCATTGATAAAGATGATTTAATTTATAAAACTCAGCAAGAAAAATTTAAAGCCGTCATTGAAGAAATTAAAAAAGCGCACAAAAAGGGTCAGCCCGTGCTTGTAGGCACAGCCAGCATTGAGCGCAGTGAAGCCTTTCACGTTATGCTTGCAAAAGAAAAAATCCCCCACCACGTGCTAAATGCTAAAAATCACGAGCAAGAAGCACTCATCATAGCAGATGCGGGCAAAAAATCAGCCGTTACCATAGCTACAAATATGGCAGGACGTGGCGTGGATATAAAAATCGACGATGAAGTAAGAGAGCTTGGCGGACTTTATATCATAGGCACTGAAAGGCACGAAAGCCGCCGCATTGATAATCAATTAAGAGGGCGCGCGGGGCGTCAAGGAGATCCTGGTATGAGCCGCTTTTATCTAAGCTTAGAGGATAATTTGCTGCGCATTTTTGGAGGCGATAGAATAAAGGCGATTATGAATAGACTTGGTATAGCCGAGGGCGAAAGTATAGAAAGTAGAATTGTAACAAGAGCGGTTGAAAATGCACAAAAAAAGGTCGAGAGCCTTCATTTTGAAAGCCGCAAGCACTTATTAGAATACGATGACGTGGCAAATGAGCAAAGAA
The DNA here is from genome assembly GCA_934718785.1 of uncultured Campylobacter sp. Taxonomy (GTDB): domain Bacteria; phylum Campylobacterota; class Campylobacteria; order Campylobacterales; family Campylobacteraceae; genus Campylobacter_D. The sequence continues at coordinate 73,075 of CAKVAF010000005.1, read as the reverse complement.
AGACGATTTATCGCTACCGCAACGAGCTTTTGGATGAAAATTATGACATTAAGGCTAAAATTTCACAAAATATGAGCGAGTATACAAGCTCTTTACTTGATGGGGGCGAGATTGATTTTGAAAAGATTAAGCAAGGCCTAGCTGAGCTTGGTATACAAATCAATCAAGAAGATATTGCAAATTTAAGCTTTGATGAGTTTTCAAACGCTTTAACGCAGGTGCTTGATAATGCTTATAAACTCAAAATGGCGGGCATTGCTGAAAATGAGTTAAGACGCATTGAGTGCATTTTATACTTACAAGTGCTTGATAATGTTTGGCGAGAGCATTTGTATCAAATGGATGTGTTAAAAACGGGCATTTCCCTACGTGGCTACAATCAAAAGGATCCGCTTGTAGAGTATAAAAAAGAAAGTTACAATCTTTTCTTAGAACTTGTGGAGCGCATTAAAAATGAAAGCGTAAAAGTGCTTTTTAATGTCGTTTTCAAACGTAGCGATGAGCTTGAAAAAGAAAACGAGCAAAGAAGTAAAGAGCTTTTATCTAGGGCTGTGGAAGTGGGTGCAAATGAAGATGATTTAGGACAGGCTGAGATTTTTCACGGCTCTAATAATTTACAACACTCAGCCTCAAAAAACAGCGAAAAAGTGGGCAAAACAAAGCTAAAAGAAGTGGATGTCAATGTAAAAAAAGTGCCTAGAAACAGCCCTTGTCCTTGCGGCAGTGGCAAAAAATACAAAGAATGCTGCGGCAAAAGCGGACCTAAACAAGGCATTTTAGCTTGAGTTTTTAAATAAATTTAGGGTTCAATCTAAATTAAAAATAAAAACGGCTTTAAAATAATTTTATTTTACATTTTATCATTAAAGATTTAAGCAGATCTAGGCAATAAAGCTTTTGATTTATTGTCTTGCAGAAAAATTTAAAATTTTTACTGCTGCGAAAAACGCACAATATCATTATAAGTTGCAAAAATCATCAAGCTTAAAAGCAGTGCCATACCGCCATAACTTAGGTATTCAAAGGCTTTGGGCGGCACTTTGCGTCTAAAAATCAGCTCATAAAGATTGAATAAAATATGCCCGCCATCAAGCATTGGCACGGGTAAAAGATTTAAAACGCCTAAATTTATAGAGATTAAAGCCGTGATAAAAAGTAAGGTGCTAAGGCTCATCGCACTGGCTTTTGAAGTGATATCCACGATAGAAATCACACCACCAAGATTTTTAGCTTCAATATCGCCAACTAAAAGCTTGACAATGCCCTTAAAAATGAGCGTGGCAGTATTTGCGCTTTCTTTTAAGGCGTAATTAAGATTATCAAGTCCTGTATGATAAACAAGCACCCTTTGGCTGCTGCCACGCACACCTAAAAGCGGCTTTGAAATGCTTTGTCCAAAGTCATTAAGCGCTACGCCTGTGTAAGTTGGCACTATAAATTCAAGCTTTTGACCCGCTCGCTCTATTAAAATCCTTAATTTATCAGCATTTATTAGGGGTGCAATTTCATCAAAGCTTGAAATTTTCGTGCCATTAATTGCTAAAATTTTATCATTTATCTTAAGTCCAGCACTTTGAGCTAAGCTTTCATCGCTAAATCCCGCGATAATCGGCGCTGGCTTTGAAATCCCTAAAAATCCTATGATAATGAAAAGCAAAAAAGCTAGGAAAATATTGAAAAAGGGTCCCGCAAAAAGTATATAAATTTTTTGCAAAGGTTTTAAGCAAGTGTAGCTGTCTTTTTCATAGACTTCAAGGCTGGGCTTTAAATCATCCTGACCTTTAAGTTTGACAAAACCCCCAAATGGCAGGGCTGAAAGGCGGTAACGCGTGCCTTTAAATTCGCGCTCAAGCAAGGCTTTACCAAAGCCTATGCTAAAAATTTCGACTTTCACGCCTAAGGATTTTGCTGTTAAAAAATGCCCCAACTCGTGAAAAAAAATGAGAAATGATATCACTAAAAGCGTGATTAAAAACGTCCAAGAGTAAAAATAAAAGCCTATACCCAAAATAAATGCCAAAATGATAAATGATTTCATTATTTTACCTTTGTGTGCCTAAGATAAGCAAAGATGTATTCAAAACCTGAATAAAGCGTTAAAACAAGGGCGATATAGAGCAAAAGATCTGCACCAAACCACTGCATACAAAGAAAAATCACCGCCGCCATTTGAAAGCCTGTTTTAAGCTTTCCTGCAAAAGACGCGCTCACATCGAAATTCTCACTTGCTAACACGACACGAAAACCTGTGATAAAGAACTCCCTGACCAAAACAAGATAAATCACCCAAGCATTTGCCCGCCCTAAAAGCAAAAGCCCTAAAAAAGCCGCTAAAATCAGCATTTTATCAGCTAGCGGATCCAAAATCGCTCCAATCTTTGTCTTCTGCCCCCAAGCGCGTGCGATGAAACCATCGAAAAAATCAGTCAGTGCAGCCACCCCAAAAATCAGCGCCGCAAAATAATTCGCCCAGCTTATATGCATAAAATCTTGCGCGTGTAAAAGCACAAAAAACAGCAAAGGAGCCAGTACAACGCGCAGTAAAGCAAGCAAATTAGGCAAATTCATTCAAAGCCTTTTTAAATTTTGCCACATTTTAGCTAAATTTATCAAATTGCGGGTTAATGCGCGCCAAAGCAAGCAAATTTCATCTTAAATTTATTTAAAACTTGCTGATTTTGATAAGAACTTTTTAGATTTTTCTTTATAAAATAAATTTTAAAAACAGCGGCGCGAGTTTTAAATTTAAAGAAAATTAAAAACCGCCGTCATTGCGAGAATTTGCGTAGCAAATTCGTGGCAATCCATTCTTTACTTTTGCAATTAAATTATAGATTGCCACGCCGACTTTGTCGGCTCGCAATGACAAGAAAGATAAATTTTATCGTATAGAAGTTGTGGATTGCTTCGCGTTATTTTAAAGCCCAGCAATGACGGGTAGAATTTCTAAAATTTTAAAAACTTCTGTCATTGCTGGGCGCTAGCAAAGCAACCCACTTTGTCATTGCGAGAAGCGAAGCGACGAAGCAATCCACACTTTATTTTTAAATTTTATTTTTTATTTTCGTAAAAAATTTATGGATTGCCACGCCGATTTCATCGGCTCGCAATGACGGCGAAAACTCGCGCCGCTGTTTTTGAATTTATTTTAAAATTTAATTTTGCTTTTGCAAAATTGTGGATTGCTTACTCCAGCAATGACGAAGTGGCTCGCCACTCTTACGCTTTGCAATAACGAGATTTTAAATTCTAATTTAAAATACAATATTTTCGAAGATTATTCTCATAAATTTGTTCGTTTTTGAAAAGATTTTTAGCTTCTTTAAGCTCGTTTTGAAGCTCACTGCCTTTATAAAAGATGAATTTTGTGTTTTCATTTTGCAAATTTTTGCAAAGTTCAATTAAATTTTTCACACGCATTAAAGCCCTTGAAGTGATGATTTTAGCTTTAAAATCAGGCTTAAAATCTTGCACTTTTTGCCTGATAATAGTCATATTTTCAAGCTTTAAAGCCAGTTTTACACTTCTTAAAAACGCAGCTTTTTTAATGCTGGGTTCAAAAAGATAAAAACTCGCCTTTGAAAAAAGGGCTAAAAAAAGCGCAGGAAAGCCAGCTCCGCTACCAATATCAGCCACAATATCCGTGCTTTTAAAAGCATTAAACTCATCAAAGAAATCACTATAATCAAGCACTTTAAGCGAGTCGATAATTTGAGTGTTGATATCATTAAAACGCACTAAATTATGCACTTGATTAAACTCATTTAAAATTTGCTTAAAACACTCAAGTTGCACGCAAATTTTATCAATCTTTTGCTCATCAATTTGCTTTAAGAAGCTTAAATTTTCATATAAATTTTGTTTTAAACCATCCATTATGACGCGCCGCTGTTTTTAAAATTGTTTTAAATGATTTTAAATTTTACTCGCCAAAATCTTATCATAAGCTTGTAAATACTTGCTTGCCACTTCTTCTTCGCCGTATTTAAGCGCGTCTTTAAAGGCGTTTGCACCCAAATTTTCACGCAGTTTTTTATCCTCAATCAAAAGCTTGATTTTCTCGCTCAAATCCTTACTATCACCCACTTTAGCATAAAGTCCGTCAATGGCGTTTGTGATGGCTTCGACGCAACCTTCGCACTCGCTGACCACACAAGGCTTTGCGCACGCTTTAGCCTCTAAAACGCTTACTGGAAAGCCCTCTTTATAACTTGGCAAAACAAAAATATCGCATAAATTAAGTAAAAATGGAATATCCTCGCGCGCTCCCAAATACGCCACCGCGCCACTTCGCATAAACTCTAAACTCGCACAGCTTGGATTTAAATCAAGCCCGCCTACATAAATAAAACTCGCTTCGTTTTTAAGCGCGCTTGCTGCTTTGTAAAACTCGCGCACGCCCTTGTGCCACAGAGCCCGCGCTATCATCAAAACCACAGGCTTTTGAGGGTCTAAATTAAGAGCGTTTAAAAACTCAGCCCTTTGCTGGGGCGAGATTTTTTGTGGGAAAAAGCGCTTTAAATTCACGCCCACAGATTTAATGATACAAATTTTTTGCTCTTTTAGCCCTAAATTTCGCATAAACTTAGCATTGCTAGAATTGACAAAAATGAATAAATCAGCAAGCTTGAAGGCTATTTTATAAAGGGCGTTGATGATAAAGCGCACTAAGTTTTGCTTAAATTTGGCTTTAAAAAGCTTTAGTTTTTTTTTAAATTTCAAGCCCTTAAAAGAAATTTTCTCATTCACATAAAAGCTGCCAAGCCCTTCGACAAGGGCGATTTTTACCTTTATGCGTGCAAAATGAGCCGCGATAATGCCAAAGGTGTTGCTTTTGTGCGCGGCGGTTTGAATGAGGTCAATTTGCAAGGATTTTAAAAGCCTCGTAAGGCTTAAAAAATTGCTCAAAACGATGAAAGGATTAAGACTTTTGCGATTCATTTCATAAAAAATGAGCGTGAAATTTAAGCTTTTGGCTAAATTTTCTAGCCTTTGTGCATACTCATCTTTGGGCGTAATGATGAAAACTTCATCGCCGTGAGCTAGCAAAGCCTTGATAATAGGCATTCTAAAATGATAAATGCTCGCTCCTGCATGCGTTAAAAAGGCGAATTTCATAGGCTTTTTGGCTTTCTTTATGGCTTGTTTAAATTTCAATTAAAATGCAATTTTACTTGAAAATTTTAAATACTTTAAAACTTAGGCAAATCTTAATTTTTAAATTTTAAGTCATTTAAAATTCTTAAAATTAAAATAAATAATTTAACAATTTAAGATAAAATTTTTATAAAAATTTAAAAAATAAAATCAATAAGGCAAATATGAAAAAAGTTCTCATCACAGGTTCATCGCGTGGTATAGGTGCAAGCATTGCAAAAAGGCTTTTTCAAGCTGGCTATTCGCTCATTTTACATGGCAAAAATCAAAGCCAAAGCTTAAACAGCTTAGCCAAGGAGCTAAACGCGCAAAAGCTCATCTTTGATGTGAGTGATACCAAGGCTTGTGAGCGTGCTTTGAGTGAGTTTAGCGAGCAAGCTCTTTGGGGCGTAGTGCTTAATGCAGGCATTACAAAGGACAATACTTTTTCCGGACTTGAAGAAGATGAGTGGAAAAGCGTGATTGAAACGAATTTAAATAGCTTTTATAATGTGTTAAAGCCCATTTTAATGCCTATGATACGCAAAAAGCAAGGGCGTATCGTGGTGATGAGCTCGGTGAGTGGAATTTTAGGCAATCGTGGGCAAAGTAATTACGCCGCAAGCAAAGCTGGGCTCATCGGAGCAGCAAAGTCCTTAGCCATCGAGCTTGCAAGCAGAAATATCAATGTTAATGTCGTTGCACCCGGACTTATCGATACAGATATGAGCGCACATTTAAAAGAACAAGGCATTTTAGAACAAGCCTTAGCACTCATCCCAGCAAAGCGCTCGGGCAAGGCTGATGAGGTCGCGCCTTTAGTGGAGTTTTTACTCAGTGAAAACTCAAGCTATATCACGCGTCAAGTTATCGGTGTGAATGGGGGCTTAGCATGAGACGCGTTTTCATCACAGGCTATGGATTTGTAAGTGCTTATGGTAAGAGTTATGAAGATTTAAAAAAAGGCTTTGAAAGCGGCATAAACTCGGTTTGTTTTATGACTGAGTGGCAAAAATACAAGGATTTAACTTGCTATTTGGCCGCGCCCATTATTGATTATGAGCCGCCAAAAGAGTGGAGTAGAAAGCAGCTGCGCTCTTTAGGACGCGTCTCGCAGTATGCTTGCGAAGCAGCGAGTTTAGCACTTGAAATGGCAAATTTAAAGGATGATGAAAGCATACAAGATGGACGAATGGGCGTTGCAAGTGGCTCAAGCACAGGCAGCACAGACGCCACGCTTCAGCTTGCTAAACTTTTTCTAGGACTTGAAAACGAATGCAACGCAAACACCTATATCAAGTATATGCCCCACACTACAGCTACAAATATCGCTCTTTTCTTCGCACTTAAAGGCAGACTCATCCCCACTTCATCGGCTTGCACTTCAGCTTCACAAGCCATTGGCTATGCTTATGAAGCGATTAAATTTAATAAAATCGATATGATGATAGCAGGAGGTGCTGAAGAGCTGTGTCCTAGCGAGGCTTATACTTTTAATTTTCTTTATGCCACAAGCCTTAAAAACGACACGCCAAAGCTCACGCCACAGCCTTTTGACGCGCAAAGAGATGGGCTAGTCATCGGTGAGGGCGGTGCTTATGTCATTTTAGAGAGCGAAGAAAGTATGCTAAAACGCGGTGCAAAGCCTATTGCTGAAATTGTGGGCTTTGGCACGACTTGTGATGGCACGCATATCACGCGCCCACAAAGTGAGACGATGAAGCAGGCTATGCTTTTAGCCCTTAAAGATGCAAATTTAAGCCCAGATCAAATCGGCTATGTCAATGCGCACGCCACCGCGACAAAATGGGGCGATATCACAGAAAGTATCGCTACAAATGAAGTTTTTGGCGAAAACATTGCCATAAGCTCACTTAAAAGCTACCTAGGACACACGCTTGGATCTTGCGGGGCGCTTGAGAGTATCGCTAGTATTGAAATGATGAATGAAAAGCTCTTTTTCCCCACTTTAAATTTAAATGAAATTGACAAAGAGTGCGCGCGCTTAAATTATCTAAAAAAGCCCACAAAAATCGATACGCAGTTTGTAATGAATAATAATTTTGCTTTCGGGGGCGTGAATACTTCGCTTATTTTTAAGAAGGTCTAAGAATTATAAAATTAAAATGATGAGATAAATTTTTAAATCTTTGTGAGTTTAAAAAAAAGTTATCATCATTTAATTTTTATAAAAATTTCATCCATAATTTATGATATAAAATGATTTTTGATTTTAATACACTTTAAACAAAAATTTAAGTTTTTTGTGATATAATCAAAGTTTTTCAAGCCATTTAAGCTTTTAAATCCAAATTTGGTGCTTAGTGGTAGCTTACTTAAGAAAGGATAGCGCGATGTATGCTATTATGAAACACAGCGGCAAACAGTATAGAGTGAGCGTTGGCGATGAGCTAAAGCTTGATTATTTCGTTGCTGAAGCAAAATCTAGCGTTGAGGTGAGTGAAGTGCTTGCGATCAACGATAAAGAACTCAAGGTAGGTTCGCCCTTCGTTGCGGGCGCAAAAGTCGTTTTAGAAGTGATAAATTGCGGCAAAGATAGAAAAGTCGTGATTTACAAAAAAAGACGCAGAAAAGATTCTAAACTCAAACGCGGCTTTAGAAGACAGTTCACACGCGTCAAAGTCAAAGAAATCAAAGGATAAAAAATGGCACACAAAAAAGGACAAGGCTCAACTCAAAATAACCGCGACTCTATCGGTCGCCGCTTGGGCGTGAAAAAATTTGGTGGCGAGTTTGTGCGTGCAGGCAATATCATCATCCGCCAAAGAGGCACAGCCACACACGCTGGAAACAATGTCGGCTTAGGCAAGGATCATACGATTTTTGCTTTGATTGACGGCTTTGTGAAATTTGAGCGCAAAGACAAAGACAGAAAAAAAGTTTCTGTATATCCTGCATAAATTTAAGGGCTTGATGCCCTTAAATTAAACTTCTTGATAAAATTTTAATTTCTAAATTTTTATTTTTATCCTTAAAAATTATGATAAAAAATTAATTTTTAAAATTCAATTTTAGAGTTTAATATAAATTAAATTCTAAAACCGCTACCGATGATAAATTAAAATCTTTGCGGAGTTTAGAGTTTAAAAAATAAGCTGATTTACATTTTTAGGATTTTTGATTTTAAACTTAAATCAAAATCAAACACAAAAGCATTTAAAATAAGTCCTGTGCCAAAGCTTGCTAAAAAGAGCTTAGAAGCTTTATTTGCCTTAAAATTTAAGTTTTTTCTAAACTCAAATCCCCCCCCCCCTAGCCAATAAATTTTCATTTATTGTTACATTTTCACTCATTAAGGCAAGATTAAAAGCCAGATTATTAATATCTAAATTTCCAAACTCACTCAAGCTTTCATTAAAATACTGCGAACTATCTATCTCAAGGCTTTGCAAAAGCTTTTTAGAAAACAGTTCATTTGAGCTGTGAAGTATAAATTTAAGATCTTTTTTATTTAAATTTATCTCTTTTAAAAACTGCTTAGCAAGTGCTGGAAAGTGAGTTTGAACGGCGTTAAAAAAGCAGTTGTTATCAATTTTGATAAACTCACTTTGCCCCTTTTTATAAAGCGAGCAGGGTAAGCTTTCTTTTAAGGCAAGTTCAGTGAAACTTTTTTGCGTGAAAAAACAAGGCGAAATTGCGTTACTTTTTGAAACAATTAAAGCCGTGGCACTATCACTAATCGTCGAGTTTGTAAGCTTATCGCTAGGATCAAGCTTTTTACTTTTTGTAGAGACGCAAACTAAGGCGATGTGAGAAAATTTATCATTTTCTAGCATCAATAAAGCTTGAAAAAGTCCTTGCAAAAAGCCCGAGCAAAAGGCGAAAGTATCCATACATAAGCAGTTTTTGTTTAAATTGGCTTCTTTATGCACGAGCTGGCTTAGTCCTGGCACTAAATAATCAGGAGTTTGAGAAAGCACTAAAAGCGCGCTAAGCTCATTTTTATCAAGCTTTGCTAAATTTAGAGCTTCTTTTAAAGCCTTGAGCGCTAAATCACTGGCAAAGCTGTTTTGAGCTGCGCTAAAATGCCTTTTTATGCCCATATTTTCTTTATAAATTTTAAGTTTAAGCGCGCTTAAATGCGCCAGTTCTTCATCAATGCTTTTTTCATTTTCGCCCAAAACGCAAGCAAGGGCTTTAAAATCAGCGTTTTTAAGTGCTATCATAATCTACCTTTAAATTTAAAATACAAGTAAATTTTAAAACACAAGGACAGGGGACTTTCCACAGCCCCTGCGCTCCTAGTTTTGCAAAAATATCGCCACTTTAAGTTTAAAAAGCCTAAAATTTAGATATAATACAACCCTAAGACGCTTACTATATGCTCGCATAGTCCGTTTGTGTTAGATTTGCCCTTTGCCTTGCGGTTTGGGGCGAGTTATTTTAGCTAAAATATCCTAAATTTAATATTTAGGCTCAGTTCAAACAAGTTGATTTAACTCTCAAGCAAGCAATTTTCATCTTTTTTAAAAGCTTTTAAAAGCTCATTTAAATAAGGCTTTGCTTTGATTAGCACAATGGGCGCAGCGCCAAATTGAGTGAGCGCAAAATTATCATTTTTCTTTAAAAAGTCGATTTGTTTTGCGATACTTAAATGCGAGTTTTTGTTTAAATCGCGCACAAAATATTTAATTTTTGCGTTTTTTTCCTCGCCCTTTTCATCGATTAAAATTCCACTAAATTCCTTAAAATAGCGATAACTCACATTTGCAACTTCTTCTACAAAATGCGTGAAAGTGTAGCCTAGTTTATCTGTGCCAAAAAGCATGATTTTGCCATTATTTCGCGCTAGCTCATCATACACGCTACCCACGCCAAAGCAAGTAGCACAAGGCTTTAAAAATAAATCTTTTTTCGCCCCACTCACCGCAAAAGAAAAAATAGGATCATCACTTCTAAAAACACCCTTTTGCTTTCTAAAAAACTCGGTCAAAACGCCCATAGTGCTACCACTTTCAAGCTTATTAAAAGGCTTGTTTTTGCAAAAGCTATAAGTAAAAGTGGGCATGATTAGTGTGCCGTTTTTGCCTAAAACCTGCCAAAAGCATTCTAAAACCGCGCTTAAAAACTCATTTTTAGGTAAAAGTGGTGTGCCAAAATTAAAAATCTCAGTATGCACGCAAAGGATGTCCCCACTTTTAACGCCCACTTTTTCTAAAGCAAGGATTAAATCTTTAGTTGTGAAAATCTCGCCCTTTGCTTTTATTAGCTCTTTCATTTTTAAACCTTTATTTTAACTTGATGATTTTATCTAATTTTAATTCATTTTAAGTTTAAATAAAAGAGAAATTTAAGTTATAATTGCAAAAATCAATTTAAAGGCAAACTATGCTTGTAAGCAAAAAGATACAATTTAACTCAAGCGATGATGTGGAGCTTGATATAAAACGCGAGGTGCAGCCTGATTTTATCCTGCATTATGATGATGAGAAAACGCCTAAGGCTTTGGTGTTTATCAATCAAGGCTGGGGAGCGAGCGCAGATGATAAGTTTTTAACCCTTTATCTTAAATATTTTGCGAAAAATTATGATTTGGCGATGATAAGTGTGAATTATCACGCTATTTATAACCGCTTTAATCTTGGAGCTGATTTTATCTTTGATGAAGTGGATAAATCAATCCTTGTCAATGAGCTAGCTAAGATTAATCTTAGTCTTTCAAATGAGCTTTTAAGACAGGAAATAGCAGGTAATGAAATGAGCTACGCACTCGCAAATACTCTCAATCAAAAGCTTGATGAGTTAAAAAGACAAGGGCTTTTAAATGCTGATTTTAGGCTTAAAATTCACTCTAGCATTCGTCCGCTTCGTAACGAATATCAAAACTTTGGTGTCCTTGCTGCCCTTGACATCCTAAACGCTACTCTTTATGTAAAAAATATGTTTAAAGCACGGGGGGGGGGGGGGATATATCTATCATAATAATAGGTGAGTCGTATGGGGCGTATTTGAGTATGTTTTGTGCGAAACTTGCGCCCTGGCTTGTAGATGGTGTGATAGAAAACTCGGGCGGAGTTGAAGCACAGCTGCAACATATAGGACTAGGCAAAGAAATTGATTTTACAAGATATTTAGAACTTTTACCTGTGAATACTTACCCTCATTTATCCATTTATACCTCAACAAAAACACATTGGAGTTTAAATCCAAACAGCAAAAATCGCTTCAGCCCCGCAAGAAAAGCTATAAGAGCCCTTTTTAACAAAGAGCATTTAAACACGCAAGCAAATTATCCCAAGCCCTTTTATGTGTGTTATCACTCGAAATTTGACAGGATAGCTTCTTTTGATTTAAAGCAAGAATTTATCAATGAACTTTTAAATTTAGGCTTTGAGGTGAATTTTAAAGCTTTTTCAAGCGAGGAACAAATCGATAATCAATTCATCAAAAACCTTAATCATGGTATGGATATACCCCTTAAAATGCTTATAGAAAAGGAGCTTTTCCCTTTACTTGAAAAGATTAAGAAAAGAAAAAAAGCAAAATGCGAAAAGAGCATAAGCTATATTTGTGATGATTTAAAATACACTTTTTTCGAAAAAAACGCGCAAATGCATCTTAAAATTAAGCAATTAGAAAAAGCGGAGAATTAAATCATCATTAAGGGGATTTGCAGTCGGCAAATTCGTGGCAATCTAATAATGCAATAAAGATTGCCACACTCCTTTGCGTTCAAACAAATTTAATTTTTCAAAGACTTAAATTTAGCCTTTGAAACTATTTAAAAGCCTTGTTCAACATATCTTTCAAGGCTTCAAAGCTTTCAAAATTCTCAGCTTCGATAAATTCAGCACTCAAAGGCTTGTTAAATTTCTTTTCAATCTCAGCCACAAGCCCCATGATATCAAGACTATCGATGATATTATCACTCACCAAATTTTGCATATTTGCGTCAATATCGCTTCGCTCAATGGCGTCAAATAGCGCCTTAATGTCGTTTAAATTTGTCATTTTTTTTCTCCTTTTTTAATTTTGTTTAATGCTTAAGCTTAAATTTTCACTTAAACTTAACTTAATTTCTTTTTGTCCTAGCTCATAAAAAAGCACTTCAAATTCCTTTCCTAAGAGCTTAATTTTAGGCAGAGCAACATCCCTGAAAGCTCCTAAATTTAAGCTTCTTAAAAATCTTGAAATTTTAGCTTCATTCCAAGATAAATTTAAATAACCCCTATTTGGCAAAATGTTTGTATGATAAATCCCCCCCCCCCCCTGCTTACTCATTACAAATTCTTTTTTTACCTTGATTTTTTCCAAGCTTTCTTTTAAAGAGCCTATGGCAAGTTTATGTTGCTTAATCAAAAGCTCACAAGAAGTGGTATTATCATCTAAAATAAGTTCTTTCTGTGTGATAATCTTACCCGTATCAATGCTTTCATCCACAAAATGCCAAGTGATACCGCTTTTTTTATCCCCCTGCCAAATCGCCCAAATATGAGCATTTAACCCCCTATGCCTAGGCAAAAGTGCGTTGTGATAATTGATAATGGTATTATTTTGAATGCAAGGGGCTTTAAAAAGATAAAAATTATTAGCAGATATGATAAAAGCGTGCTTTAAGGTATTAAATTTATCATCAAGCTGTTTTTTTGTAAAATCTTCATAATTTAAAAGCTCAGCTAAATTAGGCTTAAAAAATTGCTTTGCAAGCTCAAAGCACTTACTAGCCACGCTTCCTTTACCGATAACTACAAGCTTTTCAACTCTCAAACTCTATCCTTTTTATAAAATTTAAGTCTCATATCCTTAAATTCAAAGCCAAATTTTTGATAAAATTTTATCGCTCTTTCATTATCATTTCTTACAAAAAGTTGATAAAATTTCGCTTCTTTATTTACCAAAACAAAGGCATTCATTAATAAATAAGCGGCATTTTTTTGCTCTAAATCCTTACTTACAGCGATGAAATCAAGCATAGTTGAGTTTAAACTTTTTGAAAAAATAAGTGCGCCTTTAATGAGATTTTTTTCTTTATAAAGCAATATTTCGCCCGCTTTAGCCTTATTTTCAAGCTCATCTTTTGAAAAATAAAATAAATACTCGGGGCTAAAAAACTGCGTTAAACAAAGTATAAACTTCATTTATATTAGCCCCGCTAGCAAGGCTTATAAGCTCGCAAGGTTTTAAAATTTGGCTATCAAGCGCGCTTTTTTCAAGCCTCATTTGCTTAAAAAGCTCAAATTCGCTAAAGTGATTTGCCTTTAAAAAGGGGCTAAATTTAGTAAAATCGCTTTCTTTTTTGCCGATGATTTTAATAAATTTATCCTTAAACTTAAAATCTTTTTCCAAGTCATTGACAAAAAATATGAGAAGTTTTAAATGCCTTTGCGTGATGAAAAAATTATTTTCATTTTGGCTAAGCTCGTAATTTTTGCTGTGTAAATTTGAAACAATTATGCTTAAACTCTCATAATTATTACTCAAAGCAAAGCCCTTTAAAAAGGCATTTTCAAAGCTTCTTATAGCCTTCATTTAAAAGCCTTTTTTAAATTTATTCTAAAAGCTTTCATTTTACATCCTTTAAAACAAGCTCTTTCAAGGCTTTTCTATCAATCTTGCCATTATCATTAAGCTTAAATTTATCCAAGCGGACAAAGCTTTTAGGTAGCATATAAGCGGGGAGTTTATCCTTTAAAAAGCCCTTTAAATCAAGCTCGTTTGCAGCTTCATAAAAGCAAATCAAGCTTTCTTCAAACATACAAGCGCAATTTTTAACTTCTTTGTGTGAGATCGTAACGCTTTCTATCTCGCCAAGCTCGACACGGTGCCCTGAAATTTTAATTTGCCCATCCTTGCGCCCATAGCATAAAAGCTCGCCATGTTCGTTATATGCGACTATATCGCCTGTTTTATAAAGCAAATCTAAATAATCATTATGCAAAGGATTTTGTATAAAAGCCGCCGCTGTTTTAGCCGTGTCTTTAAAATAGCCAAGGCTTAGGCTCGTTCCTCGCACGAAAAGCTCACCCTTTTTAAAGGCTTCTTCTTCTTTGATTAAGCTTAAATTCTCATCAAAGACAAGTAATTCGGTATTTTTACAAGCCTTTCCTATAGGTAAAAGTGCGTCATCTTTAAATTTACGGCGCACGATGAAAAAACTACACACATCAGTGATTTCAGTAGGACCATAAAGATTTGCATAAAGTGCTTTTGGTAGGGATTTGCGCCAGATATTGAGCTGCTTGTTTGGCATAATTTCACCACAAAATAATATCTTTTTAAGGTGTTTCAAATTTACACACTCAAGCGCTTTTGTATTAGCAAAATAAATCAAAACGCTAGGCACCCAAAAAATCATAGAAATTTTATACTCCTTTAAATAGGCTAAAATCTTAGCCGGAAAGGCAAAAAGCGCATTTGGCAAGATGTGAAGCGTCGCACCTGCTTTTAGGCTTGAAAAAATATCTAAAATGGAATTATCAAAATAAAAAGGAGCTTGATTTGCCAGGCTTTCTCGTGCTGTGAGTTTAAAGGTATCACACACCCAAAAGGTGTAATCAATCACGCTTTTATGCGCGATACTAACACCCTTTGGAGTGCCTGTTGAACCACTTGTAAAAAAGACATAAAGCAAATTTGTATCGATGTGTTTATTTCTAGCCTCTTGCAAGGCTTTTTTATCAATTTTAAAACTTGGCAAATCTTCTATAAAAAGCGTGTTTTTTATCTCTTTAAAGCTTAAATTTAAACTCTTGCAAGTGATTAAAAGGCGGGGCTTTAAAATAGAAATCACCTTTAAAACGCGCTCTTTAGGGGATTTTTCATCAAGGAGTGTGTAGAAATTACCACTTTTTGCCACGCCTAAAAAACTCACTAAACAAATGGCGCTTTTAGGAAGCAGTATCAAAACGCCCTCATTTTTTAAGCCTAGTTTTAAAATCTTGCTTGCTAGAGCGTTTGAAAGCTCGTTTAATTCTTTGTAGCTGAGTTTTTCTTTATTGAGTTTGCTAAATTTATCAATAAGTGCGATTTTATGAGGATTTTTAGCTGCGCTTTTTTCTAAAAACTGGGCGATATGTGTTATCATTTTTGCTCCTTTTTGATAGCTTTTATGAGTTTGAATTTGAGTAAATTTGTAATGATTTCTTTAAATTTAAAGGCAGGCTCGTTTAAGGTATTTGCGATATCAACGACATCTCTTCGCCCATCGCAAAAGGCTAGGAAATTATTGATTTGTGGCTTTTCGCTCTTTAAATTTAAGGTAGGATAAAGCCCCCGCTTACCCAAATTTGGCTCGCAAAAAGTGCTGCTTTGATAAATGGCGTTGATTTCTAGGTTTTTAATGATTTCAAAGATATTGCTAAGCCCCTTAAAAAGACCCTTTGGCGTAACGAAATTTAAATCATCAAGGCTGGTGTGATACTCTTTAAAATCACCAAAGCGAGTGTTGCAAATCGTAACAACAGGCAAGTTTATCAAAGGCGCGCAAAACTGCCTTTCATCACTGCCCCTATCCAAAAAGCTAAACTCCTTAAAATCGCTTTTAAATTTCAATGTATGCAAAGCCACTTTATCGGCTAAAGTATCAGCATTTGGGCTGTGAATTAAAGAGCTTGCATTCTCATCGCCCACGCAGCTTAGCACAAAGCCTGCGATAATGCGCTTTTTAAACTCTTTGAAATGGCGCGCAAGATAAACAATGCTTCCTATGGTCTCAGGCACGAAAATAAAGCGGTAGCTATATCTCAATACCCCCCCCCAGCTTCAAGCAAGCTTTTAGCCAAAAAAGTGGCGACAAGAGGACCGCTCAGCTCATTATTTGCCATACTAGGATGACAAAGATAAGTAGAAATCAGCACTTCTTTCTTGCTTTTGCCCTTGATGAGTAAATCAGCGTAGTTTAAAACGCCCTTTTCATCGTGCTTTGCGTCTATAAAAACGCGGTAAATTCCCTTTTTAAGCTTC
This sequence comes from uncultured Campylobacter sp., assembly GCA_934718785.1. Classification (GTDB taxonomy): domain Bacteria; phylum Campylobacterota; class Campylobacteria; order Campylobacterales; family Campylobacteraceae; genus Campylobacter_D. Next base: position 57,016 of record CAKVAF010000005.1, on the reverse strand, counting down.
TTAAACTCATTATAAGCAAGGCTAAAGCCCCAATTTTTCTTATAATAGCTCGTTACATAAGGCACAGCTTCTGGCAAACTCTCAAGCGTGTAAAGGTGCTTTTTAAGCTCTTCAAGGCTCATTTTTTCATTAACGCCCACACTATAACCCCACAAATGCAAGTTATTTTGCTTAAAATCACAAATTTTCTCTCCGCTAGGCGTGATGATATAGGCATCTTTAACGCTGTATTCATCAGGCACGACCCAGTCAAAGGCTTTTGAGCCACTTTTAACGCTGTGAATGCTTAAACTCGCCCCGCTTTTTAAAAGCTCTTTATTTAGCATTTCAAGGCTAGTTCTAAAACCCTGCCCGGTTATGCTTCTGTTGATAGGAAAAAGCTTTTTGGCTAGATTGTGCATTTTTAAGCCTAAATTTTCATTTAAGTTTATATCTAAAAGGCTTGAAATTTCAGCTTTCAAAGAGCTTTTAGAATTTTCTTTTTTAGAATTTATTTTTAAATTTAAATCTCTATCATTTTTACTCAAATTCTTATTCACAATAGCCCTCCTTTTTCACGCTCTCAAGCACTGAAAATAGATTATCTCGCACGAATTTTGCTTCTTTTTCGCTCATTTCTTGATGACAAGGTATGCTAAGCTCTGCTTTATAAAAATTGTCCGCATTTTCTAAAAAAATCTCGCCCATTAAATTTTTATAAAAACTAAACTCATAAGTGGGCTTGTAATGCACTTGAACGCCTATTTTAAGCTCGATCAATCTTTGAAAAATGCTCTCTTTTTTGCAGTAAAACTCAGGAAAAAGCAAGATAGGATACAAATGCCTTGAGCTTGTTTTGTAATCTTTGATTTTTATGGTGCTAAAATAGGGATTTTGAGCAAATTCTTTATCATAAAATTTAGCGATTTGCTCTCTTTTTTGCAAGTTTTTATCAAGCTTTTGAAGCTGGTTAAGTCCCAAAGCACAAGCCACATCACTTAAGCGATAATTATAGCCAAGTGCTATCATATCGCTATCGTAAAGCCTTTTTTTGACTATGCCGTGGCTTCTTAAAAGCTTAATTTTATCGATTAAATCTTTATCATCACTCACAACCGCACCGCCCTCAAAGGTCGTAATGGGCTTTACAGGATGAAAGGAAAACACGCTTAAAGCAGCCTTTTTACCCACCTTTTCGCCCCTAAAAGTGCTGCCTAGTGCGTGGCTAGCATCGTCTAAAAAAGGCACTTTATACTCTTTGCTTAAACGCGCTAAAATATCAGCTTCAACGCTATTTCCCGCAAAATCCACGCCCACAATGGCGCCTATATTTTGGCTACTTACTTTCAAGCGCTCTTCAAGCTTTTTCTCATCGATATTGCCATCGCTTTTAATGTCGATAAACTCAGGCTTTGCTCCCGCCATTAAAGCCGTATTTGCTGTGGCAGCAAAGCTTATGGCGGGGGTAAGGACGGTTTTATTTGCTACTTCAAGGCTTAAAAAGGCTAGATGAAGGGCTGAAGTAGCAGAATTTAGCACGCAAGCGTATTTCACGCCTACATAAGAAGCCAAAGCTTCTTCAAACTCTTCTACTTTTGCGCCCCCTGTTAAAATATCGCTCTTAAGCGCGTTTAAAACCGCTTGAATGTCGCTTTCATCGATATTTTGATGAGAATAAGAAAGCATTTTTTGTCCTTTTTTGAATTTATTTTAAATTTTAAAGATTTTAAAAGCAAGACGCTTTACCCATGTAGAAAAGAAACGCGGTAGCGTTTCAAGTTTCTGCCTTGGGCAACCGCGCCGAGCGTTAAAGCTTTATAAAATTTAACTTTAAATTTACAATTTCTAATTTCTTACGCAAAGTTGCGGATTATTTCGTTCTTTTTTCTTACGATGACGAAATTTAAATTTAACTTGGGCAAGGGTTTCATAATTTCCCTTTCAATTTTACAAAAATTTAATGTAAAATTGTGGATTGCCACGAATTTGCTACGCAAATTCTCGCAATGACGAAATTTGGCGACTTAAACCAAACTTTAAGGCGTGGTATTTTTGAGTGAATTTGTGGGTTGTGTAGGATTTTTCGAACAAGGCTAGGTAAGAAATCTGTCGCAGTTAGAAAAATACAAACTCCCGCAAATTCGCCAAAAAGACAAGCCTTTTAAACAAAAGTGTGCGCCTTTAGCTAAATTCAAACCCCCTCAATCTCAGTTCGCTCTATCATCGCTAAAAGCTCGTTTTTATCCGCCCACTGCGCGTTATTATCAGAGCTATAAGAAAAGCCATCTGTTACTTTTTTACCCACTTCGCAGAGTGCATTTTTACTAAAATCTACATTGATACTTGTAAATTTAATGCTTGGCGAAATGGCGTAATAGTCCTTAAATTCATAGGTTAAATGACTATCATCACTTGAAATCATGATTTCGTGGAGCTTTTCACCTGCTCTTATGCCGATGATTTTAATCTTAAGCTCTGGAGCTAGGGCTTTTGCTAAATCAACGATTTTCATTGAAGGGATTTTAGGGATGAAAATTTCGCCCCCGTGCATTCTAGCAAAATTACCCAGCACAAACTTAACCCCATCTTCAAGGCTTATCCAAAAGCGCGTCATTCTCTCATCCGTGATGGGAAGCTCTTTTGCGCCCTGTGCGATGAGTTTTTTAAATAAAGGCACCACTGAGCCACGAGAGCCCACGACATTGCCATATCTTGTAACGCTAAAGCGCGTGTGCTCCTTGCCTGCGATGTTATTTGCAGCGATGAAAAGCTTATCGCTAGCTAGCTTGGTCGCACCGTATAAATTCACAGGATTGCAAGCCTTATCCGTTGAAAGTGCGATACATTTTTGCACATTGTTTTCAAGGCAAGCATCGATCACATTTTGCGCACCGTTGATATTTGTCTTTATGCACTCCATAGGATTGTATTCTGCTATTGGCACATGCTTCATCGCAGCAGCGTGTATGACAAAATCAACATCTCTCATCGCCCTGCTAAGCCTTGCTTTATCGCGCACATCGCCGATAAAATAGCGCATACAAGCAGCGTTAAATTTCTGCGCCATTTCATACTGCTTAAGCTCATCGCGCGAATAGATGATGATTTTATTAGGTGTGTAATTTTGTAACAAAATCTTGGTGTAAGTCTTGCCAAAAGAGCCTGTGCCCCCAGTGATGAGAATATTTTTGTGATTAAACATCGCTTTGTCCTTCAATCTTGCTTTTAGATTAAATTGCTTTTAAGCTGAATTTATCTAAAATTTTATTTAAACAAGCAAAAATCATTCCAAGCTTTTTAAGATGCTAGTAGCAGCTGTTTCAATGCTTTAAAAATCTTTCATAAAATATAAATTGAGTCAATTTCAAGCCTTTTTTAAAGCCATATTTTTATTTTTTTCTTGCGTGCTTAAAAGTTTAAACTCAAGCTCACAAAGCTTTCTCACTTCCCAGTCATTTGCGAGCATATCTTCATCGCTAAACTCAAAAGCCCTTTTTACCAGCTCTTCGCCCACAATTTCATAGAGTATATAAATGCCACTTGTGTAATTCATTTGCAAAAAGGCACTTTGCCACGAGCTTCGGTAGTAGCCATGACCCCTTTTGTTTTGATTGAGCATTTCTTTAATCGTCATTTTTGTCCTTTAAATCATTAATTATAGCTTAAATTCGGTATTTTTTAAAATTTTTTTGATAAAAGATAAAAAATATTAGTTGATATAAACTTTTTTTAATGATAATTTTTGTATCATTGCAAAATCAAACAATTTAGGGGTTTAAATGGAACTTGTAAAATTGCTTAAAGAACACGATTTAAAGGCGACTCCGCAAAGGCTTTGTGTGCTAAAAATTTTAAAAAAGCACACACACCCAAACATCGACGAGCTTTATAAGGATGTGAAAAAGGTCTATCCTACGATTTCGCTTGCCACGGTGTATAAAAATCTTAATACCTTACAAGAACAAGGACTTGTGGTTGAGGTCAATGTGCCTAATCAAAAGACTTATTATGACATTTATGAAGAACCGCATGTGCATGTTGTATGCTCTAAATGCGGGCATATAAGCGATATAAGCTTCAAAGAAAGTGGCCTTGATAAATACCAAGAAGAGCTTGAGCGAAAAATCGGCAATATCATCGGTCATTTAGACATTTCAGCCAGAGTCAGTGGCTGCACACACTGCATGAAAAAAGCCTAAATTTATTAAGAATTTAGGCTTAAATTTGCTAAAATTATCCTTTTAATCTCAAATTCTAAAGAAAAACTTATGCAAAAACAAGAAAAAATCATTCAAATGTTTGATGAAATCGCACCCACTTATGATAAAGCCAACCGCATTTTAAGCTTTGGCATTGATATAAAATGGCGGCAAAAGGCTTGCGAAAGGGTGCTTAAATGCTTTGATGAGAGTGGAAATCTAGGCTTTATAGAGACTTTAAAAAATGTCACGCACAAAAAAGCAGATAAGATAAAAAATGAAGCAAATTCAGAGAATAAAAACTTAGAAAAAGCAGGGCAGGGTGCTAAATTTCAAGGGCTTAAAATCGCTGATATTGCTTGTGGCACGGGCGATATGATGATGATTTGGCAAGAAATGGCTACAAAACTTCACAAAAAAATTGCTTCAATCACAGGCGTTGATCCAAGTGCGAATATGCTTGCTTTAGCTAAGGAAAAAATGTTGGCAAAAAAGCTTGAAAATGTCGATTTCATACAAGCAGGCGCACAAGATTTGCCTTTAAAAACAAATACTTTTGACATTTTAAGCATCGCTTATGGCATACGCAATGTTGTGCAAAGAAAAGAAGCTTTAAATGAGTTCGCAAGGGTACTTAAAAAAGAGGGTATTTTGCTGGTGCTTGAGTTTGCAAAGTCTTGCAATGAAAGCTTGATGGATAAAATCAACGCCTTTTATCTTAAATTTATTTTACCAAAAATAGGGGGCTTCATCAGTAAAAATAAAGCCGCCTATGAATATCTGCCAAGCTCGATTGATAGCTTCATCACTAAAGAAAATTTTATCAAAGAGCTTGAAAATGCGGGCTTTGATATGATGTATTATGAGAGCTTTTCTTTTGGCATTTGCTCGGTATTTATTGCTAAAAAGCGCTGAGTGATGAAAGTTAGCGAGCTAAATTTAAAGGCTAAAAGCCTTTTAGAAGCACATTTTATGGATATTGAGCTAAGTGGAGAAATTTCAAAAATCACATTTCACAGCTCAGGGCATTGGTATTTTGACTTAAAAGATGAGCGCGCAAGCATTGCTTGTGCGATGTTTAAGAGTGCAAATAGCAGGGTAGATTTTAAGCCTGAAGTTGGTGCGAGCGTAGATTTAACAGGCTTTTTAAGCCTTTATGAAGCAAGCGGACGCTATCAATTCATCGCTAAAACTATGCAAAAATCAGGCTTTGGTGATTTAGAAGCCAAATTTCTAGTCCTTAAAGAAGCCTTAGAAAAGGAAGGACTTTTTAAAGAAATTCACAAAAAACCTTTGCCTTTGTATCCTAGAAAAATAGGCATCATCACAAGCCTTACTTCAGCGGCTTTACAGGATATGCTAAAGCTTGTGAATGAAAAGCAGTATTTTTTGGCCAAATTTTTTATTTTTAACGCTCTCACACAAGGAAATGGCGCACCCACAAGCCTTATAAAAGCTCTTAAAAAAGCTGATAAAATGAATCTTGACGCACTCATTATAGCCCGGGGCGGAGGTAGCAGGGAGGATTTATTTTGCTTTAATGATGAAGCCTTAGCGCGCGCCATATTTGCAGCAAAAACTCCTATAATTTCAGCCATAGGACACGAAATTGATTATGTGATTAGCGATTTTGTGGCTGATTTTAGAGCGCCAACTCCAAGTGCTGCGATAAATTTCTTACTTAAGGATAAATTTGAGCTTTTACAGCACCTTGATGAGCTTGAACTTAGCTTTAAAAAGCTACTTCAAAATACTTTTTTAACGCGTGAAAACACCCTAAACTCACTTGAAAAAATGCTTGCTTTCAAAGCTCCAAAGGCTGTGATAACAGAGAAATTTAATAAACTTTTATATATAAAAAAACAAATTTCAAATCTTATAAGCTTTAAGCTTGAAAATGCAAATTTAAGGCTAAAAACGCTTGAAAATGCCTTTTTACAGCATGCAAGCTTTTTTGAAAAAAGCAAAGATTTAGTGCAAATTTATCAAAATGGGCACAAAACGAGCCTTGAGAATTTGCAAAAAAATGATATAATTAGCCTACATTCTTTAAATGCTAGCAAAAAAGCACAAATTTTATAAGGATACAAAATGAGAGTGATAAATTTCAGCGCAGGTCCATCTACTTTGCCTCTAAGCGTTTTACAAAAAGCACAAGATGAACTTTTAAATTATCAAAATAAAGGCTATTCGATAATGGAGATCAGCCACCGCACTAAGGTCTTTGAAGAAGTGCATTTTGGTGCGATGAGCAATGCTAAAAGGCTTTACGGACTAAATGATGATTATGAAGTGCTGTTTTTACAAGGTGGAGCTAGCCTTCAATTTGCGATGATTCCTATGAATTTACACGCTGGTGGGGTGTGTGAGTATGTAAATACAGGTATTTGGACGAAAAAGGCTATAAAAGAAGCTGAAATTTTAGGCATTGATTATAAGGTTGTAGCAAGTAGTGAGGATGAGAATTTTAGCTTTATCCCTGAGATTAAATTTAGCGATAATGCTGATTACGCCTATATTTGCTCAAATAACACCATTTATGGCACGCAGTTTCAAAATTATCCCAGCACGAAAGCTCCTTTAATAATCGATGCTTCAAGCGATTTTTTCTCTCGTAAAGTGGATTTTAAAAATATCGCTCTTTTTTATGGCGGGGTGCAAAAAAATGCTGGTATTTCAGGGCTTGCTTGTGTGATTATTCGAAAAGATATGATAGAAAGAAGCCGCTCTAAAAACACTCCAAGTATGCTAAAATACAGCATTCATAGCGATAATAACTCACTTTTTAACACGCCACCAACCTTTGCCATTTATATGTTTGCGCTTGAAATGCAGTGGCTTTTAGAGCAAGGCGGACTTGACGCAGTGAATGCAAAAAACACGCAAAAAGCAAAGACGCTTTACGAGCTAATAGATAGTAGCGAGGGCTTTTATAAGGCACACGCACGCAAGGATTGTCGTTCGTTAATGAATGTGAGCTTTTTTATACACAATGCCGAGCTTGAGCCGCTTTTTGTAAAAGAAGCCGAGGAAGCTGGTATGATAGGACTTAAGGGACACCGCCTTTTAGGTGGGCTTCGCGCGAGTATTTATAATGCTATTTCACTAGAGCAAGTACAAAGCCTGTGTGAGTTTATGAAAGAATTTAAGAGAAAATATGCTTAAATTTTTAATCTTAAAGCTTTAAGTAAATTTAAATGAATGATAGACTTAAAGAGCTTTGTTCTAAGCTTTTGGGCGAGAAAAAATTTGAACTTTTAAAAGCACTTTGTGAAAAAGCTGATGAGAATTTTTTTATTTTTTGTAAGATTGATGATTTGGTCAAAGAATGTGGCATAAGTAAGCCTACTATCATCGCTACTTTTAAGCTTTTAGAAGAAAAAAAGCTTTTAACAAAGCTTAAAAATGGACTTTATAAGCTAAATTTAGATAAAAATTAAGCTAGTGCCGCTATTTTAAAGCTATTAAATGATAAATTGAAAGATATAATAAAATGACACTTAAAAACCCCCTAGATATGCACTTACATTTAAGAGATTATTCTATGCTAGAACTTGTCGCGCCCTTTTCAGCACAAGATTTTCGCGCCGCTGTGATTATGCCTAATTTAATCCCGCCCATTACGAGCCAAGAAGGGCTTAAAGAGTATAAAAAACGCATTTTAAAAGCCTGTGAAAAAGAGGGGCAAAATGCGAATTTCACGCCTTTGATGACGCTTTTTTTTCAAAATTATGATGAAAAGTTTTTAGAAAAAATAAAAAAAGAAATCTTTGCAATCAAGCTTTATCCAGCAGGCATTACCACAAACTCAAACGGGGGCGTTTCAAGCTTTGATTTAAAGAGCTTAGAGCCTACTTTAAAAGCGATGAGCGAGCTTAAAATCCCTCTTTTAATACACGGCGAAACGAATGATTTTGTGCTGGATAGAGAGGCTAAATTTGCACCCATTTATGAAAAGCTGGCAAAGCATTTTCCAAAGCTTAAGATTGTCATGGAGCATATCACTACAAAAACGCTTTGTGCTTTGCTTAAAGATTATGAAAATCTCTATGCCACCGCCACGCTTCATCATCTCATCTTAACCCTTGATGATGTGCTAGGGGGCAAAATGCAGCCTCATCTTTTTTGCAAGCCCATAGCCAAGCGCGAAAGCGACAAAGAAGCCCTTTGCGAGCTAGCTTTTAGCGGCTTTTCTAAACTTATGTTTGGAAGCGATTCAGCGCCTCATCCAAAAAGTGAGAAAGAATGCTGCGGCTGTGCGGCTGGCATTTTTAGCGCCCCTGTGGCTTTAAGTGTGCTAGCAAACCTTTTTAGCAAAAACTCAAGCGAGCAAAATTTGCAAAAATTCATCAGCGACAATGCTTGTGCTCTTTATGATTTTAAATTTGAAAAAGAAAAAATCATTGTTTTAGAAAAAAAAGAATGGCAAGTGCCTCAAAATTACGGCGAAGTTGTGCCTTTTATGGCAGGAAATACGCTTGAATATAGCGTGAAAGATTCAAAGTAAGTAATAAAAAAGTAATTTTAGATTTGTTTTGTTGATTTATCAAAATAAGTTAAAATGAGTCATTTTTAATAAGGAGAAAAGATGAAATTTAGTGGAAAAAATGTTTTAATCACAGGGGCAAGTAAAGGCATAGGAGCAAGTATTGCCAAGGTTTTGGCGAGCTTTGGTTTGAAGGTGTGGATTAATTACCGTTCAAAGCCTGAGCTTGCGGACGCGCTTAAGGCTGAGATTGAGAATGCCGGGGGCGTGGCGGCTGTGATTAAGTTTGATGCGAGCGATGAAAAGGGCTTTGAAGAGGGTGTCAAGCTCATTGTAGAAGCTGATGGCGAGCTGAGTTATCTCGTCAATAACGCGGGCATTACCGATGATAAACTCGCGCTGAGAATGAAGCTTGAAGAATTTGAGCGTGTTGTCAATACAAACTTAAACTCAGCTTTTCTAGGGTGCCGCGAGGCGATGAAAGTAATGAGTAAAAAGCGCTTTGGAGCGGTTGTCAATATCGCTTCTATCGTGGGCGAAATGGGAAATGCGGGGCAAGTCAATTACTCAGCCAGCAAAGGCGGCATGATCGCCATGTGTAAGAGTTTTGCTAAAGAGGCTGCAAGCCGCAATATCCGCTACAACTGCGTGACACCGGGCTTTATCAAAAGCGATATGACCGAGATTTTAAGCGATGAGGTCAAAGCCACTTATGCGAAAAATATCCCGTTGGGGCGCTTTGCAGAGCCTGAAGAAGTGGCAAATGCGGTGGCGTTTTTACTCAGCGATTATGCAAGCTACATCACAGGCGAGACGCTTAAAATTAACGGCGGGCTTTATATGTGATATAATTTATCGCTAAAAAATGCAAAATTTCATATCGCATATTGAGTTTTTTATAATTTTAAAAGAAATTTGAAAATTGTTGCGAATGATTTATTGTTTTTAAATTTAAATGATGATTGAGCGAGCTTTTTTAATAGTAAATTATAAAATTATTGAAGTTTAAATTATTTTAAACTCAAAGCTTCGCTCATGGCAGTATAAATTTGTGTCTCTTTGTCTTTTTTAAGATTAAAAAAAAGCTCAAAAGCAAAAATGCCCTGCCACAAAAGCATATCCGCCCCATCTTTATAAGTTAATTTTAGCTCATCACAAAGCTTTAAAAAAGGCGTTTTTTTGCCATAAATGACTTCAAAAGCATATTTTGTGCGCGATAAAAGCTCTTTTAAAAGCTCTTTTTCGCAGGGTAAATTCTCATCTTTAAGCCCGGCTGAAGTGGTGTTGATGATGATATCAAAAGAAGCTGGCTTTAAGTTTTCGTAAGTGAAATTTTCATAGTTTTTAAAGTCTTTGAGTCGTTCACTGCTTCGATTTGCCACTACGACTTCAACACCTTTTTGTTTCAGCACAAAAGCAAGAGCTTTTGCAGTGCCGCCCGCGCCTAAAATGAGAGCTTTTTTTATATTTTTAAACTCATCAATAGCCTTTAAAAAGCCTATGCCATCGGTATTAAAAGCATGAATTTTCTCATCTTTAATTAAAAGTGTGTTGGCTGAGCCGATATTTAAAGCCAAATCATCTTTAAAATCAGTAATTTGCAAGGCTTTTTCTTTATAAGGCAAGGTAATATTTGCCCCATTTAGATGAAGTTTAAAAAGCGTGTCTTTGAGCAAGCTTTCATCTTTAAGCTCAAAGCGTAAATAAAGTGCGTCTAAATTTAGGGCTTTTATAGCGTTATTGTGCATTCTGGGGCTTTTTGAATGCACAATAGGAGAGCCGATAACGGCAAAATAACGCATTATTTTATACGATACACAAAGGCGTCTTTGCGCACATTTTTGCGGATTTTATCCATTTCAGCAGTGATTTCTTGATTATTAAAAGGACCCACTAAAACGCGTGTGATTTCTTTGCCATTCACTTCACTTTTGTAAAGCTTGTAAGCGTAGCCATTTGCCTTGATAGGCTCAAGTTCTTTAGACTTTGGATCAAAATTGCTCACTGAAAAAATTTGTATATAAGTGCCTGCTGGCAAATTGCCACTTGTCACTTCTACATTTTTAAACAAATCCTTAGCATCCGCTGGCTTTTCTGGCGCGCTTTTAGCAGGTGCTTGCTTTTTAGACTCAGTTTTTGGCTCACTTTTTTTGGCATTATTTTCTTTTTTTGCTGGAGCGGATTTTACTTCTTCTTTCTTAGGCTCTTCTTTTTTTACTTCTTTGACTTCAGGCTTTGGCGCTTCTTTGATAGGTTCTTCAGGCACAGGCACATTTTGTGGCTCTGGTGGCAGCGGTTTTGCGTTCTCTGTGTTTGTAGGATTTATGGTATTTGCAGGGCTTGAATTTGTATCAAGTCCTTGAAGCTGCGCTCTTAAAGCTGCAAAATCATCGCTTGGCTCAGCATTTGCTACAGGGGTGTTTTCAAAATTATTATTTTCAGTAGGGAAAATGCCTTGCGCGTTTTGCTCGCTGCTTGGGGCTTCATCTGAGTTGATGAGCTTCATCACTATCATCACCACTAAAAATAAAATCACCAAAGCAATGACACGCAAAAGAATTTTTTTGATCTTTTCGCTTTTATTGTCCTTTTCAAGGATGATATCATCAAATTTTTTCTCGTCCATTTTTGCTCCTTTACATGTGTTTAGACCACGAAGTGTTGCGCTCTTTTTGATACACTTCATAAGGTAAAATCATAATATTATACTCTTTTGGTAAATTCATCATTGGAAAGGCGCGCCATTCAGTTGGCATTTTGCTTGAAAAGAGCATAGAAAGCTTAGAGGCCAGCTGACAACCCTCATTAAAAGTCGTATGCCCTTTATGCACATACAAGTGCAAATGTCCCGGCGTTTTGCTCTTATAAGCCGTAAAATTGATAAAGCCTTCATCTCTTAAAATGAGCTGAGCCCTGTGCCAGAAGCGCTCGGTATTAAAGCCATTATAATCAAATACGATATTTTCGACATGATTGTCTTTTGTGATGAGATCATGTGCGATGATGATTTTACCTTCTAAATGCTCTTTAATCAAACTTTGCGTAAGCATCGCATCCACGCGCTCGAATTTGTTGAAAAAATAGCGTCCGCGGTATTCAAATTTGCTGACAATCTTTTCGCGTTTGATAAAATAATGATCAGTGATCATTTTTATCAAAGATAAATCGCTCATACTTATCAAAACATAGCCTTTTCATAAATGATAAATTTGCTTGCAAGCTCTTTAAGCTCGTTTTTAATCTTGCTTTGAAGCGCGCTATTGTTGATATCATCAAGCACATCGGCGATTTTATTAGCGACGATTTCAATTTCTTTTTCTTTAAAGCCCCTTGCAGTAAGTGCTGGCGTGCCAAGACGAATGCCGCTGGTTACAAAGGCTGAGCGCGTTTCGCCGGGCACCGTGTTTTTATTAGCCGTAATGCCAGCATTGCCAAGCGCGATATCAGCGTCCTTGCCGCTAAATTCTTTATCTAAAAAGCTCATTAAAACAAGATGATTATCTGTTCCATCACTTACGAGCTTGTATTTTCTAGCCATTAAAACTTCAGCGAGTTTTTTGGAATTTTTTATAATTTGTGCAGCATAAGTTTTCCACTCAGCGCTTAAATTAAATTTAAAGCCCACAGCCTTAGCCGAGACGACATTCATTAAAGGTCCTCCTTGAATGCCCGGGAAAATGGCTGAGTTTATCTTTTTAGCCATTTCTTCATCATTAGTCATTATAATGCCGCCCCTTGGACCGCGCAAGGTTTTATGAGTGGTCGAGCTCACCACATGAGCGTGCGGGAAAGGACTTGGATGCTCATTTGCCACCACAAGCCCAGCAATGTGCGCTATATCAGCAAAAAGCAGCGCGCCCACTTCATCGGCAATTTCTCTAAATTTAGCAAAGTCAATCACGCGCGCATAGGCACTTGCTCCGCATACTATCATCTTAGGGCGCACGATTTTAGCAATTTCTCGCACTTTATCATAATTAATACGCCCGTCAAGTTCTACGCCGTAAAAAAAGCTCTCATAAAGCTTACCTGAGGAGCTTACTTTTGCGCCGTGCGTTAAATGCCCGCCATTGCTCAAATCCATACCTAAAATTTTATCCCCCGGTTGTAAAAGGGCTAAATAAACGCCTTGATTTGCCTGAGAGCCAGAATGAGGCTGCACATTTGCAAAGGCGCAGTTAAAAAGCTTTTTGCAGCGCTCAATGGCTAAAATTTCTATCTCATCGACATACTCACAACCCGCATAATAGCGCTTGTGCGGATAGCCCTCGGCGTATTTGTTTGTAAGCACGCTGCCCATAACTTGCATCACTTCAGGCAGAGTAAAATTCTCGCTAGCTATCATTTCTAAATGCTCGCATTGTCTTTTAAGCTCTAAATTTGTTAAATCATAAATTTCTTTATCAAAGCTTTCTAAGCTCATTTATTCTCCTTCATTTTTTGATTTTAAGGGACGCATTGCAGGGAAAAGGATGACATCGCGAATGGACTTTTTATTTGCCAAAAGCATAATCAACCTATCAATGCCTATACCCTCGCCAGCAGTGGGCGGCATAGCAAAGCCAAGCGCTTCGACAAAATCCTCATCCATCTCACAAGCCTCATCATCGCCTGCTTTTTTGGCTTCAATTTGCTTTAAAAAGCGCTCATATTGATCAAGCGGATCATTTAGCTCGTTAAAGCCATTTGCAAATTCCTTGCCACCGATAAAAAGCTCAAAGCGCTCAGCTATATCGCTATTTTCATCGCTGCGGCGTGAAAGCGGGCTGATAGAAATAGGAAAATCGGTAACAAAAGTGGGATTTATAAGTTTATCTTCCACAAAATGATCAAAAAGCTCAGCTTGCAAATAGCCTAAATCCAGCTTTTCATTGACTTCTAATTTCTCAGCCTTAAGTTTAGCTAAAATCTTTTCTTTATCATCAATTAAACTCTCATCAAGTCCGCCATATTTAATGAGCGCGTCTTTGTAAGAAATGCGTTCAAAAGGCTTTGAAAAATCAATAATTTGTTCGTTAAACTCGAGCTTATCGCTTAAATTTAACTCTTTTAAAAGCTTATTAAAAAGCTCTTCAGTCAAATTCATCAAATCTTTGTAATTATGAAAACTCCAGTAAAACTCGATAGAAGTAAATTCTGGATTGTGTGTAAGGTCCATTCCCTCGTTTCTAAAGCAGCGATTGATTTCAAAAACGGCTTCAAATCCCCCTACAATGAGCCTTTTTAAATAAAGCTCAGGAGCAATGCGTAAAAATCTCTCAACCCCCAAAGCGTTGTGATGCGTGATAAAAGGCTTTGCATTTGCCCCGCCAGCAATAGGATGCATCATCGGCGTTTCAACCTCTAAAAAGCCCTTATCTTCAAAAAAATGACGAATCAAAGAAATGACCTTTGAACGCAAGGTAAAATCAGCCAAAACATCTCTATTCATAATCATATCTAAGTAGCGTTTGCGATACCTTTGCTCGATATCAGTAAGCCCATGAAATTTCTCAGGCAAAGGCATAATGGCTTTTGAAGCAAGAGTTAAAGAACTTATATGTAAAGAAAACTCGCCCGTTTGCGTGACAAAAGGATAGCCACTAACAAGAACGAAATCGCCCACTTCCAAATTCTTTTTAATCAAAGCAAAAAAATCATCGCCTAAAATGTTTTTATTAAAATAAATTTGTAAATTGCCGCTTTCATCTTCTATATTTGCAAAGACTGATTTACCCGCGATTCGAAGCAGTTTTATGCGCCCTGCAAGGCTTACATTCATGCTTTCATCTTTTTTATCCTCGCGCTCTAAAATATAAGCAAATTTATTTCTAAATTCTTTAATGCTCATTTCTTTGCTGAGAAAATGCGGATAAGGATTGATTCCAGCTTTGCGAAATTCATCGGCTTTGGCTATTTTTTGTTGTTCAAGGGTGTTTTCAAACATTACAAATAAATTCCATTAATTTTTTTTCGTGCATTTTTCGCAAGTGCCATAAAGCTGCATTAAATGCCCTGTGAGCTTGAATTTATGCTCTTTTGCTACAAGGGCTTGCTGTCTTTCTATGGTAGGATTTTCAAACTCAATGATTTTGCCACAACTTTTGCAAATGAGATGATCGTGGTGAGGCTTATTTGCAAGCTCGAATTTCTTGCCTGCAGTGCCAAAAGAGATTGAAGTGACCATGTCGCTATCTTCAAGTAAATTTAAAGTGCGATAAACAGTGGCTATACCGATGTTTAGCTCAGGGTGCTTTTCTTTGACTTCCATATACAATGCTTCTGGTGTGTAGTGTCTATCGCTGTGATATAGGATTTTCAATACCATTTCTCTTTGCTTTGTGTATTTAAGCCCACTTTCTTTGAGAATTTTTTTAAATCTCTCTAGTAAAACATCGTATTCTACATTTTCCATGAACATTTCATTCTCCTTGTGTTTGATTTTGTTCAAATTGAAATTGATTAAATCTAATATTTGTGTTTAAATCTTTAATGCCTTGTTGCACCGCTGAATCATTCATAATAAACGCTCCCGTTTGCTTTAAATAAGGCAAAATAAAGCTTTTTTGTTGTGTTAAGTTTTCAAGCTTTTCGTTTAAAAAATCTATCCTTGAAACACAAAAAATCAGCACCGCAAAGATACAAAAGAATTTTGCGCCCCCAAAAATAAAGCCCCCAATCCTATCTAAAAAGCCTAATCCACTGAGTTTAACAAGCTTTGACAAAATGTTTCCTGCAAACAAACAAAGCAGCCAAAAAATAATCAAAACGCTTAAAAAGCCCGCGAATTTGGCTAAGTCTGCATTGTTTATCGCGTAAGTATTTGTATTGATAAAATTCGCCGCACTTTGTGAGTAACGCGCTGCAAGCAAAACGCCACCGATAATGCCAATGAGTCCAAAAAGCTCTTTTAAAAGCCCATTGACGATACCTTTTAAAGCTAAAAGTAAGGTAAAACCGATGATTAAAATATCAAACCAATAAAAATCGCCCATTTTAAAGCCTTATTCTATAATCTTTGGCGCGATAAAAAAATGCTCGCTTGTTTTAGGGGCGTGTTTTAAGATTGTTTTAATAACATCGCTTTTTTTAGGCTCATCCGCACGAAAAGGCGTGCCACCGTCAATGACATTTGCACGAGCTTCAAATTGGCTTAAATCAAGCTCATTGAGCACATCTACAAAGCCTACAATTTCGCTAAGTTGTGTGGCAACTTCAGCCCTTTTATTCTCAGCGATTTTTAAAGCGCTTAATCTTTCAAGTTTTGCGAGTAAAGTTTCATCAATTTGCATAAAAACACCTAGAATTTTTTCATAACTAAAATTATATCATAAATTTATCAATTTTTAGTATATTTGTAATTTTTTAATGCTACAATTACATTTTAATTTAAAAAAAAGGATAAAAATGGCACTTGAAGAAGACTTAAAAGCTGTTAGAAAAGAACTTAGCGCCCAAGAAAAAATGCTAGAAACTTTCATAAAAAGCGAGCGTTTTTTGCGTAAATACAAATACATTTTTCTTACTATTTTTATACTCATCATCGCTTATTTTATCTACTCAGGTATCGCTCAAAGTATGGCAGAAACGAGACTTTTGAAAAATAATGAGCTTTATGCTTCGCTTTTAGAAGAGCCTAAAAATACTGAGAAAATAGAGCTTTTAAAGCAAGAAAATCCAAATTTATACGCTCTTTTTATCTTTTCAAACGAGGGCAATTTCACAGCCGAGCTTGAAGAAATAAAAAATTTAAATATCAATCCTTTATTAAAAGAGCTCATCAGCGCTGATAGCACTCAAATAGCAAATGATAGCTTATTTTTAAGGCATTTTAACACGCTTTTAAATGCTTATGATTTACTTAAACAAGGCAATATCAAAGATGCAAACACGCTTTTAAGTCAAATTCCACTCGATTCATCTTTGCGCGCTTTAGCGGATAATTTTAGACACTATAAGGGCATTCAATGAGAAATTTAGCTTTAGTTTTTTTGATTTTATTTATCAGTGCGTGCGGCACAAAAAGGCAGTATTTTGACCCTGCAAGTGTAAAAGATGCGCAGATTTTAAGCCTTTCTTCAAGTGGCAGCTTAGAAAGTAAAATCGCTGAGACAAATTTGCATTTTGCCAAGCTTAAAAACAGCGAAGTTTTAGGTTTTGAAGGTGTTGTTTCTAATTTTAAACTCGCAAAAAATTACGAGCTTTTACTCATCAAAGATAATGAATTCATTATCGCGAATAAGGATGGGAATTTAAAAATCACCAACGCAAGTGGCGAAGAACTTTACGCGTATAAATTTGAAGCTGAGGTGCTAAGTGCTGATATTTTGGGCGATGATTTAGCTTTAGTTTTAGCCAATAATACGATGATTTTAGCCAATCGCTCATTAGGCATTAAATTTTCTCAGCCTCAAGGTATAGCAGTGGCAAATGATAGCCGCTTCGCAGCGCCGATATTTTTAGATAGCATTATCATTTATCCAAGTTTGGATGGAAAATTAAGCATTGTTGATAGAGCCAGTCTTCGCGTCATAAGAAATATTGTCATCAGCACGCAAGATTTTTTTAACAATATCATTTATCTAGGCATTGTAAATAATCAAATGATAGCCGCCACCGCTTCAAAAATCGTGGTCGTAACGCCAGCACAAACGTATTCACTGAGCGAAGAGATTAAAAATGTCGCGCTTTTAGGCGAGCAAATTTATATATTCACTAAAGACGGGCGCGTTATAAAAAGCAATTTAGCCCTACAAAAGCTAAAAGAAGTGAAATTTAATTTTGCGATTTTTAATGAGGCGAGCATTTATCAAAATAATATTTATATTTTTGAAAAAACGGGCTATTTGATTAAACTTGATTTAAATTTAGCAAACACTGAAATTTACGAGTTTAAAGACGCTAAAGAAGCCGTGACTTTTATGGGCGATGGCAAACTTTTTTATAATGATAAATTTATAAATTTGCCTTAAATTTAGGGTGATTTCGCAAGGTTAAAAATGATTTTGTGTGATATAGGAAATTCAAGTGCGAACTTTTTAAATGATACGAAATTAAGTAGTTTGAGCTTGGATAAATTTAGAGAATTTCAAAGCAGCGAGAAAATCTTTTATATCAATGTCAATGAAAGTTTGAAAGAGCATTTAAAGCATAAGCAAAATTTTTTTGATTTAGAGCCTTTTTTTAAATTTGATACGATTTATAAGGGTCTTGGTGTAGATAGAATCGCTGCTTGTTATAGTATCGAAAGTGGCGTGGTCGTGGATGCGGGTAGTGCTATCACAGTGGATATCATGGCAAATAAAATTCATCTAGGTGGCTTTATAATGCCCGGCATTGCAAGCTATCGTAAGGCTTTTAAAGAAATTTCACCGCGCTTAAATTTAGAACTAAACACCCAAGTCATCCTTGATGCTTTCCCTCAAAAAACAATGGATGCCATCAGTTATGGCGTGTTTAAAGGCATAGTTTTACTCATTCAAAACACTATAAATTCGCAAAAAACTCAACTTTTTTTTACAGGGGGCGATGGGCATGTTTTAACGCCTTTTTTTGATAGAGCCATTTATAATAAATTGCTTATTTTTCTCGGTATGAAAAAGGTTATTGAAGAAAATCATTTAGCATAAAAACTTTTAAAAATTTATATAAAATTTTTAAAAGTTTTTATGAACACTTAAGCTAAATTTAGCTTTAAAAAAGGATGATTGATGAAAGAATTTGACGCTATTATCATAGGTGCTGGCATTTCGGGGTCTGCACTATTTTACGAGCTTGCAAAATACACGGATATTAAAAATATAGCCTTACTTGAAAAATATGAAGCTGCTGCCACGCTAAATTCAAAAGCTACAAGCAATTCTCAAACCATACATTGTGGCGACATTGAGACAAATTATAGCTTTGAAAAGGCTGCAAAGGTCAAGGTCAATGCCGATTTAGTCGTAAAATACGCACTTAAACAAGATGAAAAATTTATCTTTTCAAATCAAAAAATGGTGCTAGGCGTGGGCGATGAAGAGTGCGCTTCTTTAAGAGCGCGCTTTGAGGAGTTTAGCAAGCTTTATCCTTATCTTAAGTTTTTTGATAAAGATAAGATTAAAGAACTTGAACCAAAAGTGGCTTTAAATGCCAATCTAAGCGAAGCCAGAAAAGAAAAAATCGTGGCTATGGGGGCTTTAGAAAATGAAAGTTATACCACAATAGACTTTGGAAAAATGAGCGCAAGCCTCGTTAAAAACGCACTTTTAGCCAATAAAAACGCGGAAGTTTTTTTCAACCAAGAAGTAAGATCTATAACAAAAACTGAAAATGGCTTTGAAATTTTAACAAAAAATTTACAAACTTACAGAGCAAAAGCCGTCGTCGTCAATGCTGGAGCACATTCACTTTATCTGGCTCACAAAATGAATGTAGGGCTTGATAAGTCCTGCTGGCCTGTGGCTGGAAGCTTTTATCTCACTAAAGAAAGGCTTTTAAAGGGTAAGGTTTATACCGTGCAAGATCCAAAATTACCTTTTGCCGCACTGCACGGCGATCCTGATATCATGGCAAATTTTAACACCCGCTTTGGTCCAACTGTTCTTGTCATCCCTAAGCTTGAGCGTTATCACGGGCTTAAGAGCGTGCCTGAGTTTTTCGAAGCCTTGAAATTCGATAAAAAAGTCGCACAAATCACGCTTTCTATGCTTAAAGATAGCACTGTAAGAAATTATATCTTATACAATTATTTATTTGAAATTCCTTTTATCAATAAAAGATTATTTGCTAAAAAGGTGCAAAAAATCATTCCAAGCATAAAGGCTAGCGACATATTTTATGCCAAGGGTTTTGGCGGCGTGCGCCCACAAGTGATTGACAAAAATGCTGGCGAGCTCCTTTTAGGCGAAGCCAGTATCACGGATGTTGAGGGCATTATTTTTAATATGACGCCAAGTCCGGGAGCTACAAGCTGCCTAGGCAATGCTAAAAAGGACGCTAAAACAATGTGTGCGTATTTGGGTAAAAAATTTGATGAAGATAAGTTTAATAAAGACTTTGCGTAGGTTTTTTAGATGATAAAAATTTTAAATTTACAATTTTAAAAATTGAAAATTCAATTAAAAAAGTAAAATTTAAAATGATTCTAAAACAGCGGCGTGAGTTTTGAAATTATATTTCATAGCCTATAAATTACAAAGCAGGTAAAAAATAATTAGCTAAATTATCCTTTTCAAATTCCAAATTTTCAAGGCTTTGGGGCAAGAAAAATACGCCAGGCTCTGCTTTTTGAAGTAAAATTTCGCCATTTTCATAAACAAAAGATAAATTTTTATTTGCCGCTATGGGTTTAAAATCATTGAGCTTAAATCCACTTATGGCAAAAAGGGGCAAATCTTTAGCTATGCTTAGAGTTTGAAGGGCTAAAAAGCTGATTTTAATGCCCATAAAAGAGCCCGGTCCATTTGCATAAATGAGCCTTTGTGGCTTAAAATCTTTTTCAAGCTCGCTTAAAATCACAGGTAAAAACTCGCTCGCCTTTTGCTCACTTTCAAGGCTTTTAATGAGTTTATCGCTCTCATAAAGTCCTATTAAAATGGGCTTTGAAAGAGCGTTTAAAAGTAAGCTTCTTATGCGAAGACCTTTTCGTAGCTTTTTTCTTTTTCAAGGCTTACTATCTCGTAGCAGCTTGGATTTTTAAGCACTTCTTTAGTGAGTAAATGATTTAAATGATGACTTCCAGCATACGAGGTGTAATCTCCATAAACTCTATATCCAAGCAAGCTTAAATCCCCTATGGCGTCTAAAATTTTATGACGCACAAACTCATCCTCAAAGCGAAGTCCCTCAGGGTTTAAAACACGGTTTTCATCGACAATTATCGTATTATCAAGGCTTCCGCCAAGCCCTAGCTTCATCGCTCTTAAAGTTTCAACATCCTTTAAAAAGCCAAAGGTCCTAGCTCTAGCAATTTCTTTTATATATTTTTTTTTGTTAAACTCAAAACTGTAATGCTGCTTACCAATCAAAGCATTATCAAAGTCAATAGTATAGCTAATTTGAGGCTTATTTGTAGGGCTTAGGCGCACAAATTTATCCCTATCTCTTACTTCCACACTTTCTTTAATGACTAAAATTTTCTTAGGCGCATCAAGCTCTTTAAGCCCTGCTTCATCAAGCATCATACAAAAGCTTATTGAGCTTCCATCCATTACAGGAGCTTCATTTGCGTTTAAAATAATGCGAATATTATCTATACCGTAGGCATTTATAGCGCTCATTAAATGCTCAATTGTCGATATATAGCCCTTATCATCGCCTATGACAGTGGCTAACTTCGTATTTACCACACTACTAGCTAAAGCCTTGTAGCTTACATTTAAATCACTTCTATAAAAAACTATACCGCTATTTGCCTCCAAAGGCTCTAAAATAAGCTCTATTGGCTCTCCCTTATGAAGCCCCACGCCTACGCCTTTGACGCTTTTTTCTATGCTTAATTGTTTCATTTTATCCCTTTCATTGCCAGCTAAATTTAAGTTTTATTTGCCTAAAATGAGCTTTTTAGCATCATCTAGCACCTTGTAAATATTATTTTGTATCCATTTTCTATCCTGCCATTCTTCAGGGCGCACCTCCACGCCTTGCACCAGCACGCCAAAATGTAAATGATCGCCCAGTGCTAGCCCACTAACTCCCGTGCTAGCTATATTTTGCCCAGCGCTTACTTGCTCATTTTCTCTCACAAAGCTTTGCGTGCAGTGTCCATAAAGTGTGAAAAGCCCAAAGCCGTGATCTATAAGTATATTTGTGCCATAAATGCCATTTTCATTAGCAAAAACGACCTTGCCCGCATTATTTGTAATGATATTTGCCCTTGCAACACTTGCTAAATCAAGTCCTAAGTGATAAGAATCACTCACAAATTGATTGTTATAAGAATAAAATCTATGATCGGCAAAATCAGCCACCTTCATAGCATTTTTAAGCGGTAAGAATAAATTGATTTTAAACTCATTCATTAATTTTGTTTTTTCACTTTCTTTTGAAGTGATTTGATGAATGAGCTTTTCATTACCTAGACGCAGGGTTTCATTGACGAATTTAAACTGCTCTAAACGGTTAAAATTACTTCCCCTTGGAGCGTATTGCTCGCTTAATTCTTTGATTTTACCGTCTAAGAATTTATCGCTTAAATTTATCTTTGAATCGCGATATTTTTTATTTTGCAGATAAAAAGGCACTTTAAGTTTGCTTTCATTGCCCGCTTTATCTTTGGCTATAATAAAGGCTTCAAAGCTTTCATCAAGCACATTCCACGCTACTAAACTTGCAAAAAAGCCCTCCTTAAGATAAGGCGTAGGCGTGAATTTTTTATCTCTTACTTGCACGAAAACTTCGCTTAAACTTTCATCTTTTGCAGAAAATACCACGCTTGCAGCCCCTCCCTTCGTGATTTGATAAGATGAGCTTAAAATTTCAAGCTTAGGCGACTTATTATCGATTAGAATTTGCACTTCTTTAAAGGTCTTGTTGCCACCAAAAAAATTCCACCAGGAATTATCTTTTGTCTCAATGTCTAAAATGTAGTGATTGATTTGCTCTTTAAAAGCAGTTTTTGGCAAGCTAAAAAGGGCGATAAATTCTTTTTCTTTAATGTTATTTTTTTCAAAAATTACCACACCATTTTCATTTGGCTCTTTTTTAACTGTGATTTTCAAAGATGAGATTAAGGATAATTCATCAGCCACGCGCAAGCTCAAAGGCTCTTTAAGATTGTAATAAATAGTATCATTTATATAAATTACAGGAGCTTGCTTTTCTAATTTATCAAGTTTAAAAAGCGTGAAAACAAGCCCTATAAAAAGCACGACAAAGACTAAAAATAGGTATTTTTTATTATTTTTTCTAGCAAAAATCATCTTTATAATCCTTAAAAAGTGCTTGATTTTAGCATTTTTAAGTAAATATTTTGCGATAAAGGCTTGAAATTTGTTAATTTTTGCATATTTTTGTGTAAAATTTATAAAATTTAAAAGAAAATAAAATAAAAATAATGATTTAATATAAAATTAATAGTTAATAAAATTTCAATAAAATATGATAGATAAATTCAAAAATTGCCATAAATTTTATTTTTCTTTAAACTTAGAAAGATTAAAATAACGCTCGCAAAATTGCAAAAATTAAATTTCAAGGAGAAGCTATGTGCTTTACAAAACCTAGCGAAAGAAAGTATTTCTTAGCCTTTCTTATCGGTATTTTAGCCGGTGTGTTTTCAGCCATTGTAAAATGGGGTTGGGAAGTGCCTTTTCCACCGCGTGCAAATAATCCTGTGTGGCCTGAAGGTGCCACAGATAGAGCTGTGCCGCCAAACATTTTCTTAGAGCAAATCGGGCTTGGCGATTGGGTGCATGTTGAACAGGCAGGACAAGTTGTTAATCAAGGACTTACTTATGTTTTCTCAGGCTTTACAATGCCACTTGGCACATTTATCATTCATGTGGGCTTTTCTGTGGTGTTTGCAGTGCTTTACTGCGTGATTGCAGAAGCTTGGCCTCGCATTAAAATGTGGCAAGGTGCTGTATTTGGGGTAGGCGTGTATTTGTTTGCGCATGTTATCGTCATGCCTTTAATCGCAGAAACACCACCCCTTTCTCAAATCCCATTTGATGAGAATTTATCTGAGTTCTTCGGTCATATCGTTTGGCTTTGGGCGATTGAAATCGTGCGCCGTGATATAAGAAACCGCATTACAAAACAGCCCGATCCAGAGCTTAATACAAGTTGCTGCTCTAAAAAATAATCTTTCTAGCCCCCTAGGGACTAGATAAACTCTTCTTAAGCAAAAAAATTTTATACTTTTTCTTTAAAATTTCTACAAAGTTAAATGATGAAAGCCTTTTCAAGCTCGAAAAAACTTATATCTAGTGTTAAAAATTTCATAAATATTTCTTATTTTTATCCTTTTTTTTCGCGCTTTTTTTTAGATGAAAAGACGATATTTTATGGCTGGGGGCGTAAAAAAAGTGCATTTAAGGCTTTGAGCTTGGCTAAAAAATATCAAAAAAAGGCGGTTTTTTTAGAAGATGGCTTTTTGCGCTCACTTGGGCTTGGACTTGAAAATGCACCTAGTTTTAGCCTTGTAGAAGATGATTTGGGCATTTATTATGATGCAACTTGCGCTTCAAAGCTTGAAAAAATCATACTTGAAATTGATTTAAGCAAAGATGAAAGCCTTAAAAACAAGGCTCAAAGAGCAATCAATCTCATCAAAGAACTTGAAATTTCAAAGTATAATGATAATTTAAATTTGCCACAAGATTTTTTCAAAAAAACAGATAAAAAACGCATTTTAATCATCGCACAAACAAGCAATGATTTATCACTAAAATACTCTTACGCGCAAAATTTTAGCACCCAGCATTTAATCAATGACGCGCTAAAAGAACAGGGCGCTGAGATTTATTTAAAAATTCATCCTGATATTTTAACGGGCAAAAAAAAGGCTGATTTTGACATAAAAAGCTTGCCCGAAAATGTGCGCGTAATCAGTCAAAACTACAATCCTATCGCACTTTTAAAGCATTTTGATAAAGTATATACTAAAAGTTCTGGTATGGGCTTTGAAGCACTCATTTGTGGTTGTGAATGCGTGTGCTATGGACTGCCTTTTTATGCGGGCTGGGGGCTGACAAAAGATAAGCTTAAATGCAAGCGGCGAAATGTGCAAAAAAGCCTTGAAGAAGTCTTTGCAGCGGCTTATTTGCTTTATACGCGTTATTTTAATCCTTACGAAGCAAGGGCTTGTGATATTTTCAGCACGATTTACACGCTTTTTAAACAGCGAGAAATTGCGCGCGTTAATAGCGGGCGCTGCTTTTTTTACAATTTCACACTTTGGAAACGAGGCTTTATCAAGCCCTTTTTTAAGGCAAAAAATAATCAAATCATCTTTTTAAACTCTTTTAAAGACTGCGCAAAGTATGAATTTAGCGCTAGTGATAAGCTTTTTGTGTGGGGAGGCTTGATTGAAGATGAACTTTTGCGCGCGCATTTTGGCGCAGATATTAAAATTTATCGCGTCGAAGATGGCTTCGTGCGCTCGCTTGGGCTTGGCTCAGACTTTACAAAGCCTTGCTCGATCGTCGTTGATAGTAAGGCGCTTTTTATCGATCCGCGTCGTGCGAGTGATTTGGAAGATATTTTAAATTTCACTCATTTTGATGAAAGCCTACTCAAGCGAGCTAAGGAAGCCATAAAACTTTTAAGAGAAAATAAAATTTCAAAATACAACACAAGTGCGCACAAAAGCCTTAAAATAGGTGCAAAAGTAGGGCAAAAGGTGATTTTAATCCCAGCTCAAGTTGAAGATGACGCATCGATGATACTTGCAGGCTTTAATTTCAGCACCCTAGACTTAATCAAAGAAGTGCGCGCTAAAAACAAAGACGCTTATATTCTCTTTAAAATCCACCCCGATGTCATCAGTGGCAACCGCAAAGGCCTTAAAGATAGGGCTTTAATCCTTGAATATTGTGATGAAATTATCGAGCAAGCCAGTATTTATAGCTGCTTTGAAGTGTGTGATGAAGTGCATACTATCACTTCTACCACAGGCTTTGAAGCACTTTTAAATGATATTGAAGTTTTTACTTATGGACTTCCTTTTTATGCGGGCTGGAATTTAACAAGCGATCGATTAAAATGCGAGCGGCGAAAAAGGCATTTAAGTCTTGAAGAACTCGCCGCTGGCACGCTTTTGATTTATCCTAGATATTTGGATATAAAAAGTGAGAATTTATGCGAATTTAAGAAAGCTTTTGATACAATTTTAGTTTTACAAAAAGCTTATTTTTCTAAATTTTGGCTGAGAATGGCTTTAAATTTAAGGAATTTCTTGCTTCGAAAAGCAAGGCGAAGCTATGAAAAAATATATGAAAAATTTAAAAATTTCAATTAAAGATTGTATAAATTATGAATTTAAACGAAAAAATTAATGAATTTAGCGGTAAAAATGTCTTGCTCCTGCAAGGTCCAGTAGGTAATTTTTTCAATAAATTCGCTAAGATTTTAGTAAAAAAAAAAAAAATAATATAAAAGTTTTTAAGCTCAATTTTAACGGGGGCGATTTTTTCTTTTATCCTTTTAATGCTAGCAAATACAAGGGTAAGCTTCGAAATTTCAAAGACTTTTTCAAAAACTACTGCGCGCAAAATCAAATTGATATCATCATTTGCTACAATGATTGTCGCCCGCTGCACGCTATTGCTATACGCCTTGCAAGGCAAATGGATATCGAAGTTTTTGTTTTTGAAGAGGGCTATTTGCGCCCCAATTTCATTACCTTAGAAAAAAACGGTGTCAATGCAAATTCTAAAATGCCGCGCAATGCAAGCTTTTATCTTAATTACACACCTAAAAATTTGGATGAAAAGATAAAAAACATCAATGGAGCCTTTAAATTTATGGGCTTTTTTGCCTTTTTATACTGGCTTTTTGCCTTTTTGCTCGCCCCTTTTTATAACAATGCTCTACATCATCGCAAATTAAATCCCCTTGAGTGCTTATACTGGGCGCGCTCTTTGTATCGTAAAATTTATTACAAACGCAGTGAAAAGGGTATTAAAGATGAAATTTTAAAGAGCAAAGGGGGATATTTTGTAGTGATTTTGCAAGTCTTTAATGACACGCAAATTTCAAAGCATTATAAGGGCGGAAGCATTGAAAATTTCATCACTCAAACGCTTAAAAGCTTTGCAGGGTACGCGCGCGACAAGCACAGCTTAGTCTTTAAACATCATCCTATGGATAGGGGCTATAAAAACTACAGCGCGCTGATTAAAGAGCGAGCAAAAGCTTTAGGTATCGAAGATAGAGTATTTTACATTCACAATTTTCACTTGCCTACACTTTTTTCAAACGCACTAGGTTGCGTGACGATAAACTCAACTGCTGGGCTGAGCGCGCTTTATCATAAATGCGCGCTTAAGGTGGTCGGTGCTGCGTTTTATGATTTTGCAGGGCTTACTTATCAAGGGGATTTGAATTTCTTTTGGAAAGAAGCACACGCCAATAAGCCAAATTACATGCTTTATAAAAAATTCATCGATTATTTACTCGATACCAATCAAATCAATGCAAATTACTATAAAAATTCAGCTTTTTTTAAAGAATTAAGCAATTCTTAAGTTTTAAAATTCATTTAATTATAAATTTTATTCCCAGCCAAAGAAATGTGTGGCTAGGATTTTACAGCCTATTAAAACAAGCACCACACCGCCTATAAACTCAGACTTTGAGCTAAATTTCACGCCCACTTGCTTGCCGATTTTAACGCCTATGGCACAAAGCACAAAAGTGATGAGACCGATAATACATGCAGAAGTGATGATGTGAATTTTTAAAAACGCAAAGCTAACCCCCACAGCTAAAGCATCAATGCTCGTTGCCACAGCTAAAGGCAGCATCACACTGGGCGAAAACTGCTCGCTGCTATCGCATTTTGCAGGCTCGAAAGATTCTTTAATTATCTTCAAACCGATGAAAGCAAGTAAGATAAAGGCTATCCAGTGATCGTATTTATCGATAAAAGAGCTTAATCCAACGCCTAAAAAATAGCCCAAAAGCACCATTAAAGCCTGAAAGCCACCAAAATAAAGCCCCACGATGAGATAATGCCTAATTTTAAGCCTTGACACACTCAAACTCTTGCATAAAGAAACAGCAAAACTATCCATTGCCAAGGCACAGGAGAGCGCTAATAAACTTAAAATATCCATAGGCTTTTCCTTGAAAAAAATTATCAAAATTCAAAGTTTAATTAAGAGTAAAATTGTATCTAAATTTAACTGAAGAGAAACTAAAAGACAATCAGCATTTAAATTAAGCGTTTTTTAAGCACTTTAGTGATAAAATTACAATTTTACTTTTAAAAATGCCAAAAGGCCCATTCGTCTAGCGGTTAGGACATCGCCCTTTCACGGCGGTAACACGAGTTCGAGTCTCGTATGGGTCACCAGGAATTAAGGTTTTTCTATGAAAGATAGCACCTTATACTTTTTACAACTCAAAAACAAAGTTCCAAGCGATTCTTATCCTGCTCTAAAACAAAGCTTAGACAATGCAAACGATGAGTTTAAAGAAAAGCTCATTTACATTTCTTTTAAAAATCCTATCATGGGGCTTATTTTTAGCGTGCTTTTGCCAGGTATTGATAGAATTTATAAAGGAGATTTGATTTTAGGGGCTTTCAAGCTCATTTATTTTATTTTTGTTTTTATATTTTTTAATATAGTTTTAAGTTTGGACGATGAACGCTGGGTAATTCTTTCTTTGCTACTATATTTAAGTGCTTTTGTATGGATGATTGTGGATATTTTTTTAGTCTATCAAGGCATTAAAAGAGCGAATTTAAAGCTCATTTTTAATGCTTTAAATTCTCAAGGTGCGCGCGATGAATGATAAAGAAATTATATTTTTAAGCCTTAAAGACAAGCTTCCAAATGATCATTTAATGTTTTTTAAAGAAAAGCTTGATAAAGCAAATGACGCACAATGCGAGAAACTCCTTTTTTTAAATCTTAAAAATCCCGCCATAAGCTTGCTTTTATCGCTTTGTTTTGGGATGTTTGGGGCGGATAGATTTTACAAAGGCGATGTAAAATTAGGCATTGCTAAGGTTTGTATCTTTTTTTCTGCGTTTTTTCTTTTGTTTTTAGCGAGCTTTTTTGCTTTAAGTGATGAAAATATGGTAGCGATTTTAATTGTTCTCGTTTTTATTTCGCTTTTAACGATTTTTATTTGGACTTTTGCTGATATTTTTTTATGCTTTTTTGGCACGAAAAAGGATAATTTACTTAAAGTCCTTGAAGTTTTATAAAAAGGCTTTAAATTCCAATCACTTTAATAAAATTTAAATTTAAAATTTATTTTTTTAAATTTAAATCACTTTAACGCTTCATTTCCAAGGCTCTTTGTATCATTTGATCACTTGTTGTGATACTTTTTGAGCTTGCATCATAAGCCTTTTGCATAACGATAAGTTCGGTCAGTTCGTTGCCTAAGTCTGTGGCGGATTGCTCGAGCTTTTGTCCCACAAAGCTTGCAGTATAGATGAAATCACCTTGCGCGTTATAAAGGAAATTTGCTGGTCCGCTATTGCTCGTGGCTTGAAAATTATTCCCACCGACTGAGAAAAGGCCTTCTTCATTGATAAAATTATAAAGCGCGAGCTTGCCCACAGTTGCGGTGCGTCCATTGCTAAATTGAGCCACAAGTGAGCCGTCCTTTGAAATGCTGTATTGCGTGAAAAAGCCCTCAGCATAGCCATTTGAGTAAGGACTGATACTATCATCGCCTGTTGTTTTGGTGTTGATATACACCCCATCATACCCAGAACCCACAGCATCGCTTAAAGGCGTGCCAAAATTCACGCTGATAGTGCCACCATTTGGATTTGGCACGCTTGTAAGCGTATTTGAAAGCAGCGCGCCGTTTTTACTAAAAGTGGCTTTACCTGTGCTAAGAGAGCCTGTGAGATTGCCATCTGTGTCATACACTCCGGCTGTGATGTTGTATTCAAAATTATCGCCATTTTGCGGCAAAACGCGCTCTAGTGTGTATCTTAGGCTGCTTATCGTGCCATCTGCGTTATAAATCGTTGCTGCTAGCATTGAATTATCCGCACTTTCTTGCTCAGTATTTAAATAAGATGAAGCGATATTTACACTGCCCGCGTCCATTCCGCTGAGATTTACAGGCACACTTGTGAAATTCAAATTCTCATCCAAAGTCGCTTCGACATTTTTCTTTATGCCATTTTGATCTTGTAATGTGATGATGACGATTTCACCGGCTTTTGCGCTATAAATTTGATCCGCACCCACGTGTCCGCTAAAACTTACTGTACCATCGGCATTGTCTGTTCTTGTAATGCCTGCTGGATCAAAATCAACCTTTCTCGTTATCATTTGGGTATTTGAGTTTAAACTGCCTTTCCATGATACTTCAGTCGTAACTTCAGGGCTTAGATAAAGATTTTTAGGCACTTGCAAAATGGTTTGTGTGGTGTTTGTGCCCATAGCAAAATCTTGGCTTGGATTATTCACAGTAAAACCCTGTGTAATGGGCGTTGTGTTAAGATTCATCCCCATTAGGCTTGCAACTCTATCGCTGTAAGTCGTCGCAGCAAAGTTTGGATTCATCGTGCCAAGGACATAATTACCCGCCGCATCCACTAAATTGCCATTGCCATCTCTTGTAAAATCACCATTTCTCGTGTAAAACACCGCATTATCAGCGCCCATCACACCAAAAAACCCTTTGCCATTAAGTGCTACGCTAAATTCACTCTCCGCATTAAAAAACGAGCCTTGCTCAAACACAAGCTTGCTCGCATTTGGCATCGAGCCATAGCCTGCTTGTGCGGGGTTTGTGCTTTGCACGGCTGCAGTGCGGTTAAAAATCGTGCTAAACTCAGCCACTGAGTATTTAAAGCCCGGAGTATTAACATTTGCGATATTATTTGCAGTGATATCAATGCCAAAATTCTGCGATTTCACCCCATTGACGCCATTGTAAAAAGCAGCGAACATTTTCTATCCTTTTATGACTTTTAAATTTTTATCTTTTAAATTTTTCAAATTCTTTAAGGCTTTTTAATGCTTTAAAGCTCGAATTTTCTTGTATTATTAGCTGATTTCGCTGATTTTATCAAAGGTTACATATTCACCGGCAATTTGTGCATTTGCCACGCCGTTAATAAATTTCACCGACTCGATAGGATAAGCCCCATACACGCTTGTAGAAGTGCCTCCATTGGCATTTGTATAAGTCGTCTTCATCGTGTAATTACCAGCACCCACGAATTTACCGCTATCGTCCTTGCCATCCCAAGTGATTTTATTCGTGCCAGCTTTTAGGCTATCTTTATCCATTTTGATTGAGCGCACCACATTGCCATTGCTATCAAGCACTTGAAAAGTCGCTCCGTCCTTAGTCTCATCTTTTAGATACATTTTAGCCGTGATTTTATCAGCTTCTGAAGTGAGCTTAAAGGTATTATCACTTATAATTGCTGTGCGCCCGATAGCCGAAAGCACGGTCAAACTACCACTTGAAAGCATCGCATCGCTTAAGATATTCATCGTTTCGACCATTTTTTTCATAGTGGTGTTTGTATTTTGCTGCATTTCAAGAGCTGCAAGCTGGGATGTTTGCGTAAGCATTTTATCGCTATCCATAGGATCGGTTGGGTCTTGATGCTGCATTTCGATGAGCAAAAGCTTTAAAAAAGCGTCTTTATCCAGCACTGAGTTTGCATTCAAGCCGCTTTTATTGCCACTTGTTGTCGTCGGCGTGGCTGTGCTTGTCGTGCCTGTGTTTGAGTTTGTTGTGGTGTAGCCAGGAATCGTTGCCATAATTTCTCCTTAAATCAATCATTTGACAAAGCAAAGCAAGAATCGTTCCAAGTTGAATGATTTAAATTCAAAAGAAATTTAAAAAACAGCGGCGCGAGTTTTTAAATTCAAAAGAAAATAAAAACCGCCGTCATTGCGAAGCCTTTAGGCTGAAGCAATCCATAATTTATTAGTAAAATAAAAATAAAATTTGAAAGTAAATTTTTGGATTGCCGCGCCGACTTTGTCGGTTCGCAATGACGAGTAGATAAATTTTATCGTGTAGAAGTTATGGATTGCCACGACAAAACTTCGTTTTGTCTCGCAATGACGGAGGTTTGGGTTTGTAAATTTGTAGATTGCCGCGCTCACTGCGTTCGTTCGCAATGACAGGAATTTTAAATTTCTTTTAAAATTAAAAGAATGCATTGCCCCGCAAGGATAATCCTTGCGTGAAATGATAAAATAAATGAGTGATTTTAAGATTAAATCACAAATTACATTTTAAGATGATTTTTGCGATTGGCTAAAATATCTAAAATTTGCACGATTAAAGAAAATGCCATCGCGGTGTAAATATAAGCTTTGTTGATATGAATATCAAGGCTTTCAGCCATAAGCACAAGTCCTACAAGCACCAAAAACGCGAGCGCTAAAAGCTTGATACTTGGATAAGTATCGACAAAATCAGCAATGGGCTTACTTGCAATCAGCATAACGCCCACAGCAATAATCACCGCAAGCACCATAATCTCAATTTGCTGCGCAATCCCCACCGCCGTAATCACACTATCAAGCGAAAAAACGATGTCAAGCAGGATAATTTGCACGATAATCATCAAAAAGCTATTTCCAGCGCCCTGATGATGAGCTTCTCCATGATGTTGTTTTAGTTGCTCGACAATCTCAAGCATAGGCTTAATCACCAAAAACAGCCCACCCAAAAACAACACCAAGTCTCGCCCCGAAATTTCCATAGGCACGAAGTCAAAAGCGTGCGCGAAATTTGGCGTCATAAAAGCTGGCACATAAATACTAAACAGCGGCGCGGTAAGCTTCATAATCAAAAAGAGCGAGAAAAGCAAGGCAATGCGCGCAAACATTGCTAGAAAAAGCCCTAAATAGCGCGCTTTGTTGCGCTTGCTTGGCTCAAGTTTATTGACCAAAATGGCTAGAAGTATGATATTATCAATGCCAAGCACAATTTCAAGGGCGGTTAAGGTTAAAAGCGTAAGCCACGCATCGATACTGAAAATCCACTCAAGCATTGTTATTATCCTTTAATTTTAAGTTAAAATGGTAAAAATTTTGATAAAAAATTTAAAGGGTTATTCTAGTATTTTAAAGATAAATTTAAAAGAAATTTTAAAAAAATTTCAAAAAGATTTAAAATTTAAGCTTCGTTTAAGACATTTTTTTTGTATTATAATAACGAGTTGGAAAAATTTTTAAAGGAGCAATTATGCGCGGTAAAATTTTAGGTGCTGGTGTCATCAGCGCAGATGAGATGAGTCTGAGCTTAAAAATGCTAAGCCTAATCAAAAAATAGAAGGTGCTGAAGTCGATTTTGAGATAAAAGATGACAAGGCTATGGGCGTTTTTATTACTAAAACAGCGGGCTTTTCGCCTGATTTTAGCTCTATAAATACGAATTTTCCTGTCGTGGATAATAAATTTGTGTTTTTAAACTTAAATGAAGCGCTAGCAAATTTAACAAAGCCAAATATTCACTCGATTAAGATTTTTAGCGTGCTTGCAGCCCTAATTTCTTTACTTATAGCTTTTATTTATTCGCCACAATTTGAGGGCTTTGGCTTTTGGTTTTTAACCATACTTCAAACAGCAATGCTGCTTTGGGCGATGTTTAATATTGGTAAACTCGCACAAAATCACAATTTACTTAAATTCTATGCCATAAGCATTATTTCAACGCTTTTGTTTGTAGTTTTTATCCGCTCTGCTGTGCAAGATAGCATTACTGCAGCCTTTACAGGTTAGTCTCAGCCGTGGTTTCAATACATTCTTTGCGTGATTTTCATCATCGCAGCTATTGTTTATGCAGTGCGCTATGTGTTCTTTTTAGATAGGGTTACAAAAGAAAGATTTTTCGTGTGGAGCTTTTACTGTGCTCTTTTGTGTGTTGTTTTTATTATTATTGACTTAATCAGCGTCGCCAATCAATTCACAGGCAGAAGAGGCGGTGAAGCTGCGCTCGCACTTGCTTTTACAGGCGAAGTGCCACACAGTGCTTTTTATGATTTATCGCTCATTGCTGCTGTGCTTTGCGTAGGGCTTCATATCTTTGCTTGGTTGAGATTTAGAGAAATTAAAAACGACTTTTAATTTGCTAAAAAGACAAATCAAACTCCTAAAGGCTGAATTTAAAACAAGTTTAATTTTATAAAGAAAAGCTGATTTTAAGTAAATTGAGCTTTAAAATAAATTTAAGGCTTCATCCACATAGCGAGCAAAGTTTGAAAAAATCAAGCTTTGCTCTATTTTAAATCATTCTTATTGCATTGATTAAAAACGATAAATTTTAACATCTCACTGAATAAATTTTAATTTAAATTTATATATTTTGTTTTAAGCTTAAAAACAGCGGCGCGAGTTTTGAAATTTAAAAGAAAATTAAAATTGCCGTCATTGCGAGCCGACAAAGTCGGCGCGGCAATCCATTGTTTTAAATTTAAAATAACTCCTAAAACAGCGGCACAGGTTTTGAAATTCCATAAAAACAAAAATGCGTCATTGCGAGCGGACTTGTCCGCGAAGCAATCCATAACTTCTACACGATAAAATTTATCTACTCGTCATTGCGAGAATTTGCATAGCAAATTCGTGGCAATCTATTGTTTGATTTTGCGGTTAAGTGGATTTTCGAATTTTTGATTATAGATTGCTTCGTCGCTTCGCTTCTCGCAATGACGGGGTAGCCTGTGGTCATTGCGAGAAAATCCGCAAGATTTTCGCGGCAATCTACAAATTCAATATAAAATACAATTTCAAATCAGGCGCAGCAGTTTTGAAATTTCTTTTAAAATTTTATTTTTATTTTGCTATTGAAAGTGTGGATTGCTTCGCCTGCGGCTCGCAATGACGGCGGCCAAAAAGATTACCACGCGGGCAAGTCTGCTCGCAATAACAAAGCAAAAATGACTTGCTGTAAATTTAAATTCTCACAACAACGAATTGAAAATATGGGTTTGAAATTTAAAGAAATTTTATGTAATTTTTGCTATACTTTAAATTTATTTTAAACAAAAAAGATAAGCAGATGTTTAAGGAATTTAAAGCCTTTATTGCGCGCGGAAACGCTTTAGATATGGCTATAGGGATCATCATTGGCGCAGCATTTGGTAAAATCGTGGATTCGCTTGTCAAAGATATCATTATGCCGCCACTTGGATTTTTGCTTGGTGGGGTGGATTTTTCAAACTTTTTTATTACCATCAAGCAAGGAACGCCACCCGCACCTTACTTAAGCCTTGAAGCAGCCAAACAAGCAGGCGCTGTAACGCTAAATATAGGGCTTTTCATCAACACACTCATTAGTTTTTTAATCATCGCTTTTAGCATTTTCATCTTGCTTAAAATCATCTCAAAACTCAAAAACTTGGCGCATTTAGAAGAAGAAAAAGCCCCTACAACAAAGCAGTGTCCTTATTGCTTTTCAAATATCAATATAAAAGCCACGCGCTGCCCTGATTGCACTTCGCAAATTGAATAAAGTTTGATTTAAAAATTAAAATTTGATGATAAAAATTCTAACTTATAGCCAAATTCAAGGCTAAAAAGCTTTGAATTTAAACAAATTAAGATTTAAGCCTTATTTTGCCAAAGATTTTTTAATGTCAATGACATAGCGAAAGCCCCCAGATGCCCCGCTTGTAAGGTTTTTATAGGCTTCATCGATTTTGTCTGCGGTGATGATTTGTGTTTCTGGGTAAATGTGATTTTCAAGCGAGAAATCAAGCATTTCTTGCGTTTGGGCAATTCCGCCGATTAAAGAGCCATACACGCGCTTGCCCGCTTTATGAACGAGCGCGTTGATACCGATATTTACATCATCATCACTTGGTGGCAAGCCCACGATACTAAGCTCGCCACCATATCTTAAAAGATCTAAATACGCTAACGGGTCGTATTTTGCAGGGATCGTGGAGATGATGAGATCAAATTTCACGCTCACTTCAGCGAGTTTATCGGTGGTAAAAACGCCTTTTGCGCCAAGTTTTAGCGCCTCGGCTTCTTTTTTAAGATTTCTTGCAAAGACATAAACTTCAGCGCCCAGTTTCACAGCGTATTTTACTGCCATCATCCCAAGCCCACCAAAGCCTGCTACACCGACGACTGAGTTTTTTTTGACATTTGAAAACTTAAGCGGCGAATAAGTCGTAATGCCCGCGCAAAGAAGCGGTGCGATCTTTTCAAGTGGCGCATTATCAGGCACTTTGATGGCGAATTTTTCGCTCACGACGATATTGTTTGAGTAGCCTCCGTGCGTGACTTCGCCACCATGAAAGGCATCTTTGCAGTTGTAGGTATAAACGGTTTTGTGATTGTCGCAAAACTGCTCGTGGCTTTTTTTGCACGCCTCGCACTCGCCACAACTATTCACCATACAACCCACGCCCGCTAAATCGCCCACTTTAAACTTGCTTACCTTGCTGCCTACAGCCACAACGCGCCCGGCAATTTCATGACCAGGCACCATAGGATAAAAGCCCTGCGCCCACTCGCTACGCGCTGAGTGAATGTCGCTGTGGCAAATGCCCGCGAATAAAATTTCAATCAAAATGTCGTTGCTTCCAAGCGGATGGCGCGAAAAGTTCATCGCCTTAAAATTCGCATCTTTATCCGCAACACCCCAGCCAAAAGCCGAAATTCTCTTGCCCTCAAGGGCTTCGTTGATGTAATTTTGCATAAAAACTCCTGTTCAGTTCACAGATCACGGAAACTAAGGGGCGCGCAAAGTGCGCGCAATCGAATTTGCGTTGTCTGTAGTCCGCGCTCTGTTTGCTGTATTATAAAACATAGAGCAACTCTAAGTTAAGTGAAATTTAAAAATTTCAAAAATATTTTAAAGTCTCATTTAAACATTTACATTATAATGGCACTTCAAGGACAAAAAATGCATAAAAACATCATCTTAATTGGCTTTATGGGAAGTGGCAAAAGCACGCTAGCAAAGGCTTTGAGTAAGAAAATGAATTTAAAACTTTTAGATACAGATACACTCATTAAAGAACGGCACAAGCTCAGCATTAAAGAAATTTTTAAGCAAAAGGGCGAGGAGTTTTTTAGAAACGAAGAGAAAAAAATCGCCCTTGAGCTCAAGCAAATGCGCGGCTGCGTGATCTCGACTGGCGGGGGCTTTTACAAGGTCTTGCAAAAGGATAAAAAGGATATGGTGATTTATCTTAGGGCTGATTTTGAGTTTTTGAAAAATCGCCTGAGTAAAAAAGGGCTTTCCAAACGTCCGCTTTTTAAAGATGAAATCGCGGCTAAAAAGCTTTTTGATGAACGCTTGCAAGGCTATGAAAAAAAGGCCACACACATCATTGACATTGAAAATAAAAGCGTTTTGCAAATCATCAGCGAGATTAAAAAGCAAATTTAAGCGATTTTCATTTAAATTTAAGATAAAATTCAAGCTAAAAAACAAGGACAACAATGAGAGTTTTAACGGGGCTGCAGCCAAGCGGGGATTTGCATTTGGGCAATTATTTTGGCACGATAAAGCAAATGATAAAGGCGCAAAGCTCAAGCGATATGTTTATTTTCATCGCTAATTATCACGCGATGACGAGCAGCCACGATGGCGCAGCACTTAGAGAGAATTCGCTCAAAGCTGCGGCTGCTTTTTTAGCCCTTGGCATAGAGCCTGAAAAATGCCATTTTTGGCTGCAAAGCGATGTCAAAGAGGTGCTTGAGCTTTACTGGGTGCTTTCTCAATTTACGCCTATGGGGCTTTTAGAGCGCGCGCATAGCTTCAAAGACAAGGTCGCAAAGGGCATCGCGGCCAGTCACGGACTTTTTTCTTATCCTGTTTTAATGGCGGCTGATATTTTGCTTTTTGGTGCGCAAATCGTGCCTGTGGGAAAGGATCAAATCCAGCACGTAGAAATTGCGCGCGACATTGCTTTAAAATTCAATAACGAATACGGCGACATTTTTATCTTACCAGAAGCTAAAATCAATGAAGAAGTAGCGGTGGTGCCTGGAATAGACGGCGCTAAAATGAGCAAGTCTTATAAAAACACCATTGATATTTTTGCTGATTCAAAGACTCTTAAAAAGCAAATTTCAAGCATAGTTACAGACAGCACCCCACTTGAAAGCCCTAAAAATGCACAAACTTGCAATGTTTTTAATATCGCTAAACTTTTTTTAAATGAAAAAGAGCAAGAAGATTTAAAGGCGCGCTATGCAAAAGGCGGCGAGGGTTTTGGGCATTTTAAAGCCTATTTAAGCGAGCTTGTGGAAAAAGAATTTGCCCCTGCGCGCAGTGAATACGAGCTTTTGCTAGCTAATAAAACTAAGATTAAAGAGCTTTTAGAATATGGTGCAAATAAAGTGCGAAAAATAGCTCAATCAAAAATGCAAGAAATTTATGCTAAAATAGGACTTTAGGAGAAAAAATGCTGGATTTAAAAAATTTAGAAAAAAATTTTGAGTTAGTCGCTGTAAAGCTTGAAAACAAAGGCGTGGATAAAATTTTACTTTCAAATTTAAAAGAACTTTTTAGCGAGCTTAAAAAAGAAAAGACAATTTTAGAAGAGCTTCAAGCCTTTCAAAATAAGTTTTCAAAAGAGCTTGCAAATAAAGAAGCAAGCGCTGAAGAAAAAGAGAAATTCAAAGCAAACTTAAGTCAAAATAAAGAAAAAATCGCCTTGCAAAATAAGGTCGTAAGTGATTTAGAAGCGCGCCTTGAAGAAATCGCTGCAACTGTGCCTAATATCCCAGATGAGAGCGTGCCAGCAGGCGCGGATGAGAGCGAAAATGTCGAGCTTAAAAAGGTTTTAGCGCCGCCTGTGTTTGACTTTACGCCCAAGCAGCATGATGAGCTGGGGCAGGATTTGGGCTGGATAGATAGCGTGCGCGGGGTTAAAATTTCAGGCAGCCGCTTTAGCGTTTTAAAGGGTGAAGCCGCGCTTTTAAGCCGTGCTCTTGTAAATTATATGATAGATTTTAACCGCTCGCGTGGCTTTGAGCTGGTGAATGTGCCTTATTTGGTGAGCGCAAAGACCATGTTTGGCACGGGTCAGCTGCCTAAATTTAAAGAAGATGCCTATAAAATAGAAGATGAAGACAGCTTTTTAATCTCTACTTCTGAAATTCCTGTAACAAATCTTTATGCAGATGAGATAATAGCGGCTGAGAATTTGCCTATAAAAATGACTTGTTATAGCGCTTGTTTTCGCAAAGAAGCAGGCAGTGCGGGGCGCGATACAAGGGGCATTATAAGACAACATCAATTTGAAAAAGTCGAGCTTGTAAGCATCACTAAGCCAGAGCAAAGTGAGAGCGTGTTTAATGAAATGCTAGAATGTGCCAGCGACTTGCTCAACTCGCTAAATTTAGCGCATCGGCATTTGCTTTTATGCACGGGGGATTTGGGTTTTAGTGCGGCTAAGACCATTGATTTAGAGGTGTGGCTGCCCGGACAAAATGCGTATAGAGAAATCAGCTCGGTGTCAAACTGCAGCGATTTTCAGGCGCGCAGGGCAAAAATACGCTTTAAAAACGAAGCGGGCAAAAATGAGCTGGTGCATACGCTAAATGGCTCATCTTTGGCTGTGGGACGCACTTTGGTGGCGATTATGGAAAATTATCAAGAAAAAGATGGAAAAATTACAATTCCTGATGTGCTTAGGAAGTATTTTTAAAAGAAAGACATATCACAACCCACAAAGTCACTTAAAAATCTTGGACGTTTGTAAATTTAAAAATTGCCGTCATTGCGAGTGTTTGAAAAACGACGAAGCGATCTATAATTTACAATAGCAAATTAAAAGAATTTACAAAACAGCAGCAAGAGTTTTAGAATTTAATCATTTGAAAATTTGATAAATTTAACAAATTTTAATACAATTCATCATTTATAGTAAGGCAAATTGAGTTAAGGGGTAAAAATGGCTGAAGAAAAAGTGATTTTAAAAGACGGTGGCAACACAGGTGGCTTTTCTCGCTCTAAAGAAAGCATAGAAGAAACGCCCGCACCCGCGCCAGAGCATGGTAAATTCGCTGCCTTTCAAAAGATTTTTAAAGATACGAAATTTCTTTTTATCTTTGCTATTTTCTTAGGTATTGTTTTATTTTTAATCGCTATTTTGCTTTTTTTATACTCCAAAAACTCCACGCCAAATGATTTACTCATCCCACAAAGTGATATAAGCGCACCTAAAATGAGCGCTCAAAATGATGAGAATTTGAAATTTGATATGAAAAAAATGGACAGCATGGTGCAAAAAGCCAACGCACTTTATCAAAAAGGGCAAAGAGAACAAGCCCTTGAAGTGTATCAGCAAATCGCACTTTATAGCGAAGCACTATCTAATTACAATCTAGGCGTCTCGCAGATGAATCAAGAAAACTACGCCCAAGCCCTTGAAAGCTTTAAAGACGCCATTGCAAGCAATGAAAATCAAACAGTCTCAGCCATAAACGCCGCAGTTTGCGCGCTTCATCTTAATGACACAAAGAAATTTCAGTATTATTTAGACCTTGCTTATGTGAATTTGGTTAATGAGGGCGATTCGCCGCTGTTTGATTATTATCTAAGTCTCATTAATTACTACAAAGGCTTTTATCCTGAGGCTTTGCAGAGTTTTCAGCAAAATACTTCGCCCGCATATAGCGATGAAGCGAAGTATTTGAGCGCTAAAATTTATACAAAAATGGGGCTTGATGAAAGGGCTTTGCAAAATCTTTTGGCTCAAGGAAACTATG
Source organism: uncultured Campylobacter sp. (assembly GCA_934718785.1). Taxonomy (GTDB): domain Bacteria; phylum Campylobacterota; class Campylobacteria; order Campylobacterales; family Campylobacteraceae; genus Campylobacter_D. Next base: position 17,039 of record CAKVAF010000005.1, on the reverse strand, counting down.
AAGTAAGCCTACCACTTGGGCTTTTATACGCTAGAATGGGTGAGTATAACAAAGCACGCACCGCACTTAATCAAGCGATGAAAATTCAAAAAGATCACAACAAAAGTATCGCAGCGCTCAACTTAATCGATCTTAAAACAGGCAACTACGCGGATATGATGGATAGAATTACGAAGTATTTTAGGCACAATGAAAGGAAAATTTTAGACACTTATAAAATTAAAGTGCGCTTAAATAAGAATCTAAGCAATATACAAATTGCGCAAAATGAGTTTAAAAAGGACTTTTTGCCTGATAAAAAGGCTCAAGTGGACACTATATTTTACTTCGCACCTTATGAAGTCTTTGACGCTTTGCAAGCAGCTGAGTATATCAACAAAGCCAATGTAAGCTCATACATTAAAGACGGCAGGGACTTAAACCTGCTTTTAAGCACTTCAAAAGCGCTCAGCTCGGCAAATGTGCGCTTAGCTAAAATCATCTCTGATGCGATTAATAATAAGCTTCACAAGGCAAATGCTGATTTTAAAAAGCTTTTAAGCACTTATGCTGAGCATTCGATTTTGCAATACAACCTGGCTTTAAGCTATGCCCAGCTGCAAAAATATGATTTGGCATTCAATCACTTCTCAAGTGCGTATCATCTCAATCCTAAAAACTATTTAGCCGGAGCTTTCGCACTCTTAAGTGGCTCAATCAGCGGCAAGGATATCAACCGCTTAATGAATGAAATCAGCGAAAATATGAGCCTTGAAAACGCAAAAGATGATCTTGCTTTAAGCATTATGTCTTTTGCAAATAACAATAACGCCGCGATGATGAGTATCTTAGACTCTGCGCCTAAAAATAATGCTTTGGATAAAATTTTACGCATTATTGTAGCTAAAAATAATGGCTTAAATAGCGAATATGAAAGTCAAATCAATGCTTTAAAAGAACTTTTAAATGATGATATTTTAAGCAATATTTTATATTTTAACGCTAGAAATTCAAATCTAAATATCAAAGAATACGCACAAAATGCGCAAATTTATTTTCAAAATCTCAAACTTGATTACAAAAGCCTAGCGGGTGGGGCTTTAGTCGTAAGGGATGATTATATCGAGCTTATGCGCGTGAGTGGGCTTTTAAATCAAGAGCGTGAGAAAATCAAGCAAATGTTAGCCCTTTCAAATGACGATGAGATGGGGCTTAGCTCGGTTCTAGCTTATATGGATATTTACGCAGGGCTTTATGAAGAAGCTTACGCGCTTTATGATGAATTAATTAACACAATGGGCGTTAAGGATACAAGCACTTATTTTCTAGCTGCTGTGGCTGCAACAGGGGCGAATAATCCAAACGCAGCCATCGCGCTTTTAGAGCTTTCGCGCCTTGAAGATGATAGCAATGCTGAAGCAAGGGCTGCTTTAGGAATGCTATATCAAGAAGTGCAAAACTACGAGCCTGCACTCTTTCAATACAGCAAGGTCGCCAACGGCACGAAGAATAAATTCTTTACTTTTGATTTAAGACAATAAGGGCAAAAATAAAATCATTTGAAATTTATTTTATGATTTTTCATAAAATAAATTTCAACAAATTAAAATTTTTAAATCATTTAAATTTTTTAAAAAACACTTCAGTTTTTTAAAATGCTGTCGATATAGGAAGTGAATCTTTTCAAAATATTGCTTTAAGCCGGGTTTGATGACTCGGCTTTTTTTATTTTTAATCTCGTTTAAATTTTTTAATTTATTCTAAAAATTTTACAAATTCTATCTTTAAATTCTTTTTTAAACCCTAATTTTTAGCCCTTTTATTCATCAAATAAATTGAAATTATCGCTAAAAACGCACCAAATAAAGTAAGCACACTTGGAATTTCATCAAGCAAAAGATAGCTAGTAAAAAGCGCAGCCGCAGGCACGATAAGCATAAAAGAATTTGCACGAATTGCGCCCAAATAAGCAATGCCAAGATAATAAATACCTGTGCCAATGAGCGTTGAAAAAATGCCTAAAAAGATAAAATTCGCCCAAAATTTAAAGTCCGCATCCAACAAGAAAAACGCTCGCTCATCAAAAAGCACAGGCAAAAAGCAAAGTGTGGCAATGAGCGTAACCCAAAAGCTTAAAACAAGGGGATTTATCTTTACTTTATGCGTGATTAAGCTCATTAAAGCCCAGTCAAAAGCAGCGATGAGAAAAAAGGCGTTAAATTTGCTAAAGATTTCATCTGTGCTGCTGAGATTAAGCAAGCAAAGTCCGGCTAAAATGCCTAGGATAAGCCCTAGGGCTTGATTTAGGGGTATTTTTTCTAATTTTTCTTTATGAGCCTTAAAAATCTGCGCTAAACGCAGTAAAATAAACGCAAACAAAGGCACAGTAGTCGTTACCAAAACTCCACCCTTGCCCGCAGCTCCATAATTAAGCCCTGCAAAGAAAAATAAAGAATAAAGCGCGTTACAAAGCCCCGCTAAAAATACCCATTTAAAGTCTTTTTGCGCAAATTTAAAAGAAATTTTTAGCACTAATAGCACAAAAAAACTCACCCCAAGCACCAAGAAAAAGCGCCAAAATGCGATAATGTGAGACGGCGCATAAGCAACAAGCACTTTAGAGCTAGGCCATGAAGCACCCCATAAACACATCGCCACAATGAGTGCTAGAATGATGATTTTTTCTTTCATTTGCTGCCTTTGCAAATTGATTTTATCGATAAAAGCCTAATTTGTAGCGTTTTGTATCCTATAAATTGAAATTTTCTAAAACTGCTAGCGATAAAAAATTGAATGGGCTTTACTGCTTGATTTATCAGCCGCCGGTTTGATAAAAAGCACGCGTGGAGCTTTGATTATCTTTAACACTCCATTTGTTTTTCTCGGGCTTGTTTTTAACGACTTCTTTAAGCAGGGCAAGTGCAGTTTTTAAATCCCTATTTTTCAGCGCTTTTCTCATACTCATCGCTTCATCAAAATAAAGACAAGGCACCAAAAAGCCCTCAGCAGTGAGCCTTAAGCGGTTGCAAGTATCACAAAAGGCGTCGCTGTGTGGATCGATAATGCCAAAGGTGTAATCATTTGCGCTAAAAAGGCTCACAGGTGAGTTTTTACTACGCTCAAGTGCCTTTATATCATAACTTTTGCTTAAAATCTTTAAAATCTGCTCACGTCCAAGACCCTTTAAAGCTCCATAAGCGTGGGCGTTTTCCATAAATTCAATGAAGCGAATTTGTATATTTTTTTCTTTAGAAAACTCAAGCAAAGCATTTAGCTCATCATCGTTAAAATCTTTCAACGCAACGCAATTAAGCTTCATTTTAAAGCCTGCTTTAAGCCCTGCGTCAATACCTTTTAGAATTTGGCCAAGCGCATCAACATTTGAAATTTTCTTGATGCGCTCTGGCTTTAAGCTATCCAAAGAAACATTAATGCGCTTTAGCCCAGCCTGCTTTAAGCCCTGCGCGCAAGATTCTAGCAAATAGGCATTTGTTGTAAGCGCGATATCAATATCAGGCGCATAATTTGTAATCATCCTTACAAATTCGTGCAAATTCTCACGCAAAAGCGGCTCTCCACCTGTAAGTCTTATCTTTTTCACACCCTCATCAATGCAAATTTTCACAAATAAAAAAAGCTCATCAAAACTCAGTAAATTCTCATCGCTTTTTTTATACAAAGGAATTTTAGGCATACAATAAAGACAGCGAAAATTGCAATTTTTGGTAAGAGAAATTCTTAAATAATTAATCTCACGAGAAAAGCTATCTACAAGCATTTCAAAGGCTTTCTTTTAAATTTATAAGAATGAAATTTTTAGAGTTTGTGAAATTTTTTAAAAATATGAATTTTCTAGCCCAAAACATAAAATTTTCAGCCATGATAAAATTTCTAGCAAATATAAAAATTTCATCACTTACAAATCTTTTAAAAACTATAAATTCAAAAGCTCTCATCCATTTTTTAGCAAACATAAAAATCCTAGTCGATGACTTTATTAAATTTCAAAGCAAACTCCACATTTCCTGTGCTTATGCGCAGATCCTTAGCGATTTGCTCAACGCTTTTGCCCGCTTTAAAAAGCTCGACAATTTTTTGCTCTTCACTGGAGTAATCAGGGCTTAATTTTGTCATATTTTGCGTTCTTTGTTCTAAATTTGAAAGACGATTTTCCTGTTCGCTTTGAATCTCATCAATCACGCTTTCAAAGCCTTTTAAACTCTTTAAAATCGGCACGATTTTTGAGTTAAGCTCTTGTTCTACAAGTGATTTTATCTTACTTTCATCCAAATTTGGCACATTTATTTGTGCAAGCACTTCTTCACTGATACCACTTTTTTCATCCAAATACTTCTTAAGATAATGCAAATTTTTATTCGTGTCTTCAAGCACATTTTCAAGCTTAGAAATTTTAGCTTGATTTTCCTTATCCCTTATCATCATATACGCAAACATCGCTACCACAAGCACCACGATGAAAATCAAATAAAGCAATTCATCGCTCATTTTTACTCCTTAAATCCTTTATCATATCCCTTTGCATTTGCACGACAAAATTATCCCAAAGCGCCTTTTCTTCTGCTTTTATCTTTGAAATTTCAGCAATTTGTGCATCTTTTGTCTCGATAAAAAAGCTTAAAATTTGAGTGCGAATTTCTACGCGCGCGTAGTATTTTGCCAAAGGCTTAAAGCAAGGCGCGCTCATTTGAATATGCTCGAAATTTATTTCATTTGCAAAGCCCTGATTTTCAAGTTTTAAAAGCTTTTCTTTTTGATTTAGCTTTAAATCGCTTAAATCTTTTTTTATACTCAAAAGCATTTGAAATAAAAACTCTTCAGCTTCGCTAAAATCAATCTTTGCGGCAAGTTTTTTAAAGCGCGCCACCTCAGCGCTTTTATTCAAAGCTAAATACTCCTCTAAAAAGCGCTCTTCATTGCTGGAATTTAGCACTTCAAATTCTATTTTCAAGCTGGTTTTAAAAAAAGTCATCTTTATCTTTCATCAATTAAATCTTTAAATTTTATCTTAAATTTAAGTCAAAAGCGCTGAATTTTAAAATTTCTTAAAGATTTAAGCGTTAAATTGAGCAAAATCACTCAATCCAAGCAAAACAAAAATCAAAAACACCACGCTTAAATAGCCATTTAAAGTAAAAAAGGCGCGGTTGATTTGAGAAAAATTGCGGCGCACAATGATTTGCTCAAAGCATAAAATCAAAGCGCAGATGAAAATGCCCACAAAGCCTATTAAATTAAGCTTCATTTCATAAGCAAAAAGCAGCCAAAACAAAACAGCGATGAAATGACAAAGCGAGGATATAATCAAAGTCGCTCTTGCTCCAAAGCGCGCAGGGATAGAGTGAAGCCCGTGCTTTTTGTCAAATTCCATATCCTGCAAGCTATAAAGTAAATCAAATCCCGCCGTCCAAAAGCACACGCCAAAGCACAAATACACGCTAAAAAGCTCCACACGCCCGCTAATAATAATACACCCCGCAATCGCACTCAGCCCCAAGCACAGTCCAAGCACGATATGAGCTAGAAAACTAAAGCGTTTGAATGTTGAATAAAGAGCTAAGAAAAACAGCACCAGCAAAGAAAGATAAAAGGCAAGCGCGTTGATAAAATAAGTCGTTGCGACAAAAATCAAAGCGTTTAAAAGGATAAAAATAATCACGCTTAAACGGCCTATTTTACCACTGATATTAGGGCGATTTTGCGTGCGAGGATTGAGCTTATCGATATCTTCATCAAGCAAGCGATTGACCGCCATTGCGAAATTTCTCGCACTCACCGCACAAATCACTGCTAAAATCAAAGGCTTTAAATCAAAAAAGATCGTCCCATTTTCAAGCTTTGAAGCACTCATCATCGAAGCAAACAAAAAAGGCAAGGCAAAAATGGAGTGCTGAAAGACGACTAAATCAAGGAGTTGTTTGAATTTATCATAAATCTTTGACATTTTTGCTCTTTAAATTTTTAATTTTTTTGAAATTCACTTGTGATTTTAACGAAATTTATCTTAAAATTTAAAGAAAATTTGAATTTAATTTAAAAGCCTAAATGAAAGCTCAAATTTAAATTATGGGCAGAGATTTTGAAATTTTAATTCGCTGTGCCACGAAAATTTTATGCATTTTAAGACGGCCGATAAAGCAAAGAGTGAAAGGTTTTTGGGTAACTTTGTGGGTTGTGCAGTAAAAATCGATTGAGACTAGACAAAGAAGCCTGCCGATTGAGATTTTTACAAACTCCCGCAAAGACACCAAAAAGCTAAGCAAAGGAGATAAAAATTTGTTTTTTGAAACGGCGATAATAGGCACCACAGCAAGTGGCAAAAGCGCACTTGCAAATGCCCTTGCTCAAGAGTTTGGCGCGGTTTTACTCAGCCTTGATAGTCTTTGTGTGTATAAGCAAATTGATATAGCTAGTGCAAAGCCCAGTCAAAAGGAGCTTAGCGAGCTTGAGTATTTTGGCGTGAATTTGCTAAATGTTGATGAGAGCTTTAATGTGAGCTTGTTTTTTAAAGAATATACAAGAGCTAAAAATAAGGCGCAAAAACTGGATAGACCGCTAATCATCGTGGGCGGGACGAGCTTTTATCTTAGCGCGCTTTTAAATGGCTTAAGTAAATTTCAAAGCCCTGATAATCAGTGCGCAAAAGCGAATTTAAGCAAGGAAGAAATTTATCATTTAATGCAAAATGTGGATAAAGCTAGCAAAATCCATGCTAATGACACTTACCGCTTGCAAAAATGGCTTGAAATTTATGATCTTTGCAAGCCTATGCCCCCGAGCGAGTATCTTAAAAAGGCTAAAAAAGAGCCTTTGATTAAGGATATTCAAATCTTTGAGCTTGAAATAGACAAAGAGACTTTGCGCGAAAAAATCTCAGCGCGCACAAAAGCAATGCTTGAAAATGGGCTTATTGACGAGGCTCGCTTTTTATTTAGTCATTATGATAATGCGCTCAAGCCCTTAAATTCCATAGGTTTAAAAGAATGTGGCGCGTTTTTACGCGGTGAAATAGACAAAAACGAGCTTGAAACTCTTATAAACACGCACACCGCTCAGCTTGCCAAACGCCAACGCACTTTTAATAAAAAATTTCAAAGCCTTAAAGTGCAAAGCGATGAAGCTTTAGAAAAACTAAGCCAATTTTTCAAAGAAAAAATTTAAATTTCACCACAAAAAGCAACTTGAGAAAATAACTTGTTACATAGGTAACTATGAAGAAGCAATGTGCGATTTTATAGATAATGTTATAAAAATATCACAATTTATTAATTCAAGCAAATATAACGGCGAAGATGTGATGATGTTATTTTTTAATGAATTCAACCGCGGTTCGTCTCAAAAACAAGAATACGGGCAAATTTTCACACCTCATCACATAGCTAAATTAATGTATCATATAGCAGGGGTTACGCATAATGACAGGGTGCTAGATGCTGCTTGTGGAAGCGGTTCTTTGTTAATGGCAACTTTGGATGAAATGCTTAATGAAAAAGGCGGAATAGAAAATAAAGAAGCTTTGCTTGATATTTGTAATAACCGACTTTTTGGCGTAGAAATATCAAAAGATTTATTCACTCTAGCTTGTGCGAATATGCTTATACATAAGGACGGAAAATCAAATTTAATTCAAGCTGATACTAGAGATAAAGATGTTTGCGAATGGATAAAAAGCAAAAATATCACAAAAGTTTTAATGAATCCGCCTTATGAAAACAAGCATGGCGTCTATGAGATAATAGAAAATGTGCTGAATAATGTTAGTGAGGGTGCAATGTGTGCATTTTTGCTCCCTGTTAATAAACTTGAAGCAGGCAGAAAGCAGGTTGAAAAATGGCTTGAAAAACATTCACTTTTAAAAATTATAAGACTACCTCATAAAACTTTTTCAAGGAGTTTTGCTTATATTAGAGCCTCCATTTTTTTATTCAAAGCACACGAGCCACAAAACAATAAAGAAATTTTTACTTGTCATATAAAAGAGGACGGACTAGAAACTATTGTAAAAAAGGGACGACGCGACATTAAGGGTAAATGGGAAAACGAGTTAAAGCCTTATTGGTTAAATGTAATTGAAAAACAAGGAGGCGACGCGACTTGTCAATGGTTAAATCCAAGCGAGCATTTAGACTATCAAGCACCTAAGAAGCCTTTTTCTATTACTGAAAAAGAATTCAAAAAAGCCGTGTTAGATTATCTACTCTTTGAAAACAATATTGACAAAAAAGATTTTGAAAAAATAATGCTTGAAACCTTTCTTTATGAAAGCAACTTTGACATAGAAAGCAAGAGAATAAAATTTAATTCAAGCGAAAATTTGCATTCTTTCAAATGGAAAGAGTTTAAAATAGGCGATTTGTTTGAGAAAATAAATCTTAAGAAGCTTAACCCGCTTGATAGTAGAGAATTTAGAGTAAAAGAGAAAGACGAATTACACCCCGTGCCTGCCGTCTCCTCAAAAGTTGATAATAATGGCGTGATGTATTATGTGGGTAAAAATGATTATGAAACAACGCAGAATAAAATTGTAATCATAGATAAAGGTAATGTTGCCACAGGTTTAGTCTATTACCACGAGAAAGAATTTGCTATTTTGAATAGCGCTTATGCTATAACATTAAAATTAAATCAACTTGAAAAAAGAAATATTTGCTTATTTTTTGTAGTAATTTTACAAAAAGCAATTTTTGATTTTTTTGATTGGTATAATAAGGCTTTATGGGACAGGGTCAAAGAAAGAAAAATATCTTTACCTGTGAATAACAACGGCGAAATTAACTTTGAATTTATGGAAAATTTCATCAAAGGCATTCGACAAGAAATGATGAAACATGTTGAGATTTACAATGAGATAAAATTAAAAGCCTATGAAAAGGCTATCAAAAAAATAAACTCGCTTAAATTTCAAAGCTGATTTAGCGTGTCCTTAAATCTCCCTTGAAATTTAGGCTCAAGGGCTTAAATTTCAAGTTTTAAAGCAAGTTTTTAATAAAGCACGATATGCACTTTTTGAGACCCATGCACGCCAAAAACGGTGATAAGCTCGATATCAGCGGTGCGAGAAGGTCCTGCGATAAATAAAATATTGCTTGGCAGCACTTCATTTTCGCTTTTAAGCAAATTTAGCGCCGTGGCTAAAGAAGGCACGATTTTTTCCTTTTCAAGCAGCACTATGCAAAGCGTGGGCGCTAAAGAAAGCATTCTAGGCTGAGTAGCACTGCTTAGCACCAAAGCTACTCCGTGAGAGCTTACGCCACATTTTGCGTGAATGATGCTAAACTCGCTATGAAAAACTTCATGGCGCAAACTCTCTATCTCTTTATCAAAAAACACCTTGCTATCGGCATTTATCTTAGCTGTATCAAGCTTTAAGCCTGTGCCATAAATCATTTTTGTAAAGCCATAAAGTGCCACAATCTCATTTATCTTAGCTTCCAGCTCATTTTTTTCGCACTCTTCAACGATGAATTTATTATCGCTCATCTTGCGTTTCATCTCATCAAGCGCGCTCTCATCAGCCTTTCTTTGAATGTGCGCCACAGGATCGCTCGTTTCTATGCGTTCATAATCTTTTGCCTTAGGTGCGGTGCGAATAGCGCTTAAAATCGCTTCTTTAGAGCGCGCTGAAATTTCTTGGCGGCTTTCTTTGAAAGTGCTGTTTAAATTTGGCTTAAAGGCTTGATTTTCTGCACTTTGCGCAGCTGTTTTTAAATTCTCACTCATAAATCACCCCCTCAATTTCTTGCACCCTTTTATAAAGATTTTCCTTAATTTGTGGCAGTTCTTTAAAAGCGCTCCATTTTTTAATCACGGGCAAAACGCCCTTAAAACTTTGCACTAAAAAATTAAAGCGGTGCGCATTTGAAAGCGAAAAACGCCACAAATTTCCACTCGTTGCCATCATCTCAAAATTTCTCATCGCTAAGGCTTCGGCTCTACTTGGATGTAAATTATCGCTTCCTAGGATTTCATCGCCTTGGCCTATTTTATTGCCCCTTAGGGTGCGAATGAGATTTGCAAGCGGGATTTTCACAGGGCAAACTTCGCTACAGCGCCCACAAAGCGAGCAAAAGCTTAAAATATCACCCGTTTCATCAATGCCAAATAAATTTGGACTAATCACTTCGCCTATAGGACCCGGATAGGTCGTTTGATAAGTGTGTCCGCCGATTTTATCATACACAGGGCAAAAATTCATACAAGCCCCACAGCGAATGCAGCGCAAGGCTTCGTAATAATCCTTGTGATTAAGCATTTTCGAGCGGTTATGATCAAAAAGCACTAAATGCACTTCCTTAGGTCCGTCTAAATCGCCGTTTTTACGCGGTGCTGTGATGATATTATTATAAGTTGGGATGAACTGGCCTGTGGCTGATGGGGTGAGTAAATGCACCATAGTTGCGGCATCTTCAAAGCTTTGCATGACTTTTTCTATACCACAAAGTGCGATGTGAATGTCTGGGGCAGTGGTGCACATGCGCCCATTGCCCTCATTTTCTATAAGCCAAAAGGCTCCTTCTGCACTCATCGCAAAATTCACACCGCTAAGCCCCATTTTAAGCCCTTCAAACTCAGAGCGTAAATGCTCTCTAGCTATGGCATTTAGGCGTTCGGGCTCACTTTCAAGGGGTGCATTTAATTTTTGCTTAAAAGTTTCTCCTATTTGATAACGGTTTTTATGAATGGCAGGCACGACGATATGCACGGGTGCTTCGCTATCAAGCTGTAAAATAAGCTCGCCCAAATCGCTTTCAATCGCCTTAAGTCCTTTCTTTTCTAAGTAGTGATTAAGCCCGATTTCTTCGCTTGCCATAGACTTGCCCTTAAGAATCTTATCCACATTTTTTTCAAGCATTAATTGATAGATAATCTCACAAGCATCCTCGGCTGAACTTGCCCAATGCACGCAAATTCCGTTTTTCGTCGCATTTTTTTCAAATTCCAAAAGCCTTTCTTCAAGGCTCATTAAAGCGTTATTTTTAGCCTGCTTTGCACGCGCGCGAAGCCCTTGCCAGTCGTTAAATTTATCATCGATGACTTTGAGGCGGTTTTTTTGCAAGGTGTGCATAGCGTTAGTTAAGTTTTCACGCATTTGCGTGTCATTTAATTTTTCATGCACGATTTTTTCGTGTGGCTCTCTTATTTCAACACTCATAAACTCACCCCCTCAAGTCTTTTTAGTAAAAAATCATACAAATGAAGCCCCTTAATATCAAGCCCCATTCGCCCCATCGTGCCTTTTATATTTAAAAGACAGCCCCCATCGCCGCTGATTAAATATTTTGCGCCTGTTTTTTGTATGTCAGCGACTTTTGCGCGCGCCATAGCATTTGAAATTTCAGGCTCTTTTACTGAAAAGGTCCCGCCAAAGCCACAGCACTCTTCTTCGTATTCAAGCTCAATTAATTCAACATTAGAAAGACGTTTGATTAAATTTTTTGATGATTCTATGCTTTTTTGCACCCTTAAAGCGTGACAATTTGAATGCCAAGTAACCTTGATAGGCTCGCCCTTATCCTCATAATTTACATTCAAAACCTTGTCTAAAAACTGCGAAAGCTCGATGACTTTTGAGCTAAAATCTTGCACCAGCTCAAATTTAGACTTTTCTTCATCCTTAAAAAGCTCTAAATAATCATGACTCATCATACCCGCGCACGAACCACTTGGAACGACTACAGGATAAGGCTTGTCAAAAAGCTGAGCATTATAAAGAGCGACGACTTTACTTTCCTTAAAATAGCCTGAGTTAAAGCTAGGCTGAGCGCAACAGGTTTGATTTTTCTTAAAAATCACTTCAATGCCTTCTTTACGCAAAAGCTTAATGGCATTTATAACCATTTCTTGCATTGCCGCCGTGCCTAAACAGGTGGCGTAAAAATAGACTTTATTCATCATTTTTCCTTAAAAATTTTCATTTATTTTAACCTAAATTTTTAAATTTAGCCCCTAAATTTAAGGGCTAAATGAAGTTAAATTCTCACCAAAGGCAGCGTATCTGGGATGATAAAGCTTAAGAAAAAGGCGATAATAAGCGTCCAAATGCCTATTAAAATGATAAAGGCAACAGAGTATTTAAGCGTGAATTTAAACAATTCACTTTCCTTGCCGACAAGCCCCACAGCAGCGCAAGCTATGGCAATGCTTTGTGGGCTTATCATCTTGCCAACAACGCCACCGACTGAATTTGCCGCTAAGAAAAGGGCTTCTTTAATGCCAAGTGCGGCTGCGCTGACTTGCTGAAGCGGACCAAAGAGTAAATTTGCGCTCGTATCTGAGCCTGTTAAGAAAACGCCTATCCAGCCAATGACTGGGCTAAAGAAAGCAAAGGCATTTCCCGTTTGCGCAAAAGCTGTGCCTAGAGTGCCACTCATGCCTGAGTTTTTTGTAACAAAAGCAAAGGCAACCACGAGTCCTATGGTAATGCAAGGTATCGCCATTTCTTTTAAAGTATCACCAAAGCATTCGGCCGCGTCATCTGCTTTAATGCGAAGCAAAAAGATTGTCAAAAATGCAGCGACTAAAATGGCTGAGCCTGCTTGAAAGCCGATGAAATTGATCGTTTGACCTAGCACCACGACTTTGCCGTTTGGATCTAGGATATTTCCAAGTGCTGAGTTAAAATCAATGGCAATTTGAGAATAATTAAGCGTGCCAATTTTCATGTAGCCTAAAGTGTTGCCCGCTTCGTCCAAAATAGGCTTAATACTAAAGAAAAAGCTCTCGGCTGGAACCGTGCCGCCTGCTTCAAAAAGCACTTTTTTAGCCTCAAAAATAGCCTTAAACCAAGGCTGAGTCCAAATGATGATACAAACGATGAGTAAGATAAAAGGAAGCCATGCTTTAAAAACCTTGCCAAATTCGAGCTGAGTGTGATTTGAAAAGTCTTTCACATCATCAAGACGGAAGATATTTTTAGGACGCCAAAATTTCAAAAAGATAGTGGTACAAAATAAAGAAACTATGGCTGAAATGATATCAGGAAGCTCAGCACCAAGAAAATTTGAGCTTAAAAACTGCGTGATAGTAAAGCTTAAAGCCGCTACTAAAATAGCCGGGAAAGTCTCTTTCACGCCCTTAAGTCCGTCCATTAAAAAGACGATGAAAAAAGGTACAGTAAGGCTTAAAGGTACAAGCATACGCCCCACCATAGCAGAAACGGCGTGCTGCTCGACACCGACTAGATTTGTCATCGCAATGATAGGGATCCCAACCGCTCCAAAGGCAACAGGAGCTGTGTTTGCGATAAGACAAAGCCCAGCCGCATAAAGTGGGCGCAGTCCAAGTCCTACAAGCAAAGCAGCCGTAATCGCCACAGGTCCGCCAAAGCCAATAGCTCCTTCTAAAAACGAGCCAAAGCAAAAGCCGATCAAAATCACTTGTATACGGTGATCAGGCGTTATACTCATCACGCTTTGCTTGATGACTTCAAAAGAGCCTGATTTGACCGAGAGTTTGTAAAGAAAAATCGCCGCAATGATAATCCAAGCAATAGGCCACATGCCTTGCGCAAAGCCTTGCACGAAGCTAGCCCCTACCAAAGAAAAAGGCATATCATAGACAAAATAGGCAACAAGCGAAGCCACAACGACGGTCAAAAAGCCTGCTTGATAGCCTTTGAGCTTAAAAGCAAGAAGACAGAGTAAAAAACAAGCAATGGGGATAAAAGCAAAAATGGCTGAAAGCCAGATATTGCCAAGCGGGTCAAATATTTGTTGATACATAAAGTAACTCCTTAAAATTGTGTTTTGATGAGTTAAGTTTAACACGAAAAACTTTAAAATTTACAATTTTACACACTTTTTAAATTTCAAATGTGTAAATTTGTAATTATTGAAAAATTGCTATGTTATTGAAATAAGCGCATTTTAGAGAATCTATGGAATTTATATCGCGTTACTTAAATATAAAGCTCAATTTTAGAATAAATGAAGCAAAAATCATTTAAAAATCATTGGAATTTAAAATAAAGGATAGAAAATCATAAAATATGTGTAAATTTGTAACATATTAAGATTAAAAATCTTTAAATCATCGATAAGTGATTTATGAGTGATTGTAAAAACTTAAAGAAAAAGAAATAAATAAATTTTTCATTTTTTATTTATTCGCTAAATTTTAATGAGAGTGGATAAAACTAAGTTTAACTAGGGATTTGAAATTTATTTTAAAGCCAAAAGACTTGAGAAAGAGTTTGAAAACAAAAAAAGAATTTTAAATAAGTAAAATTGAGATTGATTTATAAGAAAAATTTAATGATTTTTATAGGATATTTCTAGTTTAAATTTGTTTAAAATTTAAACTCTAAGTATTGATTTATTTAAATTTTAAATCTAAATAAATCAATTTTAATAAAATCTCAGCCAAAAGCCCCGCTTAGATAATCTTTTGTTTTTTGCTCTTTTGGATGTTCGAAAAACTCTTTACTCTCGCCAAATTCAATCAATTCGCCCAAGTGAAAAAACGCGGTGTAATCTGCAACGCGCTTTCCTTGCTGCATATTGTGAGTGACCATAAGCATGGAAAGATCGTGGCTAAGCTCTTTAATGAGCTCTTCAATCACGCCACTTGAAATAGGATCAAGCGCAGAAGTAGGCTCATCTAAAAGCAAAAGTTTAGGCTTGATAGCAAGAGCGCGCGCGATGCAAAGTCTTTGCTGCTGTCCGCCTGAAAGGGCTAGTGCGTTTGTTTTAAGCTTATCCTTAACTTCATCAAAAAGCCCTACTTTTTGCAAGCAATCCACCACAAGGGCTTCTTCTTCGGCTTTATTTGCTATCATGCCATGAAGGCTCGGGGCATAAGCGATATTATCATAAATGCTTTTGACAAAGACATTAGGCTGTTGAAAGACCATGCCTACGGTTTTTCTAAGCTCTACCACATCTACAGAGCGCACATCTTTGCCTGCCACTTCGACAAGGCCGTTGATTTTAGCGATTTTATCATTCATTCTATTAAAACAACGCAAAAAGGTCGATTTCCCACAGCCTGAAGCACCGATTAAGGCCGTGATTTTATTTTCAGCAATTTCCATATTGATATCAAAAAGGGCTTGTTTTTTGCCATAAAAAAGATTTAAATTGACTGTTCTTGCTACCATTGTTGTTTTCCTTGAAAGTATTTGCGTAAAAGTATCGCGCTTAAATTAAGTATGACTAAAAGTCCTAAAAGCACCAAAATCCCAGCCGCTGCGCGCTCCATAAAAGCACGTTCTGGCATAGAAGCCCAGTTATAAATTAAAGCTGGAAGCACGGTTGTGGGCTGTTCTAGCCCAGTGGCGACATCTGGGATAAAGGCTATCATGCCTATTAGCATAAGCGGGGCTGTCTCGCCGATAGCCTGAGCTAGCGCTAAAATCGAACCTGTCATAATCATAGGCATAGCCAAAGGCAACACTATGCCTTGCACCATTTGCCATTTCGTAAAGCCTAGAGCAAGCGCAGCGTTTTTCATACTCACATCCACGCTTTTAAGCGCAGCTTTAGTTGAAACTATTATGATAGGAAGGCTCATAATGGCAAGGGTTAGCCCTCCTACAAGGGCTGAAGAGCGCGGAATGCCAAAGAAATTTATAAACAGCCCAAGCCCCAAAAGCCCAAAGATAATGCTAGGAATGCCGGCTAAATTGTTGATACAAACTTCAATCACATTTGTGATGAAATTTTGCTTTGCAAATTCTTCTAAATAAATCGCAGCCGCCACGCCTATAGGCACAGCTACAACCATACACACAAACATACAAAGTAAGGTGCCTACGACTGAAGCGAGAACGCCTGATTTTTCAGGCGAGGTTTTAGAATCTCCTGCTAGAAAAAAGTTGATATTGAATTTTTCTTCAAGCTGATGATTTTGTATGAGAGTATCCACAACTGCTTTTTGCTCGTCATTGAGCTTGTTAAACTTTTGCTTGGCGTATTGATCGACTTCTGCGTTTGCCAGCATCCAAGTATCTTCTTTTACGCCTTGATTGATACGAATTTGACGCCTTTCATCGCGCGATAAAAGCTCGGTCACGCTGGAATTTGAATCTGTCTTTACAAAAATATAAGTTTGCTTAAACGCTGGAAAGCCTAAATAAGTGATACTTGCTAAAAAAATCACCAAAAAAAACATATTGATATAAAGGCCAGCCTTGCAAAAAAGACGAAATCTTTTCGAGCTTTTCTTTCTTTCTTTGAGTAAATTTTTCATAGACTTTTGCCTTTATGAAATTTATTGATGAGATAGACGCTAAACATATTTATAATGAGCGTGATGATGAAAAGCGTAAGTCCTAGTGAAAAAGCACTTAAAGTTAGCGAGCTATCAAAGGCTTGATCGCCCTGTAAAGCCTGCACGATATGAACGGTTACTGTGGTCATATCTTCTAAGAAATTCCAGCTCATATTTGGTCTTAAACTTGCCGCCATGACGACAATCATCGTCTCGCCCAAAGCACGCGAAAGCCCTAATAAACAAGCAGCGATAATGCCAGGCATAGCTTCGGGTAAAATCACAGCAAAAATGACTTCTTTTTTAGTCATCCCCAAAGCATAAGCGCCATTTATGCGCTTGGTGCTTACAGCTTCGATACAATCTTGTGAAAGACTAGCCACAATAGGAACGATCATAATACCCATCATAAAGCCAGCCCCTAATGCGCTTTCATAACTTGCCTCAAGTCCTAAACCCCTGAAAGCCCAGACAATTAAAGGCGCGATGATAATCACGGCAAAAAAGCCAAAAACCACCGTTGGAATTCCAGCGATAATTTCTAAAATAGGCTTGAGATAGTTTTTGGATTTTTTACCTGCAAAAACGCCTAAATAAATGGCGCACATAATGCCAAGTGGCAAGGCTGTAAGCATAGCAATGAGCGAGATATAAAAAGTGCCCCAAAACAAAGAAGCCGCACCAAAAATCCCATATCCTGTCGTGCCATCAGCAGAGACAAACGCCGCGTCTGCTGCCCATTGTGAGCTAAAAAGAAAGGTAAAAACGCTTTCTTTTTGAAAAAACTTCAGCGCTTCTACCAAAATCGTAAGCATGATGGCAAAGCTCACCAC